>CAJAKX010000136.1 GCA_903940425.1 uncultured Opitutia bacterium | reverse complement strand
GGCAAGCCGCTCGACACCAAGAAAAGAATCTACGGCCAGGCCTTCGGCATCTACGCGCTGGCTGAATATCACCGCGCCACGGGCGACCGCGCGCCACTGGATCGCGCGATTGCGCTGTATCGCGCGGTCGAGTCCCACAGCCACGACCGGGCGCACCGCGGCTATTTCGAGGAGTTCACCCGGGACTGGAAGCGGTCCGACCCGCAATGGGGCCGCCTCAGCGCGCCGGGCCCGAAATCCCAGAACACCCATCTGCATGTGATGGAGGCCTACGCCAACCTGCTGCGGGTCTGGCCCGACCCGGAGCTGCGCGGCAACCTGCAAGACCTCGTGGACCTGATGCTCACGCGCGTCCTCGATCCCGCCAACCACCACCTGCGACTGTTCCTCGCCGACGATTGGACGCCGCGCTCCGACGGCATCTCGTTCGGCCACGACATCGAATTCAGCTGGCTGCTCCTCGAGACCGCCGAGGTGCTGGGCGATCACGATCTGGTCGCGCGGACCCGCACCGTCGCCGTGGAAGTCGCCCGGGCCACGCTGGCCGAAGGCGTGGACGCTGACGGCGGGCTGCTGTCGGAAGCCGGGCCCACGGGCCTGACGAACACGCACAAAGAATGGTGGCAACAAGCGGAGGCGGCGACCGGCTTTTTGAACGCCTACCAATTGTCCGGTGATCCCCGCTTTCTCCAGGCATCCATGCACAGCTGGGATTTCATCGCAACCCATGTGGTCGATCAGAAGCACGGCGAGTGGTACAACCTCCTGGCGCGGGACGGCACCGTTCTTTCGAGTGACAAGGTCAGCCTCTGGAAATGCCCCTACCACGATGGGAGAGCCTGCATGGAGCTGGTCAGCCGCCTTGCCGACATCCTGAGGGCAGCGGCGCCGGCCCATGTTTCCGATACTCCAAGGCAATGACGATGGTGCACGGCGATTCCATGCCCCCACTCGGCTTGTTCGGCGAGTTGCCCCCTAGTCTTCTTCCCAAGCATGATGAATCGACGTGATTTTATCGGTTCTTCCGCCACGGCGGCGGCCGGCCTCTTGCTGTCTTCTCGTGCCATGGCCGCAGCCGCAGCGACACCAGAGTCGAGCGGTCAGCCGCGCATCCCGCGCCGGCGCGGCTTCAATCTCCCGGTGCTGGCGCCCAACCAGCGCGGCGTGGCTCTGAGCGAATCCGACTTTGAGTGGATGGCTGAATGGGGCTTCGACTTTGCCCGCCTCCCGCTGTCCTACTGGGCGTGGACGAACCGCAAGGATTGGATGAGCATCGATGAGCGGGCGCTCGCGCCGGTCGACCAGGCCATTGAGTACGGCCGGCAGCACGGGATTCACGTCAATCTGTGCCTCCACCGGATTCCGGGCTACTGCGTCAACGGTCGCGAGCTGGAGCCGTTCCTGCTGTTCGACAGCCCGCGGGAGTCGATGGAGAAGGCGCTGGCGGCGGCGACGCATCAGTGGCGGTTTTTCGCCGAGCGCTATCAAGCCATCCCCAGCGCCCGGCTCAGCTTCGACCTGCTCAACGAGCCGCCGTGGATGAACGACCAGGCGCGCTATGTGGAAATCGTCCACGCGCTGGTCGCGGCGATTCGCGAAAAAAGCCCGGACCGCCTCATCGTGGCGGACGGCGCCGATCTCGGTCAGACCCCGGTGCCGGGGATCGTGGATCTTGGCCTTGTCCAAAGCACGCGCGGCTACCTGCCCAAAGCGGTCAGCCACTACACGGCCACCTGGGTGCCGAAGAATGAATTCGAGTCGTTCGCCATTCCGACCTGGCCGCTCGTCGATGCCAAGGGGCAGACGTGGGACCGCGAAAAACTCCGCCAGGAACTCATCGCCAAATGGCAGCCGCTCGTTGCGCTCGGCGTGCCGATCCACGTGGGTGAATGGGGCTGTTTCAACCGGACGCCCCACGACGTCGCGCTGGCGTGGATGAACGACCTGCTGGCCCTTTGGAAGGAAGCCGGCTGGGGCTGGGCCATGTGGAACCTTCGCGGCACCTTCGGCCTCGTCGACAGCGGGCGAAGCGACGTCGTCTACGAGGATTTCCGCGGACATAAGCTGGACCGGAGGATGCTCGAACTGCTCATTGCGCATTGATGGGCATCTGTTTGCCGCGCTACTGGGTACCTAACCCTAGTGCTATTGCCTCCAAATCTGCCATACTGCGGTTTGCTTTGACTGAACTTGGTGACCATAACTGTTTTAGTCCGATGGAAAACCATCCCGCGCATTTCCCGGCGACTTCCAGGCAACCTTGGAGCCTGGGAATGCACGTCGGTAACCGCTTCGGCCGACGCGGCCTCGCGGCCTGCGTGACGGTCTGGTTAGCGCTTGCTCCGGCGCGCGTCGGCGCAGCCGAAGCCCCCGCAGCCCCCCCGCCGGCCGAAACCATCACCGATCCGAGCCAGATCTGGCCGCTATCGACCGAAATGCGGTCGATCGTGCATCCGCTTCGAATCGAAGGTCGCGTGAGTTTCTACGATCCGCGCTGGAGAAATTCGTGGCTGGAAAAGGACGGCGTTGGCACGTACATGAAATTGTCGTCATCCCCACCAGTCCTGCGCACCGGCCAATACGTACGGATTGAAGGAAGCCTACTCCCGGTTAGAGGGCTGGACGCCAACACGGTCACGGTGACGGTGCTGAAGGAATTCGCCCCGATTGAACCACTGCCCACCAAGAGCAGGATTCGGGATTCCAACGCGCTGGATGGCCGGATCGTGACCGCCGACGCCTACGTCGACGGACAACAATTGATGGATGATGACCACGTCCGCCTTGCGCTGGTGATCGAAGATCGCCCCGTCATCGGCTGGGTCAAACCGGACGATCCTCACTCCGTGCCGAATTGGCAGGGCCGGTTCGTCCGCTTCACCGCTTTGTATTCCGCCCGTTTTGACACATCGGGGACCGAGTCCACCATCGAGCTGTATGTCGGCCGGCAGAGTGATCTGACTGTCCTGGGATCGCTCGACGATTATGTGGATTTCCAGATTCCACTGACGCGAATCAACGAAATCCATCAGGCTCCGACCGGCCAGATGATCCGGGTGCGCGGCGTGGTTCAGGCCCACGAACCCGGCTCGTTCATGGTCATTCGCGACACCACGGGGCAGGTCATGGTCCGTTCCGTCCAACAACAGCGATTCCCTTTTGGCACCGAGGTCGAGGCGGTGGGTCGCCTGGCAATTGACGGCGCCCAATGGATTCTCCAGTCCGCCGTGTACCGCCGGGTTACCTTGCCCGCTGCATCGAACCAATCCCCGCCGAAAGGGGCAGCTCTCATCGAGACAATCGAGCAGATCCGCCAGTTGACAACGGAGGATGCCGCACACGGCTATCCGGTGGCCTTTTCCGGTATGGTCACCTGGACGGTGCCCGATTCTGACTTTTTCTTCCTGCAGGACTTCAGCGGAGGCATCCGCGTGCGCTACCCGCGGGGCATGATGGATGCGCCTCGGTTGAACCAGTATCTCGCGGTGGAAGGCGTGACCTACAACGGCGGCAATGCACCGGCGGTGGATCTGAAGCATTACAAGGATCTCGGGGCGATGAGCACGCCGCCGGCCAAGCGCATCACCTACGAGCAGGCGATCACCGGCAAGGAAGATGGCCAGTGGGTCGAAATGCGCGGTTTCTACCAGAACACCGTGTCGCAGGGTCAGCGACGTTTGATCAACGTGACTTCACCGGACGGGGAGTTTGTCGCGGATCTGCAGTCGCCGGTCACCTTCGAGACCACGCCCGGCTCCTTGATCAACGTCCACGGCGTGTGCGAAACGGCCGTGGATGAAACTGGACACATCACCGGGCTTACCCTCCGGGTGCCGTTCCTGCACGGTATCTCGATCGAAGAAGGCGCTCCGGCTGACATCTACGGCCTGCCGCTTCGGCCCATCAAAGCCCTGGAGCAGCTCAGCACGACGCAGGATATGCTTCGGGTCCGGATCTCCGGGATCGTGTCGCACGCCGTACCCGGCCGCTTCGTGTACGTGCAGGAGGGCGACTCGGGCCTGCTCGTGCTCAGCCACGAAACGGCGCCGCTGGCCCCCGGAGACTCGATCGAGGCGGTGGGCATCCTCGGGCGCGAAGGCGCCCGCACCCTGCTGCGCGAAGCCGTGTACCGCAAACGCGGCACCGGGACTCCGCCCGCGCCCCTGCTGCTCGACGATCCTTCGCGCCTGTCGACGACATATGATGCGCGGCTGGTGCGGATGCGCGGAACGTTGATCGATGCGTTATACCGGCCGGAGCGCACGCGCCTGACGCTGCAATCCGGTAACACGCTGTTCGAAGCCGTGCTCGATCCGTCGCCCGGCACTCCGGCCCTGACCGGGCTCGCGCTGAGCGCGGGCTTGGAACTCACGGGCGTTTACAAGAGCATCTTCGACGATTCCCGGCAATTGCGGAGCTTCCAATTGCAGCTGCGGTCCCCGCTGGACGTGGTGGTCATCCGGAAGGCCCGTTTTTTGACGGCGGAGCGGGCGCTCATCGCGCTTGCCATCCTCGGCGGCTGCATCGTGCTCAGCCTGGCCTGGATCACGGCACTGCGACGCCGGGTGCGCCAGCAGACCGGGCAGATCCGCCGGCAGCTGGAGCATCAGGCGCGCCTCGAGGCCGAAGTACAGCGCGCCGCGCGGCTCGAATCGCTCGGGGTGCTCGCCGGCGGCATCGCCCACGATTTCAATAATCTGCTGACGATCATCATGGGAAATCTCGGGCTGGCGATGCTCAACGACAAGGTGAAGGCCGCCGCCGGTGACTACCTGCGCGAGATCGAGCGGGGCGCCATCCGGGCCGCCGCCCTCACCCAACAGCTGCTGACCTTCGCCAAAGGCGGTGATCCGCTGCGCACCACGGTGCCACTGCCCGACATCGTCCGGGCGGCAGCCGAGTTGGTCCTCCATGGGACCAGCGCGCGCTGCGACTACAACGTGGTCCCCGGTTTGTGGAACGCCAACGTGGACAAGGATCAGATCACCCAGGTGGTCCAGAATATCGTGCTCAATTCCGTGCAGGCGATGCCCCATGGCGGGGTGATCCGGGTGTCGCTGAGCAACGACGAAATCGCCCCGGGCGTGAAGGCCGGGCTTGCGGCGGGCCGCTACGTCAGGCTGGTGATCGCCGATTCCGGCGAGGGCATCCGCCCCGACATCCTGCCGCGGATTTTCGATCCGTATTTCTCGACCAAGAAAACCGGCGGCGGACTCGGACTCGCCACCGTCTATTCGATCGTCAAGAAACACCATGGGCACATCGAAGTCGATTCCACGCCCGGGCAAGGCACAACGTTCACCTTGTGGCTGCCGGCCGCCGACACCGCACCGCCGGAGCCGCCCCCGCCGGCCCCGGCACCCGTCGCGGCTGCGGCCCCGGTGCGGACCGCCCGGGTGCTGCTGATGGATGACGAGGAAAGCATCCGGTGGCTGGGCGCAACTTTGCTGCAGCGCATGGGGCTGGAGGTCACGGTGGTCGCCGAGGGCGCCGCGGCCGTGCGCGAGTTCAGCGCCGCCCGGCGCGACGGCCGGCCCTTCGATCTGGTCATCCTCGACCTCACCATTCCGGGCGGAATGGGGGGGCGGGAAACGATGGAGGTCATCCGCCGCATGGATTCCCGCGTGCCTGCCATCGTGTCGAGCGGCTACAGCAGCGACGCGGTGCTGGCCGATTTCCGCAGCTTCGGTTTCCAGGCGATGGTGGCGAAACCGTACGAGATCGATCAACTCATCGGAACGATCAAGCAGGTGCTGGCGCAGCGCGATTGAGAGGAATTCCCGGGAAGCCGGGATGATTCTTTTCCCCGGCGCGCCGGACACCCGGAGGCATTCCGGCTGAATGACCGCCCCGGGGGACAAGGCAAACCAGTCGAGGGAAAAGTTTGCGACCTTACGCCAGCAGGTCTGGATTATCACGCCCACAATGACCATGAAGGCACTCCGCTGGCTGCTGCCCGTCCTTGCGCTCATGTCCGCGCCGCTGATCGGCGCGGCCGGCGCGCCGGCCAATCCGCAGGCCAGCGCCCGGACCCGGGCCGTTTTCGACTATCTCGCGAGTCTGGAACCGCGGACGGACAAGCGCATGTTGTCCGGCCAGTTCACTGATTTCGGCAGCCGGGCGGACCTGGCGTTGCCGAAGGAAATCCACCGTCAGACGGGGCACTGGTTGGCACTGATCGGCGTGGACTACGCGGAGTTTAACCCGGCCGCCAACCAGAGCTCACTCACTACCGGGACGCCGAACCGCGTTGCGATCGCGTACTGGCGTGAGGGCGGACTCGTGACGGTCAGCGCCCATCTGGGCAATCCAGCCAATCCCAGCGGGGGTGGGCTGCGCGACCAGGGCGTCGATCTCGCCGAACTGCTGGCGCCCGGCACCGCGACGCATGAGCGATGGATGCGGGAGCTCGATGAATTGGTGGCGGGCCTGCAGGAGCTCAAGGCGGCGGGCGTGGTCGTGCTGTGGCGGCCGTTCCATGAAATGAACGGCGGGTGGTTTTGGTGGGGCGCGAAGGAGCCGGCGGCGTTCGTCCGCGTCTGGCGGCACATGTTCGCCTACTTCACCACGACGAAGGGCCTCGACAATCTCCTGTGGGTTTACAGCCCCAACCACGGCGATCACACCGCCGATTATTATCCCGGCGACGACTGCGTGGATGTGGTCGCGATCGACGCCTATACCGACCTGGTCGATACCGAGAACGTCAAAGGCTACGCCGCGCTGGCGCGGCTGGCGAAGCCGTTCGGTTTTGGCGAATACGGCCCGCACGGCCCGAGCAATCCGCCCGGCGATTACGACTACCGGCGTTTCCTGGCAGGCGTCATGGCCAATTTCCCGCGCACGACGTTCTTCATGAGCTGGAATGCCAAATGGAGTCCGGCCAGCAACCATGGCGCGCCGGAACTTTTCAACCATCCCTGGCTGGTGAATCGCGAGGACCTGCCGCCGGGCCTGGCGGGAAACGCCCCCTGACACCTGGCCGGCGAAAGAAGTGTGCCGCCACCTGGTGCTCCGGCCGAACCCTACCGGGCGCGCTCCGCGGAACGGACGGCGCGGGCCACGGCGGCGCGCGTGGTCTGGGCGGTGCGGGCGGCCGATTCCTCCGCCGGCAGCGCGCTGACTTCGGGATCAAAGGGCTCCGCGGTCACCGGGCCGTCGTAGCCGGCGTCGGCCAGCGCCTGCATGAAGCCGTCGATGTCGATCACCCCCGTCGTGCAGGGGAGTTTCCGGCGGTTGTCGATGAGCTCGGCGCGGAGGACGCCCGCCGGCGCGTCGTCGACATGCACGTGCACGAGCAGGTCGCGCGTCAGCCCCCGCAGATCCTCGCGCGTGCCGCCGGCACAATGCCAGTGCCAGGCGTCGAGCAGCAGGCCGCAGTTGGGACCGATCGCGCGCGCGAGCTGCAGCATGGCCGCGACGGAGCGGATGAACGGGTGTCTGAACTTCCGCAGCGCCGTCTCCGGTCCGATGAACTCGAGGCCGAGGCGGACGCCGTGGTCGGCGAGGAGCCGGGCGACGGGTTGAAAGCGGGCGATGTGAAAGGCGAAGTTGTCGTCGAAACCCCGCTCGTCGCTGCCGGGCAGGATCCACATGCCGGCGCGCAGCGCGCCGAGCGCGCGGGCGCCAGCCAGCAGCGGAGGCAGCTTGCCGAGCCAGTCGCGCCACTCCGCCTCGGTCACGCGGTACGGCATGAACGGGAGGTTCCAGGCGCCGATGCGCAGCCCGTGATCGAGGAACTGATCGCGCACCGCGGCCGCCCCCTGGGCGGCCACCTCGTCACGCAGGGTGGCGAGCTGGGCGTCGTAGCCGCCGAAACCATGGCGCCCGGCCAGCGCCAGCCCCTCGCGCAGGGAGACCGTGATGCCGACGTGGCCCGGATTAAAGGAGGCAAACATGATGGGAGTTCAGTCGGGGAATTCCGCCTTGAGTTCGCCCGAGGCGAGCATCGCCAGCATGGCGCATTTGCCGGCGCGCAGGGGCAGGTCCACCCGGCCGCGGCGGCGCGCCGATTCGTGGGTGGCGAAGATGATCTCGGTTGCGCGCAGGGCCCGCTCGCTCGCAAGCTGCGGCACCGTGCCGGCGTCCAGGCACGCCAGCATGTCGGCGATGCCGCGGTAGATGGCCTGGTCGTCGTGGATGGATTCGCCGGTGTCGACGACCTCCCATTCCGCCTGGCCGTGGCGCCGGAGGCGCAGCCAGGGCGCGTCGAAGAGAATCTCGATCATGCCGCCCTCGCCGGTGAGCCGCAGCAGGCAGCCGAGCTCGGCATGCTGGTGGCCGAAGTGGTAGACGGCGCGCACGCCGTTCTGAAAGCGAAATTCGGAGATGCCGTGGCCGGCGTTGATCGCGCCGAACACCTTGGTAGCGCCGCGCATGTCGATCTGCCCCAGCACCCATTCGGCGGGCGTGTCGCCGTTGAAGAAAAACATCATATCGAGCACGTGCGTGCCCGCGTCGGAGAGGTTGTGCCATGCGCCGTCCAGGCGTCGCAGGCCGCCGATGGCGCCGCCGTCGAGCAACGCCTTGGCCTTCGCCAGCGGCAGGTTGAACCGGCGCTGGTGGTTGATCGCAAGGAGGACGCCGTGCTTCCGGCACGTCCGGTGCATCCGCAGACAGGCGTCCCAGTGGATGTCCATGGGCTTCTCGCACAGGATCACCCGCGGCTGGAACGGCGCCACGCCGCCCACCACCCGGGCGTGCAGGTGGGGCCAGAGGCACACGCTCACCACGTCGGGCCGGACCGCCCGCATCATCTTGCGATAGTCGGAGAAGATCGCCGCGGCGGGATGGTGCTGCGCCACGAACGCCTCGGCGTTTTCGCGGCTGAGGTCGGCCACGGCGGCCAGGGTGCAGCGGCCGGACCGGGTGTAGCCGGCCATGTGGCGGTGGGCCATGCCGAAGCCGGTGGCACCCTCGGTGCCGCGGGGCTTGCCGCAGCCGATCATGGCGACTTTCAACAGGGGCGGAGTCCGGGTGGCCATCGCGCAACTGTGGAGTGTCGGGGTGCGCCAGGCGATTCCGTTTTCGCGCGCAGGCCGGCCTGAAAGGCATCAGCCAACTCGTTCGTTCCCACGCACCGTGAATCCGGTTCGTTTCGCCGGGCCCCTGCTGCCCACAGACCGATTCTGCTCCAGCTCGAAGGGATGGAGGCGCGGGCGGTGTTATGGGTGTCATGCACCCACCCCTGCCCCGCCGTGAATTCCTGAAATTATTGAGCCGGTTTGGTGCCGCCTGCGCCTGTGGCGGCATGGCCGTCCGGCTGGCCGCCGACCAGGCAACGCCTGGAGGCCCCGCCGCTCCGCAGAAGCTGCCCGAACTCAAAACCCTGGCCTACTGCGGACTGATCTGCGACGACCGCTGCCCGCTCTTCAAGGTCACCCGGACGAACGATGCCGCCGCGAAGCAGAAGGTTTATGAGGAGTGGAAGTGGAAGGAGAAGTTCGGGATCGAGTTCAACCCCGACCAGGTCTTCTGTTACGGCTGCAAGGCACCGGGCAAGCCCGAGAATATTCCCCACTCCCGCTGCACCGTCCTCAAATGCAGCGCCGCGCGCGGCTTCGACTCCTGCGTGCAATGCCGGAAGCTGGCCGACTGCGACAAGGATCTTTGGAAGAACTACCCGGACTTCCATAAACAGATGATCAAGCTCCAGCAGGCGTACGCGGCGACGGACGGATTCATACTGAGCTGACCCGGCGGACGCGTGCGACGGCCGGTCAGAGCTTCGGGTCCCTTCGGCTCTTCGTGGTGAACCCGCTGCCGGCTGCTGATTCAGCCTTGCCGGTGGCGCGCCTGGACTGACAAACATTCAGCCATGAGTTCCTCCCCCGCCCAGGCCAGCGTGTGCCACGCCGCCCCCACGGGCTACGTCCGCGCCATCGAGGGCATCCGGCGCAAGACCATGCTCGACGGCGCGCACACCCAGCTCGTCGAATTCATGCTGGCGAAAGACGCGGTGATTCCCGTCCACTCGCATTCGCAGGAGCAGACCGGCTATCTCGTGTCGGGGCGCATGATCCTGACGATCACGGGGGGTGACCACGAGATGAGCCCCGGCGACAGCTGGACGATTCCCGGCGGCGTGGAACACGGCGTGAAAGTTTTGGAGGACTCGGTCGCCATCGAGATGTTTTCGCCGGCGCGCGAGGATTACCGGCGCCGCTGAAGGCGGTGCCATGGGCTTGTGCGAGAAACTGTCGCCACCTGCCTCTTAGCCGCCGTCCAGCAGCCCCGCCGTACTGGACCGGTGAACCGGCATTCAAACTGCCCCAATCTGCTGCTCCTGCCCCCGCCGATCAGGCGGAGCCTGCCTTGCGTCGCGCGTCAAGCGACCAACAGCCCGGCCCGGCCACCAGCAGGAACAGCAGTCCAAACCACATCGAGAAATCCGTGCGCGCCTCGTGCACCATGCTGAGGAGGCCGTAACTCTTCAGTTTCATCAGTGAGAACCCCAAGTAGCCGTGTCCCAGCAGAACCGGGATCTTCGTGGTGAAGATTGCCACGGAGATGTTGATGAATAGCGCCAGCGCGGACAGGCGGGTCAGCAGGCCGAGGATGACGAGCAGTCCGCCCAGGACTTCGACCACGGCGACGAACGGGCCGAAAAAATCCGGATGAGGGATGCCGATGGCCGCAAAGCGGCCAGCTGCGTTGGCCGCCGGATCGAGAAATTTGAGGATCCCTTCGTTGAGGAACACGCCGCCCACCACGAGGCGGATGAGGACGTTGGCATTCGCGCCCGTCGATCTCGGCGTTGGGGATTGGGACGCTTTCATGGCGATGGCCTGGGTAATGATGGAGGAATGTCGGGTGGTGCCTGAACTTGATCAAACATACCTCACCGAATGCCTTTTGTCAGCATTGGCTCTCATTCGGCCGGGCGCGCGTCGCCCGAAACCTCACGCACCAACCGGAAAAAAGCGCGCTTGCGTTCGCTGGAGATGCCCCAGTCAGCCGGAACGTTCTGGTAGCCCTCGGCGAAGCTCTCGCCAGGGCGGCGGTAATCGAAGAATCCCCATGAAGCATACTCGCCGACGGCGGCCGTGAAGTTGTTGAGCGGCTTGTCGAAGTCGTAGTGATCATCCTCGTTGAAGAGGATCGGCTTGGACGAGTAGCCCGGCACCGCCCGCGCCGCGCGCACCATGCCGGCAATGCGCGCGGGATCCGTTACGCCGTTGCCGTGCATGAGCAGAAAATCGGCGGTGCGCACGACGTTCTCCTGCGGCACCGTGCCGCCGCCATAGGAGGTGCTGACGAGCAGGCGGCGGCCGTTGCGCGTCATGGCCTGCACGCGCGAGACCAGCTCCGCGACGCGCTCGGGCTGCAGGATCGCGTGATCGTAGGCTATGTTGCACTCGTTGTTGATTTCGACGAGTACGTTGCGGTAGCCGCCGTCGAGCAGCCAGCGCGTGGCGTCGTCGGTGGCGCGAAGCACCGCTGCCTCGTCCCGGATCCGTTCGTCCTGCCCGAAATAGAAATAGCCGACAATGGCCACCATCCCAAGCTCATCCGCCTGGTCGAGGATGCGTGCGAGGCGGTTCAGGTAGGCGGGCCGCAGCGAACCGTCGGGCGCGATCGCCGAGTTGAGCCACGGCTGTTCTTTCGCGTAGCCGATCGGTGCGCCGCCCTGCAGGTTGATCGTGAATGCCAGCAGCCCGTGGCGCCGCCACTCCGGCATCGCGGCGAGGAACTCGCGGGTGTTGCGCTCCGCGTCCCACTTGCCGGTGTCGGGGTAGGCCCAGCGCGACACCGTCGCCGGGTTGAGGTCGTCGAAGATCCCCTGCACCATGCGCGAATTCAGCAGCAGTCCCTCGATTTTGTGACCGTGCCAAAACTGGCCGGCATAGGTCGGCTGACCGTTGATCTGGAATTCGTCGCCGACGATCGAAACGGTGGTTCGCCGCGCGGACGCCGAATCGGCGTTCGCGACCGCCTGCGCGGGACCGAAAATCACAAGGGCGAGAACCGACGTGGGGAGGATGAGGCGGACTGATGCTTTCATGAGTGGCAGCATACCAACGGCAGTCGCCGGGTTTACAGATCAAAACCAGCCGGATGCAGTCCTCCGGCTCCAAGTCGCCCGCCTGCGGCAGAATCAGCGATCGCCGGCCCAGAGTTGATCCGCCTGCTGAAGAATGCCAGATTCACGATCCAAAGCCAGTGGCGCACCAATGATTACATTTCCCGGAGCGCTCCAGCATCCCGCTAGCGGAACAATTGTCGACGCTTGGCAGACAAAAAACAGATTCTCTAACGCCTGGTAGCGCGCGTCCGCAGTTGTCGCTTCCGCCGCTGCCCGCTAATCAATCATGCAAACCTTCAAGAATTACCTCCTGCTCCTGTTGGCGCTGATTATTTTCGGTCTATCGGTGCTCGCCTGGAAGCAACTCCAGGAGATCAATGCATGGCGTGCCGCCTCGCTCAGCAGCGGCGAGCGCGCCGACTGGCAAAAGCGCGTCTGGGCCGCCCAAAAACGCGCCCAGAACCTCGAGAACCAGCTCGCCGCCGCCCGCCCCGGTGGATCCACCGCCGGCACCGTTTCGTCCGCCCGCGGGCAGCCTCCGGGAGCCGCCTCCGGCAACATGATGACCGGCTTTGCGTCACTCATGAATCGTCCCGAGGCGGTGCGCCTCATGGCCATGCGGGAAAAGGCCATGCTCAATGCCCGCTATGCCGCCCTGTTCAAGAAGCTCGCCCTCTCACCCGAGAAGCTCGCGCAATTCCAGAGTCTGCTGGCCGACAAGCTGTCGGTTCCCATGGACGTGATGACGGCCGTCAGCCAGCAGGGCATCAACCCGATGCAAAACCCTCAGGAATTCCGCCAGCTCGTCCAGAACGCCCAGGCCGAGATTGAAGACAAAATCAAGGCCGCGCTCGATCCCGCCAGCTACGCCCAATATCAGAATTACGTCCAGACGGAGCCCCAGCGCACGGTCGTCAACCAGCTCCAGCAATCCTTGAGCTACACCGACACCCCGCTCACCACCGCCCAGGCCGGCCAGCTGATGCAGATCCTGGCGGACACCTCCACGGTGAATGGCGGCGGCGCGCCCGGCACCGGCGGTGCGGCCGTTACCTATGTCAACCGCACGGGTTCCGGAAACAGCATGGTCATCGCCGTTGGCACCCCGCCCCCGGACGGCGGCGGAGGCTTCGGGGGAAGCCTGGTCACCGATGAGACCGTCACCCGTGCGCAAAGCGTGCTCTCCACGGCGCAGATCCAGGCGCTGCGGGAAATCCAGCAACAGCAGCAGGCCGCGGCGCAACTGCGGCAGCAGATGATGCAGAACCCGGGGCCCGACGGAGCTCCCCCGCCACTTCCGATCGCAGGACCTCCTCCGCCCCCGGACGGCTGACGCCGCGGGCCGGTGCTTGCTCAGACGTCCAGGATTTGAATGCCGTGGGCGGCGAGGCGGACTCTCTTCCGTGAGCGGCCGTTGCCGAGGGTGACGACCGTTTTCTGCGGCGTGCCGGCGTTGTTGATGACAACGAGCTTCCCCTTCCGGGGAAAGTACGCGCATTCGGTGCGGAGGTTGGAGCAGTTCCAGACCGGGAATGTCCTCTCCTGCGCGGCGGCCCAGAAGAGCGCCCGATGCAGCAGTCGGGTGTTCTCGTAGGTGAACTTGAAACCCGAGAGGTAGACGCTGCGGCCCCGGTCGAAGGCGTGGGTCGCGATGCGTGGCGAGCCGTCGCGCCCGGCGAGCACCCGGGTGCCTGCGCCCAGAGCGTAGATGCCGTCAACATCCTTTCCGAAGTCCGGCGCGCCGGCGAGATCGGCGGTGATGAAGTGCGGCGCCGGCGCGGCGTACTGGTATTTGCCGTTGGCGATGCGTTCGCCGCGGTCGCGGTCGAGGCCGAGCACGTGCGAGAGCTTGAAGAGCTGGCCGGGCCCGGGCACGGCGGATGGCTCGGCCACGCCGATGAAGCCGCCGCCCTTCCGCACCCACCGGGTGAGGATCCGGTTGATCTCCGGGTCGGCCCAGTAATGGCCGCCGCTCCACGCGCTGCCTTCACGGCCGCAGTTGATGATCACCCGCACGTCCCCCGGCACGCCCTTTTCCTGGAGGTCGTCGAAGCTGAGGAACTCGACGGCGATCGGCAGGCCGGCGAGCGACTCGATGAGCTCGTTCAGCTCGAGTCCATGCGTGAAGTGGCCGCTGCAGATCCACGAGCGCAGGCGGCCCCACGCGGTGAGCACGGCGACCTTGAACGGCGCGACATGAGGCCGGTCGCCCCGATGGAAGGATTTCAGCAGGCGGAACTCCCGGGCGAGCCGCCTGATGTAGCCGACGAAATCGGGCCACGGCTCGACGAGCGAGAGGTAGCCGCCGAGGCCGATGCGGTCGATGGGCGCGCGGATGAGGCCGCGGCGGGCGTCGATCCAGAAGTTTTTGGCGTCGAGCGTCGGGTTGCCGCCCGGCTTGAAGGTCGGCTCGCCCTTGAGGCCGGTGGGGAAAAGATACGGATGCAGGCGCAGCTCGTGGGTCTTCACGCCCGCGGCGTGGGCGCAAAGGCGGACCTCAAAGGCGTTGAAGACGCACTTGATCAGGCCGTCGAAGCCGAACTCGGCAAAACGCGGACTGTTGGGCTCCACGCCGATCCAGTGGTCGTCGTAGAAGACATAGGCCTGCTTGCCGTGCCGGTGGACCAGGTCGACGCACTGCCGGCCGAACCCGATCACGAAATCGTGGATGAAGTCCATGTAGTCGCGGTAGCGCCGCGATGGCGCGTTGTGCGTGGAATTGTAGAGCCCGCCATTGACGAAATCCTCGGAGGTGAGCCGGTAGCCGTATTTCTTCGCGAAGCGCCGCAGCGCGCGCGGGCTGACGGTCATCGCGTAGTCGCCCCAATCCGAATAAATGTAGCGGAGGTTCGGATCGTCGCCCCAGAACCACGTGAAGTTGTAGAACATCGACGTGAAGCGCACGACCGTGGTGTCGGAATGGTCCTTCAGCCACTGTTCGAGGAAGGCCAGCAGCACCCGCCGGGTCCCGGGATGCATCGGATCCACGGCCGCGAGGTGCTCGCGGTCGCCCCAGTGGTTGGTGATGTGGTTGTACATCGAGATCTCCTCCCAGATGCGGAAGGTGAGGAAATTGACGGTGTACTTGTGGCCGGGCACGGCGCCCCGGATGGTGACGGTGCCGCGCCGCGCGTTGCCGGACCACTGCCGCTTCGGGACCTCCCTGCCGGTCGTGCGGTCGAAGACCTGCCACCACTGCTTCGGGTCGTCCTCGAAGTTCACCACGAACTGCTCGCGGAAATAGCCCTTGAGCAGTTCGATCGTGACCGTGCCCTGCTCCGCCACGACCGGGAAGCTCATCAGGAAGTTCTGCTGGAGCTTGTCGGGGTTTCGTTTGGCCCACGCGTTGACCGAGCGGACGAGGCAGAGGGTCGAGTAAATGTGGTAGCCGGCCCGGGTGATCTCCGGCGACAGCTGCGTGCCATCGCTGTCGCGGATCGTGTCCGCGCCCCATTGCCTGGCGAGACGGAGCGTCAGCGCCTCGTAACCGGCCTCGCCCGGCAGGGTGAAATCGCCCTTGGTCAGATCTGGAGTAGTCATGGGAAGAGGGTTGCTTTTACCACGGATGGCACGGATGCACACCGCTTTTTCATGCGCCCGCCATGCCGGCGGAGTTCTGACAGTTCGTCTCCGGCGGGAGCAATCTCTCTATGGAGACACCAAAGCGCAGAGCAAAATTGCGCAGAGAACGCTTCGACTTCGTGTCTTGGCGCCTTGGTTGTTCAAATTCACTTCTGAGCCGGCGACACGCGGTAAAGCCCGGCGCCGTGCCAGGGGATCTCCGGCGCAAATTCGCCGGTGAATTCACCGAGGTCCTTGGTCTGCCAGAGATCGCGAATGCGGCACGCGCCATCGAAACCCAGCTCGGAAAGTTTCACGGGCACCGGCACGCCAGGCGAACCCGCCGGCGCTCCGGGCTTGTCGCGGGTGTTGAAGAGGGCGACGTACCGATCGGCCGAGCCGGGCGCGTCGGCCATCCAGCCGATGAGATTGTCACGGTTGAAGAGCTGGCGGCCGCCCGTGCTGTGCTGGTCGACGGCGATGACCTCGTCGTTGGTCAGCAGCTCCAGGGTGAAGTTGGGCAGCTTCGTCAGGTCGCCGCCCATGATCAGCGGCGAGCGCGCGATGGACCACAGGGTCATGACGGTGCGCTGCTCGTCGCGGGTGAAATGCGTGGAGCGCCGCCCCAGGTCGAGCACGCCGAACGGCAGCATGTCCGCGTCGGGCCAGTGTCCGGGACCGCCAAACTCGGCCCACTTGCGCAAACGCTCGAATTGCTGATTCAGCGCGGGCCAGTTGTCCCAGAAGTCGTCGCTGATGCGCCACAGGTTGGCGTGCCGCCTGACGTGCTCCGCCGCGGCCAGCGCGGTCTCGCCCGGCGAGAGACTCAGCACCATCGGGCGGCCGGTGCGGTCGATGGCCTTTCGCACCGCCTCGATCTCCGCCTGGTTGTCGAAATACGGCCGGCTCATGTCGTCCACCTTGACAAAATCGACGCCCCACGCCGCAAGGAGTTCGAAGACGGAGTCGTAGTAGGCCTGCGCGCCGGGCTTCGTCATGTCGACGCCGTACATGTCGGTGTTCCAGGGGCAGACGCTCTGCTTGTTCGCGATGTCGGCGGCATGCCTCGGCACACCCTTGACCGGCGTGTTCTGGCTGACCGCCTGGCGCGGAATGCCGCGCATGAGGTGCACGCCGAACTTGAGCCCCTTGCCGTGCACGTAGTCGGCCAGCGCCTTGAAGCCCGTGCCGTCCCCCGCGGAGGGGAAGCGGTTGGGCGCCGGCAGCAGCCGCCCCCACACGTCCATGACGAGTTTCGCGCCTTTGCGGTAATTGTAGCCCGTCGCGTTCGGCTCGTACCACTGGATGTCGACCGTGATGTACTGCCAGCCATGACGCGCGAGCTGTTTGGCCATGAAGTCGGCCTGCGCCTTGGTCTGGGCCTCGGTCACGGTGGTGGCGTAGCGGTCCCAGCTGTTCCACCCCATGGGCGGCGTCGGCGCCCACTGCCAGAAGGCGGGCGCCGGCCCCGCGCCATCCGCCGCCCGGAGCAGGCCACCGGCGGCGAGAAACAGCGCCGTGGTCCACGACATCTTCGCATACCAGGATTGCATGGTCCGCCATTCTGCAGCCGCCATGGCCCATCTCAACCGGGAAAAATCCTCAGGCCCGGCCATTTTCACATCCAGTCTTCAGTTTCAGGGAGTGCGGGCTTCACCTTGGCTGCCATTTCTTTCCATGTAGGCAGGTCGCTTGCGACCGATTATCGCCCGCAAGCGGGCTTCCTACGCAAAGAAGAACTTCGGATTATCGTGTACGTCAGGTGGTGCGGGCTCCACCAAGGGCTCTTACTCCGCCGCCGTGAGCCGCAGGATGGTGAGCGAATTCGCCGGAAAGGTGTGCTCGAAAGACGGGCCGGAAATGGACACCGTCTCCTCGCGCGGGGCGACCTTGGTCGGCGCCTCAAAAGAGTTTTCATCGTCCGGGCTGGCCGAAGTCAGCACGACAGCTCTGGCGCCGGGGGCGATGCTCTTCGTGCCGTGCAGATCGATCGCCGCCCGCGCCTCGGCATAGGGATTGACGACGATGACGACAATCTCGCCCGCGCTTCCTCGAAGGCCGCCGGCGGCGAACAGCGCAGGGATTGAAACAGGCTTGTAGGGCGTCAGCGGTGGCGCGCCGTAGGTGGCGACCTCGCGCGCCGGCAGGGGCGGCAGCGTGACGGCTGGACCCGCCACCGTCACCGGCACCACGCGATCGGGCCGGTTGTTGCTGAAGAGCGACTGCACATAATATGACGGCGTGCCGTAGACGCGCGTGTTGTCGAACCAGATGAGGTCCGGCGCCCACTGCCACGCGCCGGCCTTGGCGAAGAGCGGCGCGTAGGACGACATGGCCACGAGGTCGCTGTTGCGCACCAGGCCGGTCATGAACGCCGCCTCGGCCAGCGCGGCGCGCAAAGTGTTGCGGCGGTCGCGGTCGTGCGCGGCGAATTCTCCCGCGAACACCTTCGGGCCGGCGCGGTCCTGCGCGTCGTAACGCGTGGCGTTTTCGAGAAACCACTGCGGCGGGCGGTAGTAATGCTCGTCGACGATGTCGGCGGGCGTGCCGCTCCGGAACTTGTCCCACGCGAGCTTCCAGAAGCCGTCGTCCACGCCCGGCCCGGCCGGTGTGACGAGCTGCATATCCGGATGCTTCGCCTTGATTGCGGCCCGGAAGATTTTGTAGCGCGCGAAATAGTCCTCGCCCCACTGCTCATTGCCGACGCCAAGATATTTCAGGTGGAACGGCTCCGGATGGCCCATCGCCGCGCGCTGCGCGCCCCACCCGCTCGCAGCCGGGCCGTTGGCGAACTCGATCAGGTCGAGCGCGTCCTGCACGTAGGGATCGAGCTGGTCGAGCGGCACAAGCTGTTTGCTCTGGTACTGGCAGGCCATGCCGCAGTTGAGGATCGGCAGCGGCTCGGCACCGAGGTCTTCGCAGAGCTGGAAGAACTCGAAGAATCCCAGGCCATAGGTCTGGTAATACTGCGGCGCGGTGCCGCGCACGGCGTCCTGCCAGCGGTTCCAGTTTTCCGAACGCCCGGCAATGTCGCCGATGGTGTCCTTCCACTGGTAGCGGTTCGGCAGGTCCCGGCCCTCGACAATGCAGCCGCCGGGAAAGCGCAGGAACGCCGGGTGCAGGTCGGCGAGCATCTGCGCCAGGTCGGCGCGCACACCGTTGCGGCGGTTCTTGAACGTGTGTTCGGGAAAGAGCGAGACGACGTCCAGGTCGACGCGGCCGGCGGCGGTCGCCAGCACGACGAGGCGGGCGGACGTGGCGGTGGCGCCGCACTTGATCGTGCCGTCGAGCTGCGCCCACGCGGATCCGAGGCCCGCCAGCCGGCACTCGCCGAGCGGGCGGCCCGATTCGTCCTCCAGCACCGCGATGAGCGCACCTTGGTATGCGGCGTCGGTGCGGGCCCGAACTGAAAACAGGTAGTTCTCACCCGATTTCACGGCGATGCCGCCAAAGCCATAATTGCCGAGGCCAAAGCCCCTGCCCGGATCGCGCACCGTGAGGCGTGCGTAGTGCGGGTTCTTCGCGTTGAGCGGCCCGGCCGTCTCGATCGTCACGTCGCCGTCGCCGCCGCGATTGACCGTGCCCCAGGCGTACAGGTGCTCGGCGTGCTCGAACGAGCGGTTCTGCACGAGCTCTGCGTACAGACCACCGTCCGCGCCGTAGTTGATGGCCTCGAAGAACACGCCGTGCAGCACCGAGCTGACGGCGTGACCGGGATGAGCGACGTCGATGGTGAGGGTCACCGCCGGCTCGGCCGACCCGACCGGGCGGGTAATCAGGAGGGCGGTGACGCCGGCGAGGGTGGCGAATCTGATCGGGGTCATGGGGAAAAGATCGGAGTGGGCGCGGCTTGGCGGGAGTGGTCCTACGGGCGGGCGGTGCGGAATGGCGCGGCGGGGAGGCCGGCGGCGTTGTAGAGATTGCAGCCTTCCGGGTAGTTTTCCCACGCATAGCGCACCGCCACGGGCGAGGCAACCTCCGGGCTGGAGACCACCACGGTGTCGCCCTCAATCCGGGCGGTGGCAGGGACAAACTTCAGATCACTGCCGGCGATGACGAATGTCTTCAACTCGCCGCCGTGCGCGACGAGTCCGTCGGCGATATGCGAGAACTTCAGGCGGATCGCGCCGCCTTCGACCTGCATCGATGTGTACACCGGGCCGGAGTATTCGAGGTCGCGGCCGTAGACCTTGGCCAGCGCGATGCGCACGAGCCGGGCGCTGACGTCCTGCTTGTTCTTCGGGTGGACGTTGTCGGGGTCGCCGATGTCGATGGTGACCGCCATGCCGGTGTTCGGCAGCGCCAGCGCCCGGGCCTGCTCCTCGCGCACGGCCGGCGTGTTGCTGTTGGCCTTGAGCGCGGCGAGTTGCACGAAGAAGAACGGAAACTCGTAACCCCAGAGCTTCCGCCAGTCGGCAATGAGCGTCTCGTTCCAGAGCGGGAACAGCTCCTTCGGCGGGGTGATTGACTCGCCCTGGTACCAAAGCACGCCACGGATCGCGCAGGGGATGATCGGCGCGATCATGCCATTGAACAGCACGGTGGGGTTGTGCTGATCCTGCACCGGATCAGGCCGCGGCCGGCGCGGCGGGCGCTTGCCTTCCGCCCTGGCTTTGTCGACGGCGTCGTGCCACGGCTGCAATTCCTCCTCAGTGGGCGGAGTGTAGGCCTTCACCTTCGCGTCGAACTCGTCGAGCACGGGCTTGAGTTGCGGACTGGCCGCGATGGTCTCGCGCCGGATCCACGCCTGCGCGGTGCTCGCGCCGTACGTCCCGGTGATGATGCCAATCGGGACATTGATCTCCTTCTGCAGGTCGCGGGCAAAGAAGTAGCCGATGGCCGAGAATTCCCGCACCGTCTCGGGGCTGCAGACGCGCCATGTGCCCGCGACGGTGGCTTGCGGTTCATAAGTCCGGCTCCACTCGCCGGTGAACATGCGGATCAGCGGGTCATTCGCCGCCGCCACCTCCTGGGCTTCGTTGTTCACACCGGCAAAGTAGTACTTGGGCGTCTTCGCGACGGTGAAATCCATGTTCGACTGGCCCGAGCACAGCCAGACCTCACCCACGAGCACGTCGTCGAACCTTGCCGCCGGTCCGCCGTCACCGCCGGTGACCACCATGGTCCGGCTTTCCGCGGATGCCGCCATGGGTGCGAGGTCGACGCGCCATTTGCCGTCCGCACCCGCCGTGGCCGTCTGCTTCTGGCCCGCGAATTCAACCGACACGGACTCGCCGGCAGCCGCCGTGCCCCAGATCGGGACTTTCATCCCCCGCTGGAGAACCATGTGGTCGGAGAAATGCGGCGGGAGCTTCGCGGCGCCGGGCAGCACGCCGGCGCCGAGAACCAGGGCGGCCCAGGTGAGGACGAGGCACAGGGTGGATTTCATGAATTTGGCTGGCGGATAGAATGACCGCGCACCAACACGGACGACGCGGCCGGGGTTGCTCAAGGATCCCATGGCGAGGAGGGACTGCCGGCCTCGGAGGCCATGGGTCTCTGGTGGAAGGGAAGTGTCCGGCCGGAGTGGACCTCCCGCAGATGTTTGTTCGTCGCTTTGGCCGCCTCGACCAGTTCCGGATACGGCCGGTCGGTGGCGTCGACGAAGCCGATGTTGTAATTCTCGCCGTCCATGCGGCCGAGCACGGGCTCGTCGCGCCAAGTGAACCAGTGCGCGCCGAGGCAGTAGGGCAGCGACACCGCCTGCTCGACGAAATAGCGATAGCCGATGCCGCGCTCGGATTGATCCTTCGCCTGCACGAGGCCCGCGCCGAGGCCGTTGGCCGGCACGCCGATATGAAACTCGCCGATCAAGATCGGCCGGCCCGACAGACGGTACGACCGCTCGAGCTGCTTGGTGGGCTCATATTCATAGACGTTGATGCTGCAGACATCGAAGACGCGCGCCAGGCGCAGGACCTCGTCGGCCGGCTTGCCGCCGAAACGGATGCCGAGGTTGAGGTGATTCGGATCGTATTTGCGGACCGCGCGGCAGACCAGATCGAGGTATTTCTCAAACGCGGCCACCACGAACTGCCGGCGCTGTTTCGGCGTGTCACCCGGCGCGAGGAACTCCTTGAG
Source organism: uncultured Opitutia bacterium (assembly GCA_903940425.1). Lineage (GTDB taxonomy): Bacteria > Verrucomicrobiota > Verrucomicrobiia > Opitutales > Opitutaceae > Fen-1467. Next base: position 10,822 of record CAJAKX010000136.1, on the reverse strand, counting down.
CCGGGCCTTCGTCGCGGTGTCGGGCCCGACAAGAATCAGATCGACCACCTCGCCCTCGCGGCCGCCCCACGGCGGTTCGTTGCCGATGAAATAGCCGATCACGAGCGGGTCATCCTTGTGCGCGGCGCACTGGGTGCCCGCCGCTTCATCGATGCCGCGCGCGAACGCCTCGGCGTAGACGTCGGGCACGCCGAGGAAGGTGGTCTCCGGCGCCCGCGGCCAGCGGAGGAAAACAATATTGGGGCGACCCGGGCCGCCGGTGTTCAGGCCCCAGGACTCGAGGCGGCGGATCAGGCGGTCGGTGGCCGCCGCTGGTGTCATCCCGCCCGCCGGCCGGCCCGGCCCCCCACCCCCGAAGCCGCCAAGGCCGTTGGAGCTGGTCGAGAGAAACAGATGCCCGTGCGGATCGACGAACCACCAGATGCCATCGATCTGCTCGACGCGGAAGAAGCCCGTCGCCTTCGCGCTGCCGGCCGGCAGCGCATCCCTGAAGCCGCCCAGCTCGCAATAGCCGAAGTCAGCCCCGCTGCCGAAGGTTTTCTCCTCGTCGGCCAGCTCCTTTTCGAGCTGCTCGCGGCTGTGGATCTTGCGCGGGTAATCGACGTGCGCCCACTGGCCGAACTCGTCCACGACCGGCTGCCCCCCGAGGAATTCCGATCCCTCGTCCTGCTTCGCGAGGTGGATCGAGCGCAGCTCGATCGTCGGCCGGTTGATCGGATACTGCATCGCGAACCCCAGCGCCTCGACTGACTGCAGCCCGCCAAACGGCCCCCACACGGACATCCAGAAGGAGTTGGTCCGCCGGTTGTTCGTCGAAGCGAGATCCGTGCCCGATTTGTCCATGCCGGCGAAGTATTGCAAGGAGATCGACGCGCGCAGCCACACGTTCTGCCCGAAGGGTTGGAGCTCGATGCGCCGCGGGCCGTCGGCTGTATAGGCCCAGAGGGCGAAGCGTTGCGGCGTCGAGGTTTTCATTTCGATCACCAGATGCGTGTAGCCCGTCCAGTCCGACGGCATCGCCGGGTCGAGGTCCTTCAGCGCCAGCCGGTGTTCGCAGAGCACGCCGTCGAAGACGAGCTGCCGCGGCCCGTCCGCGGCCAAGGCGGAGGCGGCAACAAACAAGAAAAGTGCGAGGCAATGGCGCGGGATGGACATGACTGATTTCATACGTGGGACGGGTTAATCTGACTTGCGGATTGAATCCTGGGGGCCGGCATAGGTGTAGCGGAGATGGTCAACGTCGACGTATCCGGCGTCACTGCGGGAGTTGAAGCAGTAGATGCCGATGCGGTCCGCGGGGAGCACCGGATTTCGGTAGGTGCCGTCGTCCTGGGCGCCCCAGGTTTGCCATTCGCCCCACGGGCGCGAATCGCGTTCGGCGGCGCTGAGCGCAGGACTGATCGCGAGCAAAACCAGCAGATAAACAAAAAAACGATTCACGGCTTCTGCCGGCGGGACAAGCTGGGTGCGGGGTGTGCTTCGTAGCAATTCTGAACCAACCGCGGCGCAAACTCATGGAAACACCGCCGCCACTCCTGTCACTCCTGCGCAGCGTTCAGGTGCGGTTGTCGTCATGGGATGGGCGCGAAAATCCGTCTGCCTTCTCGCACCATCGGCTACTGGGAACCAAGGCCGGCGGCCGCGGGCACCGGGCCGTTCTTCGTCGGGGTGACGGTGTTGATCCGGCCGTTCGCGTCGAAGCTCAACTCATCGATGCACACGGAGCGGCGGAAGGCGTTCCCATTCGAGAGTTCGCTCGTGTGATAAAGGACATACCACTTGTCCTTGAACTGGACAACGGAGCCGTGTTGCGTGACCGAAGCGGCGTGCTCCATCACTTTTCCGGCATAGGTGAACGGGCCCATCGGGCGATCGGCCATGGCATAGACCTGCGTGGATTCCGGTGCCCAGCCGTTCGAGTAAACGAGGTAGTACTTCCCGGCTCGTTTGAAAATGAAAGGCGCCTCGCCATAGCCCTCGGGCAGGACGGGTTGCGTATCGGGCGCCGCAACGGGGATCGGTCGCCCTTGCGCATCGAGCACCACGCCGGGTTGCAGCGCGCCTGCAAGTTTGGTCAGCGAGGCGTCCAGCTTCACAATCCTGAGGTTGCGGCAGCCGAAATACAGGTAGGCCTGGCCGTCGTCATCCAAGAGCACCGCGGGATCAATCGGTTCCCGTCCGGCATCCGGCAGCGCGGCGTTGTCGATCAGCGGCTTTCCAATGGCATCCTTGAACGGCCCTTCCGGACTGTCGCCAACCGCGACGCCGATCTTGGTGCGATCGACCGGCAGGAAGAGGTAATACCTGCCGTTCGCCTGGACGCAATCCGGTGCCCAGGCCCACCGCGTCGCCCACGCGAAGTCCTTCACGCGAAATATCGAGCCATGGTCCTTCCACGTGGCCAGGTCGGTGGTCGAGAGCAGGCGCCAGTCCACCATGTCCCAGTAGGTGGCGGCCGGCTCGTCGTGCGAGGTGTAAACATAAAGCCGCCCGCCAAAGACCCGGCCGGTGGGATCAGCGGTGAAGATGTTCGTGACCAGCGGATTCCCGCCCGACGCGACGGCCGGGGCGAGTGAGCTGCCGAGGAGCAACCACAGGGAATATTGGAGAAGCTTCATAGATAGGCGGATTGAGCAAATTCAAGCGAAAGAACGGAGGCAAGCCAAGCAATTGGTCGAAGCCGGAGTTGGTGGCTCTGACGGGGAGGGTTTCCCCATTGGAAAAAACAAAACACCGGCGGTGCGCTTCGCCAATCCCGAAAGCCTCACCTTGGAGAAAAGACCGCAGGGTCAGGACTGGGTGGTGGTAATCGAGGCGGCGGACAAATAACCATGCGGGGTCAGCGAGTAATTCTCCGTCCGCCAACGCGAGCCGTCCTCACGGCGTCTTGCTACTCGTCGCGGGCGCGGTCCCCGCGTCTCCCGGTCCGCGCCGTGGCACGCCAGGACCGGGCGACTGCTGAAGGTATTCTGGCGGGGGCTCGGGGTGCGCCGGATCCATCTCCTTGAAGTCCTCCACGACGAAACGGGAAAGCGCCGGGATGTTCTTTCTGATGCCTCCGACGATGAGCTTGGAGAGCAGATATCCGCCGTAGCCACTCAGGTGGGTCTGGTCGGCAAACGCCTGATTCACGTTCGGCCCCATCGCCGTCCAGAGCTCCTTGCTCATCGCCCACTGGTCGATGAGCGGGACCTTTTCCTGCTCCGCGACTTCGCGCATGGCGCGGGCCCACGGACCCACGGAATCGCCATTGGCTCGCCGCTCCATCGGCGTGACCAGGATGAGCGTGGCCCCGCGGCGTCGGGCTTCGGCAATGAACACCCGCAGGTAGGCGTTGAAGCTCGTGCCCGGCTCGGTGTAGCTCTGGGGCCACTGTGGCTTCGAGTCGTTGTGACCGAATTGAACGAGGAAGAAGTCCCCCGCTTTCATCTGGCTGAGAACCTTGTCCAGCCGGAGCCCGGTGACGAAGCTCTTGCTGGTCTCCCCTCCTTCGGCGCTGTTGCAGACCACGACCTCCGGTTTGAAGAACTGACAGATTTGCGTCGGCCAGTTTCCCCCGGGACCGCGCCGCGGATCGCCGACGGTGGAGTCGCCCGCGACGAAGATCGTCGGCACCGCGTCGTCTTTCACGATCTCCATCGTGCAGAGGCAGGGCCGCGTGTTGTTGAACTCGATGGTGAGTTTCTCGTCCCAGCACCGGGCCTCTGCTTCTCCGGCGAGGAACATATGGACTTCGGTTCCTCCCGGCGCATTGCGCGGCGGCGGCGGAATCTGCGGCCGCCGCACGTTGGCATAGAAAGTCCGCGTTTCGAATTTCCCGGACGCCGTGACAATGTTCGGCGCCATCAGGTGGGCCGCCTCCGTGCGAATGGTCGTGCGCGATTCACCCTCGGCGTCGCCGAGGGTGACCGTGATCCTATAATTCCCTTCCGGCACTTTGATGGAAAAGAAGAACGGCGGTTCGTCGGCCGTAATGAATCCATCGATCAGCGGATCGCCGCCGCCTCGCTCCACCCCGATTGGCTTGGAGCCAAAGTCGAAACCGTAGCCGCGCTCGGAGGAATACATCTCCCCGGGGGAGACTTGCACGTATCCGTCGCGCGCTTTGCCCGGCCCAAAATCGAATTTGAACTCAGCGTGAACCGGCAGCGGCGGCGGCAGTGGCCGATCTTCTGGTCGCTGGGCCAGCGATGCCTGCGCGTTCAGCATCAGGAGGCAGACCGCAGCAAACGGGGTGATAAAGGTGCGGCGGGGCAAGGATTGCTTTTGCATATTTAGTGGTCTCCGGAACGACGGCGGGCACCTGGTCGGGTTCAATGCGGCGGCGGCGTTTTGCTCGGGTCGGCCAGCGTGCCCGAGGCGCCCGTGTCGGCGGGCAACGGCGCCGCGTCCGCGACTTGGATGGGATGGTCAAATTCGAGCGCGGCCACCGACACATCCGGATCGGGCGCTGAGGCCGGCAGCGACACGACCAACCCGTCCGCGGTGACGCTCGAGGCGACCGCCGGGCCCCCGGCCAACAAACGGCCCGAGCGCGCGGCTTGCTTGATCCCCGGCAGAAGAATCTTGCCGTCGGCAGGCCACTCCCAGACGTGAACATAGAGTATGGTGCCACCGCCGGGACGCGCTTTCTGCGTGGTGCGGCCCCAAGGAAGTGGCTCGGAAAACGGACCGCCCCGCGTCGCATAGATCGCCTCGCCGTTCACTTTCAGCCAGCGGCCGATCGCGAGCAGGCGCTCCACTTCCGGCGCCGGGATTTCGCCCTCAGCCGTCGGTCCGACATTCAGGAGATAGTTGCCGTCCTTGCTGGTGATGTCGGACAAGTTGCGAATGAGCTGCTGCGATGACTTCCAATCCGTGTCGTCCGAACGGTATCCCCACGACCGGTTGATCGTCATGTTGACTTCGAGGGCCCGTCCCAGCATGGCGCTGGCCGGGATGCGCTGCTCCGAGGTCCGGAAGTCGCCGAGCACCCCTCCGCCCAAGCGGCTGTTGTGGATCAAATTCGGATGAGACGTGACCAGGTCGAAGAACGGACGCGCACGCTCGGGCGTCATCTGGTATTCGGTGTCCCACCAGAGGATGTCGGGGTGGTATTTGTCCAGCAGCTCGCGGACCTGCGGCAGCGAGATCTTCGCCAGATACTCGTCGAACGAGCCCTTCTTCTGCTCCTCGTCCCACGGCTGCGTGTTGCCCTTGCCGCCGCCGAGATTCACCCAGTCTTGGGACTGCGAGTAGTAGGTGCCGAATTTGATTCCTTTGGCGCGAACGGCGTCGGCGAGCGGTTGCAGCAGATCGCGTTTGGCACCCGAGGCCTTCACCGCGTTCCAGTCGGAATAGGCGGAATCAAAAAGCGCGAATCCTTCGTGGTGCTTCGCGGTGATGACGACGTATTTGATGCCCGCGTCGGCGGCGAGTTGGGCCCACGCCTGCGGGTCATATTTCGCCGCGGTGAAGTTCTTCGCGAACGCCTTGTAGTCAGCCACGGGAATCTTGCCGCGATTCATGATCCACTCGGCGCTGACGGGCTTTCCCTGCCAGAATCCGGCGGGCACGGCGTAAACGCCCCAGTGGATGAACAAACCGAAGCGCGCCTCGCGAAACCATTTCAGGCGCGCCTCCTGTTGTTCCGGCGTCTCGTTCCGGACGACGGCAGGAAGGGAAGGCAGTCCGGCTGCCGGCGGCGCCATTCGGTTGGCGGGGACCTGCGTGGCCGCCGGAGTATCCGCGGCAAAACCGCGTGCCAAATGAACCATCAGAAGAACCAAGACGAGGAGTCTTGAACGCATGGGGCAAGGGTTATGGATGGAATACCTTCACCCGCACTCCACCGTCAACGGGTTTTCGGTTCAACCGTGGCCAAGCCGCCCGGCGTGAGGTCAACGCGACGCCTCCGGGGTGGTCATGAAACGCCACGTCACGGCCGAATAGCGCCAGGGCCGCGCGTCCTTTTCAGCCGTCACTTCACCCTGCCACGCGCCGGTCGCGTCTTTCGCGGCCCGCAGCTTCGTCCAGGAACACTCCCCGCGTTCGTAGTCGAAGGTTTCGCCGTCGTCGTCGTAGAGCGAAAGCTCACCCGGACTTTCCCCGTAGTGGCGGACCTCCAACGGCACGGCCTCTTCGCGGCCCGGGGCCCATTGGCGTTCGTTCGTGAGCGGGATGAGCCCGCCGTCCTTCACGAACAGCGGAATTTGCGAGAGCGGCGGCGACACGTCGATGGTCTCGTTTTCTCCCGCGGGTTTTCCCGTATAAAAATCATACCACCGGCCGGGCGGCAGTGTCACCTTCCGTGAAGCGACACCCGGGGCGATCGGCGCGACGAGGAGCACATCGCCGACGAGATACTGATCCTTCGCTTCGACGACCTTGCCGATCGCATACGGGTTCGCGGTGGCGTCGAGTTTGCCGGGCTCCGGGTTTGCCGCGGGCGCCTTGAACCCGGCGATCAGCGGCATGGCGCGGATGACCGGCGTTCCCTGATAGTGATACTGGGCAAACGTCGTATACCAGTAGGGCAGCAGGCGCTGGCGCAGCATGATGACGTCGCGGATCTGTCCGGCGACGTCGGCGTGCGTCCAGAGTTTGGTGTTCGTCGCCCAGCCGTTGAACAAGGCGAGCGGCGAGAAACACACGGCCTGCACGCGCCGCAGCATATCCTCACCCGTGCCGCCGCGCACCTCCGGAGACCAGAGCACTCCCGCGAAAGACGTGTTGGCGACGGCGGTGATGTACTCGTTGAAATCGTAGTTGTCGTTGTAGATGACGAACGGAAACGGGGAGGCGCCCGCATTCGTCCCGCGAACCTGGCCGAACGTGCGACGGTTTAGCCCGCGGAAGACCTCCATCAACGTGCGCTGCAGGAGCAGGCCATACGTCTGCCGGAGTTGTTCGCCGTCGTGACCCGAGGGGAACGAGGCGTGGTCCGGCCACAACCACTGATCGCCGCCATCGACCTCATCGATCTTGAAACCGCCCAGCGCCGCCGGGTTCACACCCACGATTTTCTTCAGGAGGTGACCCGCAAAAATCTCCCGCGCCTGCGGCAGCGAGTAGTCGGGCACGATGCCGTTCCAGACGAGATGCGAACCCGCGTAGGGCCGCAACTGCGCGTACAGCGGCGCCGTGGGTGAAATGTAGGGGTTGAACCAGAGGTTTGCGCGCACGTGGCGTTTCTCGAGTCCGGCGAGAAAACCGGCGGGGTCCGGAAAGCGGTTCTGGTCCCACTCGAACGAGCACGGATAGGCCTGGTCATGCCAGCCCGGCTCGAGTCCCAGCATGTCGAGCGGTATCCCGCGCTGACGAAACTCATCCACCTCGGCCAGCGCTTCCTGCGCCGAATAGCCGATGGGGGTGCGGGTCAGAAAGCCGAGCCCCCATTTCGGCGGAAGCGCGCCCCCTCCGCAAAAAAGATTGTACCGGCGCACGGCGTCGAGCGGCGTCGGTCCGGCGAAGACGTACACGACCACGCCGCCGGCCGGCACCGAGACCTCGACCGAATCGGAACGCGGCAACGAGCTCCACGCCGGCCCGCCCGTGGTGCGGTCCACCACCGGAGGTTTGTCCTTCGCCGCGAGGCGCACGCCCAAGCCGACGCTGAAGTTCACGTACCGCGACGAGTCGATCAACACTCCGTAGCCGCGCGTGGAAATGTAGAGCGGCACCGGCGCGTGGGTGCGCCCGGTGCGGCCGCTCCAGTGATCGACATGCAGCTGAAACACCGAGCCCGTCCGGCGCAGTGACTTGAAATCCACGCCGAGGCCGTAGATGTCTTCGTCGAGTCCCAACGGAAACCGCAGGGCGGTGCGCCGCGCCTGCGGACGCGCTTCGATTTCCGCGGCGGCGAAGGGAAACGCCGCTGCGGGCATCCCGGCCAGCGCCGCCAGCTGGGGTGCCTGGCCGGCGGCGCTCAGCAGCGTGAGATCTTCGGGCGAACCGATCGTGGCTTTCCACACTCCGGGCGCGACCGGTTCCCACTTCGGCGTAAGGGCGGTTTCCGCCGCTCCCGCGGGTACGGAAATGAGCAGCGCGCCGAGCCAGCAGGCGGACAAGGCGCCCCATCGGACGGCGGTGGCAACTGCGGACGAATTCATGTGCATGGATAAAGGCAGAGGCGAAGTTTAGAGCAGGATTTCATGCGGATTGGTCGTGGCGCGAGAACGGTGTTCTCACGAGCTGCTGGACTCCAAAGTCATGGCAGGTTCCCCAACGCCAGCTTGGCTCCGAGGTGGTCAGGCACGGCGGCAAGCACGGCGGTCAGTTCGACGCGCGCCTTCTCCTTGTCGCCAAGTCCCGCGTAGCCGAGGCCGGCGACGTAGCGCGCCGTTGCGGCGTCGGTGGACTCATTCAAGGCCTCCAGGCCCGCGGTGACCAATTGGCGGAACGCCCCCGCCGCCGCCTCCGCGCGGCCGAGCTTTTGTTGCGCGCGAGCCTGATAATAACGTTGCACGCTCTGCGCGGAAAGCTGGTTGCTCCGGTCACGTCCCGCACCCCGCCCGCCTTCGGGTCCGGTCGCCGCTACTGCCTCATTCCAGGACTGGCGCGCCTGGTCGGTGTGGCCGAGTGCTTCGTGCGCGCAGCCGGTCCAGTAGGCGATTTCCACCCGGCGCGCAGTGCCGCGCTCGTTCGCGCGCAGGTTTGCCGGCGGGGTCAACGCCACGTCGAAATCGGCCAGCGCATCGCGATAGTTTTTGGCGCCGAGGCGCTGCAAGCCGCGCACCAGATGCGCGTCTGTCCACGCGTCGCCGGTGTCGAAGCGATTGCCGCCCTCCCAGATACTGAAGGTCCGGCCCTGCAACAATGCGATCGCCTCATCCGGTTTCCCGGTGAAAGTCTTGAGGCTGATCAAACTGGCGATCGCCTCGTCCTTTTTGGCGACGGCCTCCTGGTGCTTTTCGAGCAGCGCGAGGCGTTTTTCCACTGGCGTGCCCGACATCCGGTAGAGGGCATCGAGCTCGGCGAAATGCGTCGGATAGGCGTCGCTCAGCGCCACGGCTTTCTCCAGCGCGGCAATGGCCCTGGCGCGCGCCTCATCGCCGCCCTGATGTGACCACGCGATTGCGAGGTTGCGCCACGCGATCGGAAACGTCGGGTCGAGCGCAACCGACTTTTCCCAGAGCGCGACCGCCTCGGCGGGTTGCCAGTCGAAAAGCAGGTTGCCGAGATAGTAGGGCGCGCAGCTGTCGGCGGGATTCGCCGCCATCGCGCGGCGAAGGACCGGAATGAGTTCGGATTGGAACGGGAACACATATTCCGGTGATTGCTGCATCGCGGTGCGGCGATATGCGGCGGCCTTGGCGGTGTCGCCGAGTTTTTCCGCGAAGTCGCCGAGATAGTAATACACCATCGGCGAGCCTTTCGCCGGGTCGGAGGCCGCGGCAATCGACGCCGCGAGGACGTCCGCCCCGTCGCGCCAGAGACCGGCGTTGGCGAACTCCGCCGCGATTTCCTGCGCGGTGGCGGGGTGGTCGTTGAGCGTGGCGAAGAGCGTCTTGCCGGCGGCGGCGGCCTTGCCCGCGAGCCACTGCTCGGCCATCAGCCGGACGTCGAGCGGATCGGTCTTCGCGGCGGCGAGCGCCAGCACGTCGCGCGCGTCCGGCGTGCGATCGAGGTGACGGAGTATGGCGGACTTGAGACCGTAGGCGCGGACGTTGAGCGCGTTGGCGTCGAGCGAACGGTCGGCGAATTTCAGCGCGGCGGCGAAGTCGCCGCGCGCCGCCGCGATTTCCGCGAGTGCGAAATAGCAGGGCGATTTCCATTCCTGGCTCCACGCGGCCTGGTAGAAGACGTCGAAGGCCTCGTCGGTTTTGCCCTGCGCCTTGAGGGCAACGCCGAGATAGTACAGGGGTTCGGCGTTCTTCGGCGCGGTGTATTTCGCCATCAGCCGTTCGAGCGCGGCGCGGAAATGCTGCTCGGCCGACGCAAACTTCGCGCGGCGCAGATCGAGCCGGCCCAAGCCCGTGTGCGCCTCGGTGTCGCCGGGATCGCGGCGTAGTGCCTCCTCCCAGTACGGATCGGCGTCGAGCGTCGGATTGTGGAACTGATCGATCCGCAGGCCGGCGAGATAAAGCTCCTCGGTGGTGGTGAATTCCTTCGGCGCCGGCGGCGGGACGACGACGGCGGGCTGCGGCACCGGTTTCAGCCGGAGGGGCGCATACGCGATCACCTCGCGGCCACCGGCCCAGAGCGAAGCGCGCACCTCGTGCGCGTCGACGCCGGCGGGCACGGCGACTTGTTTCGTGTAGGGCCTGCCGGGATTGATCGCGATGGGCTCTTCGAGGAGGACCCTGTCCCCGGCCTGGAGCCGCGCGATGGCGGCGGGGAATTCCTTCGTCGTGCAGAAGCCGAACTTTGCATTGCCGTCGTTCACTTCGAGATTCACGGCCGCTTCGAGGTTGGCGTTCTTCACGCCGCCGATGTCGCGGAAGGGATACCAATTCATCGTGAAGGCGCGCGTCTCGAACGGCTGCAGCCACGAATAGTCGGGCTGGTTGTCGGAATACGCGCCGACCATCAACTCGATGTAGGGGCCGTCGGTGTCGGTGAGGATGTCGTCCCACATCCGGCCGCGCGGACCGTTGCCCCAGGTCCAGAATTTCTTGCCGGGCACGACATGGTGGTCGGCGACGCTCATGACGCCGGCCTGCCTGCCGTGATCGTAGCCGGCGTAGAAGTCGTCGGTGTAGTTCCAGGCGAACATCGAGTTGGCGCTCGGGTGGTTCTTATACCAGCTCACGTCGACCTGGTCCCAGTTCACGCCCCCGTAGGGCTGGGTGGCGATGGGCCACGTGGTGAATTCGCGCTTGGCGTGATGCGTCACCCACTG
>CAJAKX010000135.1 GCA_903940425.1 uncultured Opitutia bacterium | reverse complement strand
CCGTTATCCAGTTGCATAGAGTCGCGATTAGCAGAATATTTGCCACGGATTTGCCAGCGGCTTGTTTTTCGATTGATTTCGTTATCACTCGTTCCATCTTGTTTCTGTTCTAAGTCGTTCGTAACAACTCTAAAGCACGTTCAATGAAGCTTTTCGGTTGTTGGGCCTGAGAGGTTCGAGTCCCCCCCTGGGCACCAGTCTTCGTTTGCGCCGGCGATGCGAAGACTGCCGCGATGAAGCCCGTGATTAACGGGCGGAGACGGGCAACAACCCAGGGAGGACGCGCCACGACTCGGCAAACATCTGCCTGCGTTCCGGCGGGTGAAGATTACGGCGCAGCGAGGAGCAGTTTCAGGCCCCAGTCGTCGTCGGACGGAAACTCGGGCACGTCGATCCAGCCCCACTGGTTGGACATCACGCGGCCGTCGCCGGCCTTGGACCACTGGCCGGTGCGCGGATCGAACCACTGCACGTCGTAGGTCGCCTTCAACCGTGCGCCGCGGATCCGGCTCGTGGCGGGACAACCCTTCTCAAAATAAACGAGGAAGAAATCCCGGGCCGGCGTGCGCGCACAATACGCCCAGCCGACAAAGCCCTTCGTTTGCGGCGTGGAGTTTGGCGAAACCAGGTTGGCGTCGGGCACGAGGTCCGCGTAGCGCCGCCCCTCGCTGAACGCGAACGCCGGCAGATGCGTCATCTGGTTGGCGGAATTCCACAGGAACGCCTCCCACATGAACGGGCTCGACCCAGGCTCGATGTCTGCGCCCCAGATGCCTTCCGAGCCGTAGATGTGTCCGGCGAAACCGCCGGACAGGAAGCTTCCGTAAATGCCCGAGCGCACGTCCCGGTCATCCACTTCCGTGCCGCCCGGCGCGCCGTAGCGGTAGGGCGGGGAATAGCGTTTGTCGGCCATCCCGGAATAGTAGGGTTCGCCGTTCACGGCGGGACGCGCCGGCACGGCTTGGTAGATTTCCGTGAGATACCAGTAATAGTCGTGTTCCCGCCCGTTGCCGATCTGGTGGTACGTGAGCCAGTGGTTCTCGTCCGGCCCGCCGAAGTTGAGCAGGCTCGACACCGAGGCGTTGCACGAGGCGAGCGTGCCAAACGGCGGGCGGCCGTATCGCTCGATCACGCGGTTCGCGGCCGCGTTGAGCTGCTGGGTGCTCGCGGTCATCTCCGGCCAGTCGTAATGCACCGGGCTGTAGAGGCAGTTGTTTGCCTGGTAGCGGCTCCAGACGTACTGAATGTAGCGGCTGTACGAGTCCGGCCACGGGTAGAATTTCTGCCAGCACGACGTCAGGTCGCGCCGCGCCACCTCGATGGCCGGCACGATGCCCTGCGCGTTCAGGTAATCGATCTTCCGGTCCATGTACTGGAAGTACTCCGGGTTGAGGCGGGTCACGTCCGGAAACACCTGCTCGTAACCCGGGACCTTGCCCGGAAAAAGGAACGCCCGGCCGCCCTCGTTGGACATGTCCTTTGCCTGCCACTGATCGCGCGGCCGGTGGTTGGCAATCTCGCCCTGGTCCACCCAAGCCGACCGCACGCCGAGGTTCGCCGGCCGGTCCAGCCAGATTTCCCACGGCTGCCCGTCGTGGGCCCAGTTGGGGAAGGCGGCGATGATCGCCACGCTGTTGTACCCCTGGCTCTTTCGTAGTCGCACGTAATCCTTGAATCCGGCCTCCGGCCCGATGGGGCGTTCCCGGTCATCGTCGTTCCACTTGAAGCGGCTGGTGACCGCCGCGTACCACGTGTCACCCACCAGCAAAAACGGCGCGCCGTCGGCGGACTCGAACGCGTGGCCGTTGGCGCTGGGCTGGATGGATCCGCGGCGCAGCGGGTTGGCGGCTTTCTCCGCGTCGCTCCACGCGACGGCCGTGAAGCCGCCGGTGGGCGCGTTCAGGCCCGGATCGTCCTGGTTCGAGCCGCTGCGCCAGGTCCACTGACCGGGTGCCGTCGCCAGCACACGCACGCGAAAGACATCGCCGCCGTCCCAAAACCCGTAGCAGCGCCGGGCGAATCCCGGCCCCTGCAGATCCACCCACACGTCCACGTCCGTGTAGGGATTCCCGTAATGATGCTGCGCGTGGAAAGTCAGCTCGACCTTTTCCCAGACGTGCACGTCGGCTCGGGCTGCAACGACACTGAGCACCGCGACCAACGACAGGAACGGCATCCGGAACTTCACAGGGGGATACTTTCGGGATCGACACCCGGACGTCAAACGGGAAGCGGGAGCGCGGAACGCCGTGACGCGAGGCAAGATTCAAGAAGAAAGATTTAAGATATGCCGGTCTGCCCTCTTTCTTCTTCAATCTTCCCTCTTTCGTCGGCGCTTCGCGCGGGCGGGCGCACTCGCAAGATTGGTTGCAAAAGCGCCGCCGGGGGCGCAAAATATACGCAGTCACGGAGGCACCCATGACTACAACCCTTGTCCCGAAAACCGAAGCAAGCATCCGCTTCTTGGAAAAACTGTTCGCGGCCGCCCCTCTTGAAAAGGTTTCGTTCCGGCTCTGGGAAGGCACCGAATGGCCGGACGCAAAGCCCCGGCCGGCCACGATCGTCCTGCAGCACCCGGGCGCCCTGCGGGCCATGTTCTCCTCCGGAACCGAGATGGGCATGGCCGGGGCGTTTCTGGACAACGATTTTGACGTTGTCGGCGACATTGAGGCAGCCTTCGAACTGACCGACATCTTGGGTCGTCGCGCCGCGCCGGTCTGGCGGCCCGCGCTCGCCGATTACTACCGGCTCCATCGGCTGCCGGCCAAGTCCGGGCGGCGGCTGGCGGGCCGAATCTTTGCCGCGGCGGGCGGCCGGCGGCACTCCCTCGAACGCGACCGACGCGCCGTGACATTTCATTACGACGTATCGAACGACTTCTTCCGCCTCTGGCTCGACCGGGGTATGGTTTATTCATGCGCCTACTTTGAGCGGGCGGAGGACGACCTCGACACGACCCAGGCCGCCAAGCTGCGCCACCTGTGCCGGAAGCTTCGTCTGCAGCCGGGGCAGCGGGTGCTCGACATCGGCTGCGGCTGGGGCGGCTTTGCGCTCTATGCGGCGCGCACCTGCGGCGTCAACGTCACCGGCGTCACCCTGAGCCGGCCGCAAGCGGAGCTGGCGACGGCGCTCGCGAACGGGGCCGGCCTCGGCGGGCAGGTGCGGATCGAGTGCCGGGATTATCGCGCGCTGCCGGAGACCGAGCCCTACGATGCGATCGTCAGCGTGGGCATGTCGGAGCACGTGGGCGCGAAGCAGCTCGCGGACTATTTTCACCAGGCCGGCCGCCTATTGAGACCCGGCGGCGTGTTTTTGAATCACGCCATCGGCGAAGGCGCGTGGCCGCGCCGCTACCGCGGTGCTTCGTTTATTGAAGCGTATGTGTTCCCGGACGGCGACATTCCGCCCATTCCGGCTGTGCTGCGGGCGGCCGAGTCGGCAGGCCTCGAGGTCCGTGACGTGGAAAACCTACGGGAACATTACGCCCTGACGCTGCGGCACTGGGTGCGGCGGCTGGAAGCCAATCATGCGGCGGCGCTGGCGTTCGTGAATGAAGCCACCTACCGCGTGTGGCGGCTCTACATGGCGGGTTCGGCGCACGGGTTCGCTCGCGGCCAGCTGGCGGTCTATCAGGTGCTCCTGTCCAAGCCGGAGCGCAGCGGTGACGCGCGCCTGCCGCTCACGCGCCGCGACTGGTATGCCTGAGGCGCGGCGCGGCTGTGCCGATTCAAGATTCAAGAAGGCACGGCCCTCCGGGAGGGTGGGAGGCTTCCGACAGGAGGCCAGGTCGGGCGCAGCGCGCGCGGCATCATCCGGGCAGACTGGCGGCCATCGCGGAAGGCGGCTCCTTGCCTGCTGGCCAGTCCCACCATCGGCCGGAGTCCTGCCCGGCGGCCGGCTGGTCCAGCGCCTTCAAGTCGGCGCGGGCGAGCTGCATTTCCTCGAGGATGCGCTGCGCGTGCTCCAGCAGATGCTGGCCGGCGGGCGTCAGCCGCGTCTTGCGGCCGAGCCGGTCGAAGAGCCGGCACTCCAGTTCCTGCTCCAGCGACTTGATGGCATGGCTCACCGCCGACTGCGTGATGAAAAGTTCACGCGCGGTCTGCGTAAAGCTGCCACATCGCGCAAGCGTGACGAACGCGAGCAGCTTGCGGCTGTCGAGGATGAGTTTCATGTGGACGTCTGGACGTGCTATCGGATTAGTTCATAGCACATCCCGAGCCAGCGCCGGCCGGTGGACAAAATTGCGCAATCGAGAGCAATCCAAAGGGCCGGATGCGAAAAGTCCAAGGCCGCCTCCGCCTTTGCCAAGGTTTCAGCGTGACCGGCGGCTTTGGCTGCGAATCACGCGTAGCGCTCTTCCTTCCAAGGATCCGCGCGGTTGCTGTACCCGCGCACCTCCCAGAAGCCGAGTTTGTCCTGCG
The DNA here is from genome assembly GCA_903940425.1 of uncultured Opitutia bacterium. Lineage (GTDB taxonomy): Bacteria > Verrucomicrobiota > Verrucomicrobiia > Opitutales > Opitutaceae > Fen-1467. Next base: position 22,603 of record CAJAKX010000135.1, on the reverse strand, counting down.
CGAGGAAGGTGATGCCCTGCACGAACTTCGCGCCCTTCCAGGCGTAGAGCTTCGGAATGATCACCCGCGCCGGTCCGCCGTGCTCGCGGGTGAGCGGCTGCCCCGCGAAACGCGTGGCCACCAGCACGTCCTCATCAAGGCACTGTTCCAGCGGCACGTTGGTGGAATAGCCGTCGTAGCTGGTGAAATAAACGTAGCGCGCCTCCGGTTTCGGCTGCACGAGTTCGTACAGCGTGGGGAACGCCACGCCGCCCCAGCGGCAGTCGTATTTGCTCCAGCTCGTGACGCAGTGAAAATCACTGACGTCCTCCACCTGCGGCAGCGCGTTGAACTGCGCCCAGGTGAGCCCCGCCGGTTTCCCGACGAGGCCGTCGAGCGTGAGGATCCACTGGTCGAGGGCGATCTCCGGCTTCACGCCGAGGTCGAGCACCGGGAAGCCGCTGGTGAGGGTCTGGCCGGGCGGCAGGCGGTTGGTCGCGGCGGTGGCGCGCGGGGCGAAGCCGCGGGTCTTCTGCTTCTCAGCCCACTTCTGCTTCGCCGCGATGTATTTCTCCCGGAGCATGGGCCGCACCTTAGGTGGCGGGGTGTCTTTCGCAAGCACTCCTGTCGCGCAGCCCCGCCGGGGACTTGTCAACTATTAGTTGACAAGTTTCCCGTGGTCATTGGGAGAGAACGGGGCGGTCACGGCCGGCGGCGCGGTCAGCGCCTGGGCGACGACGGCGGTGCGCCGGCGGTAATAGAGCGCCAGGCCGCCCTGGTAGAGCAGCGTCACCGCCATCACGCCCCCGTAGAGCAGATAAAAAGCCCGGCGCACCAGCGGCACAAGGTCTTTGATACTGAGATCGACCTGCTTAAGCGTTTCATCCAAGTCGATCCCGAGTGCAGCAAGTAGATCACGTATCGCTGGAATGGCCTGCTCCTGAAGGTAGCCTTCGTCAAAGCTCAACAACTGCCTCGCCGCATAGGCCCAGATGGTGGCCAGCACCACAAGCTGGCTGCGCACCAGCCAGCGCATGCCGTCCGCGTTGCCGTGTTTCAGCATCCGGTGGCCGCGTATCTCGAGCGTGCCGCCCAGAGTCACAAGCAGGCCGACCGAAACGCCGACCGGATCGCCGAACGCCAGAGACACCAGGCTGCAGCCGCCGGCGAAGATCGCCACGCTCCAGCCGTCCAGACGCGAGACCTTCAGCACGCGACGCAGGGTCTCCTCGGGAGTGCGCTTCATGACGATGAAACGTGTCAGGAAGTATGCGCCTCGCGAGCAGTTTTATTCCATCTCAACGCGGCTCCGTCCGCGCCTGGCCCGGAGTCGGGCGCGGCCGCCCGGGGAAAACCGGTCTTTGCAGTTGTCCGCCGCGCGTGAAGTGCTACATTCGGGTGGCCCCAAACCCGTTACCCCCATGAACACCTCCATCTCCGCCCTGCTGGAGCGCAAGGGCTCCGTCGTCTTTTCCGTGCCGTCCACCATCACCGCCGCCGCGGCGGTGCAGGAAATGAACCGTCACAAGGTCGGCGCCGTGCTCGTCATGGATGGCGACCGGCTCGTCGGCATCTTCACGGAGCGCGACGTGCTGGCGCGGGTGGTGGCCGCCGATCTCGATCCGAAAACCACGCCGATCGAACGGGTCATGACCCGCGATCCGATCGCCGTCGCCTCCACCACCTCCATCGAGCAGGTGATGGCCCTCTTCACCGACAAGCGTTTCCGCCACCTGCCGGTCGTGGACGGGGGCCGGCTGGTGGGCCTGATCTCCATCGGTGACATTTTGCGCCGGATGGTGGATACGCACCGGCACGAGGCCGAGCAGCTCAAGCAATACATTTCGGGCGGTTATCCCACGTGACGCGCCGGCGGGCGGACCCGGCCGGGGCGCGGAGGCGGGCGCGTGCCTCCATAAAAATCTGGCGTTGCGCCGGGCATTCGCTGAGAACCACGGTTGCCTTTTCCCGTTTTTCCCGCGCATGACACTCGACAACGCCAGATCCCTCATCATCACCGCACTCGGGCGCATGAACGTGTTTTACAGCCAGACCGTGTTCGACGAATGGGTGGTGGTGTCGCTGCGGCCCGAGGGCTCCAGCATCCTCGCCTACCACGGTCCGCGGGTGACAAATTTCCGGAAACAGTTCGCCGATGACATTGCCCCCCTGCGCGCCGAGATGACGGGAAAGCGGCTGGCGGCGGGCGACTTCGAGTTTGCGCCCGAGGCGGCGGGCACGCATTTCGATGTGTGCCTGCGTCTCGGCGCCACGAGCTATTTGATCGGCAACCACACGGGAAAATCGATGGCCGAGATCCGCAAGGATCCCCGCTGGCTGCAGGCGCAGAAGGCGTTCGTGGAGCTGAGCGGCAAGTTCCGCGCCGATCCACTGGAGTAAGGAATCGAGCAGCCAAACTCGTGAGAGTTTGGCCGGGGCGTCCCAAGCCTCACGGCTTTGGCTGCGCGGGAAAGGCTCCTATGCCAGCAGTCCCACGTAGAGAAACAACGCGTAGACCGCGGTGAAGAGCCAGCCGGCCCAGCGCGGCAGCCCGCCGTGCGTCAGCAGGAAGAACGCGTGTAGGGCCGTGGCACCCAGCAGGAGCAGCAGGCTCGTCTGGATGAGATCTGGCACCGGTACGGGCTTGAACAGGGCGCACAACCCGAGGCAGAGCGGGATGCAGATGTGCCCGTCGCCCACCTGCGAGCTGTAGACGATGTCGGCGTGGCGCTTCCATCCCCAGTAGAGGGCGAGCAGGGCGTTGGGCACCACCATGAGCCAGCCGCTGAGCCAGCCGAGGTGGCTCGCGTTTACAAAGCTGCCGTGCTGGTGCGAGAGCCAGGCCACCAGCCAGTCGATGCTCACGTAGACCACGTAGGCGCTGGCGAACACGATCAGCATGTCGAGATAGAAGAGCAGGCGGAAGGAGCGCCGCTGGCGGACGTTGTGCTTGAGCACGTCGAACACCTGGATGCACTGCCAGAAGAGAAACAGGCCGATGAGCATGACCCCGTCGCGGCGGCCGAGGCTGCCGTCCTGGCCGAGGACCCACACCGCGCCGGTGAAGAAGATCACGGCGGCGAGGGTGAGCAGCAGCGAGAGGCGGTTGATCCGCGGCGCGGTGTCGCCGCCGCCCCTGGCGCCCCGGCCCTCGACCGCGGGCAGGCCCGGCACCACCGCGAGCCCCCACAGCAGTGCCGGCAATCCGAGCAGCAGCGTGAGATTGGTGACGTTGTTGACGAGGCAGTTGGTCATCACCTCGCGCACCGGCCCGTTGTGCGTCACCATGAGGTAGACAAAGATCAGGTTGCCGAGCCCCGAGCAGTAGGGCATCACGATGGTGCCGAGCGCGGTGCCCTCGAGGCCGTGGTCGAGCATCGCCTCGAGCCGCCACATCATGAGCAGCGAGGCGGCGAGAAAGAGGCCGACATAGGTCCACGGACTGGTGAGGCCGAGCGAATCGATGAAGTCGGGGAGGAAGGTCATGATCAGAACACCTGCCGGCGGTGCGGACTGGACCATGCCTGCCAGCGGCCGTCGCGGATGGCAAGCCGGGCCCGCGCGCCGAAAGCGGCGCCCAGGGTGCGTGCCGTCAGCACCGCGCGCTTTGGGCCGGCGGCGACCACGCGCCCGGCCTTCATCACGAGCACGTGCGAGAAGGACGGCATGATCTCCTCGAGGTGATGGGTGACGAGCACCAGCGTCGGCGCGCCGGGCCGCCGCGCGAGCCCGTCGAGGAAATGCAGGAAATGCTCGCGCGCCACGGGATCGAGTCCGGCGCACGGCTCGTCGAGGATCAGCAGCCGCGGCCGGGCCATGAGCGCGCGGCCCACGAGGATGCGCTGGCGCTCCCCCTGCGACAGCAGCACCCACTCGCGGCCGGCGAGCGGCGCGGCGCCGATCGTGCGCAGGATGGATTGCGCGCGCCGGCGGTCGGCGCGGCTGATCGCGCCCCAGAGATCGAGTTGCGCGTACTTGCCGCTGATGACGGTTTCGAGCGCCGGCTCGGCCGGCGGGATCAGGTGATGCACGGCCGAGGTCACGAGCCCGAGGTGCGTGCGCAGCTCGCGCCAGTCGGTCCGGCCAAAACGGCGGCCGAGCAGGTCGATCGTGCCGCGGGTCGGTGTCATGTAGGCGGTCAGCGCCTTGAGCAACGAGGTCTTGCCGCAGCCGTTCGGTCCGAGGATCGCCCAGTGCTGTCCGCGCTCCACGCGCCACGACACGTCGTGCAGGATGACGCTGCGGCCGCGTTCGATGCGCAGGTGCGTGACGTTGAGGATCGGCGCGGCGGCGCGGCGGGCGGACATGGGGCCTGATGCTGGCCGCATCAGGGGGGACACGTCAACGGCGCGGCCAAAGCTGCCGTCTGGGGACCGCCGGGCAGGATTATTAGCCGCCGGTCCAAAATAAGTGTAACTTTGCGTGGCGAACGGGGTTTTCTTGATAAACAGTCTGTTCTTCCAGCCATGAAATTCTACCTGCCTGTTCTCGTCGGACTCGGGTGGCTGTTTGCTACCCCGATCATCCTCAATGCCAAGATCGAGCGCACCGTCGAAAAGAGCTTCACCGTCCAACCCGGCGGCACGCTCAAAATCGAGACCGATGGCGGCGGTATCAAAGTCACCCCCGGGTCCGGCAATGCGGTGAAGATCACCGTGAAGCAGCGGATCGGCGCCTCGACCGACGCCGAGGCGGATGAGATGCTCAAGCATCTCACGCTGACCTTGGAGCAGCAGGGGAATGACGTCACGGCGATCGCCGAATATGTAGGCGAACGCACGTCTTCCTGGTTCCACTGGGGCTCCTGGCCTCCAGTGCAATGCGAATTTAGCGTCACGGTGCCCGCCACGTACAACGTCGACCTGAAGACGTCGGGTGGCGGCATCACCGTGGGCGACCTCACCGGCAAGGTGCAGGCCCGCACCTCGGGCGGCGGGTTGGAGTTCGGACGGATCGCCGGTACGATCGACGGCCACACCAGCGGCGGGGGCATCAGCGTAGAGAGTTGCACGGGGGATGTGAACGTACACACCTCGGGCGGTGGCATTCACCTGGGGCCGATCGGCGGCAACGCCCAGGTGCACACGAGTGGCGGCGGCATCACCATCAAGGAGATTGCGGGAGTGATCAGCGCCCACACCTCAGGCGGTCCGATTGACGCGGCCTTCTCCGGTCCGCTGAAAGGCGACTGCGAGCTTAGTACCTCCGGCGGCGGCATCACGGTGCACGTGGATCCGAAGAGCGATTTCAACCTCGATGCGCGCACCTCGGGCGGCGGCGTGAGCTGCAAGCTGCCGATCACGGTCGTGGGCGAGATCAAGCCCGGCCACCTGAGCGGCACGGTCAACGCCGGGGGACACGAGCTCAAGCTGCGCTCGTCGGGCGGCGGCATCCACATAGGCACGAACTGATTTGGTCAGTTGATCGGTTGTTGGGAGCCGGGCGCGCCGCGCCCGGCTTTTTTTGCGGCCGATGCACAAAATCGCTGGCGAACCGCCGCGGCCTGCGTTCAATCGTCCCATGACAACCGAAACCGCCTGCGCGGAACTCGTCTCCCGCCTCAAACGCATCCACGTGCTCGGCACGGTGAACGGCCTGCTCGGCTGGGATGAGCAGGTCAACCTGCCGCCCGACAGCGCCGACCTGCGCGCCGACCAGCTCGCCCTCATGGCCGAGGTGCAGCACGCCGCCGCCAGCGACCCGCGCCTCGGGGAGCTGCTGGCTGAATTGGAAGGTAGGGACGGACCGCCGGGCCGTCCGGGAAAAGGAACGGCGGGCCCCGCGGTCCCGCCCTACCAATTGACGGCCGACCAGCAGGTCGTCCTCCAGCATGCCCGCCGCGACTACGACCGCGTCGTCAAGCTGCCCGCCGAGTTCGTGCGCGAAAAGGCGCGGCACAGCAGCCAGGCCTTTCACGCGTGGGCGGACTGCAAGGCCAGATCGGATTTTCCCGGTTACGCGCCTTACCTGCAAAAGCATCTCGAGCTGGCCCGGCAGGAGGCCGCCTATCTCGGCTTTGCCGCCGCACCCTATGACTACCTGATCGACCGGCACGATCCGGGCATGAACGCGGCGGTGATCGGGCGGCTGTTCGCCGAACTGAAGGAGAGCCTGGTGCCGCTCATGCACGAGATCGTGGCCTCGCCCGTCAAGGTGCGGCCCGACATCTTTCGCGGCTTCCCGGTGGAGAAACAGCGCACGTTCCTGCGCGCCGTCACCGAGCGGCTCGGCTTCAACTACCGGCGCGGGCGCATCGACGTGTCGTTGCATCCGTTCTGCGAGGGCAGCGGCGCCGACATCCGCATGACCACGCGCTTCGACGAGGACAACCCGCTCAACTCGCTCTTCAGCTCGATTCATGAGACCGGCCACGGCCTCTACGAGCAGGGCACGCGGCTCGAGCATCAGGGCACCGCCCTCGGCCAGGCGGTCGGCATGGCCGTGCACGAGTCGCAAAGCCGCCTCTGGGAAAACCAGGTCGCGCGCAGCCGGGCCTTCTGGCGGTTCTTCGAGCCGCGCTTCCGGAAGACGTTTCCCCGGCAGCTCCGCGCGATTGCCCCGGACGAGTTCTACCTCGCGGTCAACGCCGTCCAGCCGACGCTCATCCGGGTGGATGCCGACGAGGTCACCTACAATCTGCACATCATCCTGCGGTTCGAGCTGGAGAAACGGCTGCTGGCCGGGACGCTGGCGGTGGCGGACCTGCCCGCGGCGTGGAACGCCCTCGCGCAGGAACTGCTCGGGCTCACGCCCCCCAACGACCGTGAAGGCGTGCTGCAGGACGTGCACTGGTCGGGCGGCATGTTCGGCTACTTTCCGAGCTACTGCCTCGGCAACATGATGGCGGCGCAGCTCTGGTACAAGGTTCAGGGCGACCTGCCGGGGCTGGAGGACGACTTTGCGCGCGGCGATTTCTCGCGCCTGCTCGGCTGGCTGCGGCGCAACATCCACGAGCAGGGCCGGCGCCACGACACCCAGGAACTGGTCAAGGTCGTCACCGGCGAACCACTGACGCCGAGGCATCTGTTGCGCTACCTGCGCGAACGGTACGGCGCCCTGTATTTGGGGAATTAACGCAAAGACGCGAAGACACGAAGCTTGCAAAAAGGGAAAGGGTTCTCTGCGACCTTGGGGACTTGGCGTCCTGGCATTGAAAAAATGACTCTCATCGACACGCACACGCATCTGGATGCATTCGCCCGGCGTGGCGAGCTGCCGGCCGTCCTCGCGCGCGCGCAGGCAGCGGGGCTCGAGGCGATGATCGCCGTCGGCACCGCGCCCGACGACTGGGCGCTTTACCGTGATCTGGCGCGCGAACATGCCGGCGTCATTCATTACACGGTGGGGCTGCATCCATGCTCGCTGGAGGCCGGGTGGGAGCAGGCGCTCGCGTCCATGGAGGCGTTCTTCAGTGACGACGCCCCGCGGCCGGTGGCGTTGGGCGAAATGGGCCTGGATCGGTTCCATCTGCCCAAGGATGCCACGGCGGCGGCGCGCATCTTCGGCTGGCAACGCGCCGCGTTTGCGGCCGGGCTGGAGGTCGCCAAGCGGGTCGGCGCGCCGGTCGTGGTCCATTCACGCGGGGCCTTCCACGAGTGCGTGGAGCTGATTGATGCCAGCGGGATCGACTGGGGCCGGGTGGTCTTCCACTGTTTCAGTGAAGGGGCCGACGAGATGAACGAGCTGGTCCGGCGCGGCGGCTTCGGTTCGTTCACCGGCATCATCACCTACCCGAAAGCCGACGCGGTGCGGGCCGCGGCCAAGACGCAGGGGCTGGCGCGGCTGATGGTCGAGACCGACGCGCCGTATCTCGCCCCCGTGCCGCACCGGGGCAAGCCGAACGAGCCGGCTTTTGTGCGCCACACCGCGGAGTTTTGCGCCCAGCTTTTCGGCGCGGGCTACGAGGAACTGGCGGCGGTCACCACCGCCAACGCCCGGCGGTTTTTCGACCTGCCATCCCGGGTGTAGGAAGCCTTCTGCTGGCCAGCAGAACGGGCGAAGATCGGTCGCAAGCGACCTTCCTACGCCTCGTCGAACTTGCGGGCGAAGAGTTGCTCCAGTTCGGCCAGCATCTGCGGGGCGTCGTCGCCCGTGGCGATGAACTTCACCGTCGAGCCCTTGCCGGCCGCCAGCATCATCAGTCCCATGATGCTCTTGCCGTTCACCTGCTCCTCGTCCTTCTCCACGAACACATCGCAGCGGTACTTGTTCGTGATGCGCACGACCATGGCGGCAGGCCTGGCATGAATACCCATCTTGTTCAGCACGATGAACTCCTTCACGTGCTGCTGCGTGCTCGGTGTGGCTTCGACTTTTTCCATGAAATACTGGACCAAGGGGCGGAATTTCGACGGGCCCTCACCCGGCTTGCAATCTTAAACCGACCGGAAGGATCCGGGACAGGTAAACATGATGTTACGCAAAGCATTTGGCAGGCCAATCACTTAAAAGATGGCCGACGGCGGTCCCGCCCCCCGCCCGGTTCCGCGTTGCCGGACGGCATGCCCGGTGACATAGGAATGGCCATGCCCACGACCGCCATCATCGTTCCCTGCCGCCTCGAATCGACCCGGTTCCCGCGGAAACTGCTGCATCCGATCAAGGGCAAGCCGCTGCTGCGGTGGGTGGCCGAGCGCATCGCCGCGCAGGCACCGGCCTTTCCCCTCTGGTTCGCCGTGGACCATGAGTTGCTGCGCGACGCAGTGGCGGCGGGCGGTTTCAACGCGATCATGACGTCACCGGCGCATGCCAGCGGCACCGACCGCCTCGCCGAGGCCAACCGCACGGTGCGTGCCGACCACGTCATCAACGTGCAGGCCGACGAACCGCTGGTGACGGGCGCGCAGATCCGCGAGCTGGCGCGGCTCATCGGCGGGGACGCGCCCATGGCGACATTGGCCACGCCCTTCCGGCGGGTGGTCGATTTCTACAATCCCAACCAGGTGAAGGTCGTCCTCCGCCGCGACGGCCGCGCCCTCTACTTTTCGCGGTCGCGCCTGCCGTTCTCGCGCGATCTCGGCCTGACCATCGACGACGCATGGGTCGCCGCCCATCCCTGCTACAAGCACCTCGGGCTCTACGCCTACCAGGCGGAACTGCTGGAGAAGTTCACCACGCTGCCGCCGGGACGCTACGAACAGATCGAAAAGCTCGAACAGCTCCGCGTGCTTGAGAACGGCTACGACATCATGGTCGGTCTTACCGAGGATCCCACCATCGGCGTGGACACGCCGGAGGACGCGAGGCGCTTCGAGCAGGTGCTCGACGCGCAGCCGTAAGCCATAAGCTTTAAGCCCAGGAGCGAGCTTAACGCTTAGCGCTTACCGCTAAATCTTCCCCGCCTTGCGCCGCTCGATCAGCCGGTGGAAATCCGCGAAGAGCGGGTCGGCGTCGTGCGGACCGGGCGAGGCCTCGGGGTGATACTGCACGGAAAAGACCGGCAGCTCCTTGTGCCGCAGCCCCTCGACCGTGCCGTCGTTGAGGTTGATCTCGGTGACCATGGCCCCGCGCTGCTCGAGGTCCTCGGACCGGGCGGCGAAACCGTGGTTCTGCGCGGTGATGGAGACCTTGCCGCTCTCGAGGTTTTTCACCGGCTGGTTGGCGCCGCGGTGACCGAACTTGAGTTTGAACGTCTTGGCCCCGAGGGCGAGGGTGATCATGTGGTTGCCCATGCAGATGCCGAACGTGGGATGCTGCTGGATCAGCCGGGCCACCGTGCGGTAGGCGTAATCAAGCGGGTCGGGATCGCCGGGGCCGTTGGAAAGGAACACGCCGTCGGGGGCGAGTTCATTCACCATCTCGGGAGTGGCGCCGGCCGGCACCACCCAGACGTCGAAGCCGTGCTGGCGGAGTTTCTTGAGGATGTTCCGTTTGATGCCGTAGTCGATGGCGACGACCTTGTAACGCTGGCCCGGGGGCGCCCAGGCGCCGAGGGTGGTGCCGGCCAGGGCGAACGGCCGGTCATATTGCCCCTGCGGGTCCCATTGGTAGGGCGCGGAGCAGGAGACCTCCTTGACATAATCCACCCCGACGAGGCCCTCCCAGGCGCGCGCGCGCTGAACCGCCTCGGCGTCGGTGAGCGGCAGCGTGCTCAGGCACGCCTTCATGGCGCCGGTGACGCGGAGTTTCTTGGTGATGGCCCGGGTGTCGACTCCCTCCAGGCCGGGGATGCGGTACTGGCGCAGGTAGTCGTCGAGGCTCTGGCGGCTGCGCCAGTTGCTGGTGACGGGCGACAGCTCGCGCACGACGAAGCCGGCGACCTTCGGGCCGCCGGGCGACTCCTCGTCCTCGGGATTGATGCCATAGTTGCCGATCTGCACGGCGGTCATCGTGACGATCTGGCCGAAGTAGGAGGGATCGGTGAGAATCTCCTGATAGCCGGTCATGCTGGTGTTGAACACCGCTTCGCCGGTGATGGCGGCCTCGGCGCCGAAGGCGAGGCCGCGGAAGACCGAGCCGTCTTCAAGCGCGAGAACTCCTGGACGTGGCGTGGGCATCAACGCGCGACGTAAAAGCCTTTCACCGCAGGTGCCAAGGGTTTTATGCCGCCGGCGCAAGTTGGGTAGCGGGCGGCGATTACAAACCCAGACAAGATGGCTGTCACCCAGCCGGTTGCACAGCGCGGGTCCCAAAGCCGGTTGACGGCGGCGGCCGAATTGTTTTTCTCGCATGCGACAGTTCAGCAGCCGAAACCGTTCTGCGTTCCCGCAGGGCGGTGCGGGGAACCCAAACGCCACGTTGCACCCGCAGCGCGGCCGGGGCGCACGGCGGTGGGCAACCATCGCCCAGGCCACTTCTCAGGCCGAGCCCGTCAGCTAACCCCGCAGGCAGTGGGAAGGGCGATCCTCTGGGACGCGAAGTCCGCGTCATCACGGTTGTCCCGCAGTACCTAGCCGCCAGTGCCTTGTCCGACGCGTCGCAGCACGACAACCAACATGACTGACAACTCCCTGATGCGGGCGGTGAAGAATATTTTCATCGGCCGTGAACGCGAACTGACCGAACACGGGCTGTTTCACAAACTCTCGCTCGTCGCGTTGCTGGCGTGGGTCGGGCTGGGCGCCGACGGGCTGTCCTCTTCCTGCTACGGCCCGGAGGAGGCCTACAAGGTGCTGCTCGCACACCCGCCGCTGGCGGTGTTCATCGCGATGATGACCGCGGCGACGGTGGTGATCATCTGCATCAGCTATTCGCAGATCATCGCGCTGTTTCCGACGGGCGGCGGCGGCTATGTCGTGGCCAGCCGGCTGCTCACCCCGACGGCGGGCGTGGTGTCGGGGGCGGCGCTGCTGATCGACTACGTGCTGACCATTTCCATCTCGGTGGCCAGTGGAATGGATGCGCTGTTCAGTTTCCTGCCGGAATCGTGGCTCGCCTGGAAACTGGCCGCGGCGGTCGCCGGCATCCTGGTGCTCACGCTGCTCAACCTGCGCGGCGTGCGCGAGTCGGTGCTGCTATTGCTTCCCGTGTTCTTCCTGTTCGTGTGCACCCACGTCTTCGCCGTGCTCTACGCGTTCGGGACGCACGCCGGCACCCTGGCCATGCTGGCTGGCGACACGGCCAGAGCGGTGCACGGCGCGTCAGCGGAGATCGGCACGCTGGGGGTGGTGGCGCTGCTGCTGCGCGCCTACAGCATGGGCGCGGGCACCTACACGGGCATCGAGGCCGTGAGCAACGGGCTGCCCATCCTGCGCGAACCGCGGGTGCGGACGGGCCGGCGCACCATGCTGCTCATGGCCATCTCACTCGGCGGCATGGTCGCCGGACTGCTGGTGGCCTACCTGCTGCTCGGCGTCCATCCGGCCGAAGGCAAGACCCTCAATGCGGTGTTGCTCGAGCGGCTCACCGCCGGCTGGCCGGCGTGGCTCGGCGGCGGGTTCGTGAAAGTCGCGCTCATCAGTGCGGCAGCCATCCTGTTTGTCGCCGCGCAGACGGGCTTTCTGGATGGACCGCGCGTGCTTGCCAACATGGCGCTCGACCGCTGGATGCCCTCGCGCTTCACCGCGTTGAGCGACCGCTTCGTCACGCTCAACGGCGTGCTGATCATGGGCGGCGCCGCGCTGCTGGTGCTCGTGATGACACGCGGCGCAGTGGGCCTGCTCATCATTCTCTACAGTATCAACGTCTTTATCACGTTCAGCCTCTCGCAGCTCGGCATGGTGCGCCACTGGTGGTTGGTGCGGCACGCGGAAACCGCGTGGTGGTGGCGGCTGGCCGTCAACGCCGTGGGTCTCTGTCTCACCAGTTTCATCCTGGTGACCCTGGTGGTGCTGAAGTTTCACGGCGGTGGCTGGGTGACGGTGCTCATGACCACGGCGCTGGTCGCGGTGGCGTTTGCCGTGCACCGCCACTACGACGGCGTGCGGAAGCAGCTCGCGAGCCTGGACACCATCGTGGAGGCGGCCGAGCTGCCCCCTCCGCCTGGATCGCGCGATTTTGCCCCGACGTCGGACCGCACCGCCATCATCCTGGTCAACGGTTTCAACGGCCTCGGCCTGCACACCTTGTTGGGCGCCGTCCGCCTGTTTGGCGGCGGTTTCCGCCGCATGGTGTTTGTCCAGATCGGCGTGCTCGATGCGGGCAACTTCAAGGGGGCGGATGAGATTGAACGGCTGCGCGCCCACGTGAAGCGGGAGGGCGAGCGCTACGTCAGCTTCGTGCAGGCGCGCGGGGGCGAGGCCGAGGCGGTGACCGCCATCGGCCACGAGGTGCTGGACGAGCTGGGCAAGCTGGTGCCCGACCTGACCGCGCGGTATTCCAACATGGTGTTCTTCAGCGGACAGCTGGTGTTCGAGCGTGAAACCATCTTCACGCGCTGGCTGCACAACTACACGGCGTTCGCCCTGCAGCGCCGGCTGTTCCTGCGCGGCCTGCCCTGCGCCATCGTGCCCATCCGGGTGCTGGAGTCAGTCAATCCGGGGGCGGTGCCGGCGGCCGGGTGAGGCCGTTCCGCCGGGTGGCGGACCGCGCCAGGCATCAGGGTTTTCACAGCGCCGGCGTGGAACGCCCGACGCTTGCGCAAAAGGAAAACTCCTGCAGCATGTCTTTGCCATGAGTGCCGACAAACCTGAGTTGGACAGCTGGTCCGGTAAACGCGGTCTGATAGCGAACATCGCGCTGGTCGCCGTGTGGGTGTATGTGGCGATGATCTACCTGCTCGCCTTTGACCAGCAGTTCCACTGGGGCATTTTCCCGCCCTGAGCCGCCCGCCGGTGTGCCGGTCGCGGGAGACGCCGGGTGTTTCGGCCGGCCCATCCCGCCGTTTGACAGGAGGGTCGAACGGCTTATCACTTTGCGGCGAACAACATGTCCTATACTGAAGACCGTTCCGCTTGGTTTGAAGGCCAGGGGCTCTGGCAGCACGTTCCGGAATCCGACTGGCGGGATTGGAGCTGGCAGCTCAAGAACCGCATCACGACCGCGGCCCAGCTCGAGCAGTTCATGACCCTCACGCCCGCGGAGAAGGCGGGCTGCCTGTTCGCCAACCACAAGCTGGCCCTCGCGATCACGCCCTACTTTTTCAACCTCATCGACCGCCAGGATCCCGACTGTCCGATCCGCCGGCAGGTCATCCCGCGGGGCGACGAAATGGTCGTGTCGGAGGAGGAGATGCTTGATTCGCTTGGCGAGGACGCGCACTCGCCCGTGCCGGGCCTCGTGCACCGCTATCCGGATCGCGTGCTGTTCCTCGTGACCGACCGCTGCGCCGCCTACTGCCGCTACTGCACGCGCAGCCGCCTCGTGAGCAACGCGCAGGACTACAATTTCCATCCCGAGCACGAGCGCGCGCTCCGCTACATCGAGGCGCATCCCGAGGTGCGCGACGTGCTGCTGAGCGGCGGCGATCCGCTGCTCCTCTCGGACCACAAACTCGACCACCTGCTGGGCCGGCTGCGTGCCATCAAGCACGTGGAGTTTATCCGCATCGGTTCGCGCATCCCGGTCTTTCTGCCGCAGCGCATCACGCCCGAGCTGTGCGAGGTGTTCAAGAAGCACGGCCCGGTCTGGATGAGCATCCACGTCAACCACCCCAAGGAGTGTACGCAGGAACTCAGGGAGGCCTGCGACCGCCTCGCCTTTGCCGGCGTACCGCTGGGCAATCAGAGCGTGCTGCTGCGCGGCGTGAACGACGATGCCGACGTCATGAAGGCGCTCGTGCACCGCCTGCTGCGGATGCGCGTCCGGCCTTACTATCTTTACCAGATGGACCTCATCACCGGCGGCTCGCACTTCAAGGTTGACGTGCGCAAGGGCATCGAGCTCATCCGCGCCCTCCGCGGTCACACCACCGGGTACGCCGTGCCGCAGTATGTCATCGACGCGCCGGGTGGCGGCGGCAAGGTGCCCATCAACCCCGAATACATCGAGCGCATCACCGACGACGAGGTGGTATTCAAAAATTATCAGGGCGAAACCTTCCGCTATCCGCTCAAGAGCACGCCCCGGAGACCGGCCGCGGACAGGGGGGATACCCCAGTCACCCCCGGCGTGTTGCCGTCGGAGTTATTCAACTAGAACAGGTTGCAGCCAGGTTGAACGCAGGGGGGCGGATGAAAGCAGCCTGCGGCCGTGGAGTTCTGTTCACACGGATTTCACAAAACTATTTTTCAACGCTTTGGGCGCCGCTGCGTCTATCTCCCACGAAACAAGTGTCGTTCGAAGAACGACCATTGTTGTAGTTCTTACGGTTTGCTTGGTGTTAGGTCATGCAGGGCCGCCTCCACAAGGGGCGGCCCTCATGATTTGGAGGGGGACTGCAGGCGGCCAGTGGCACCAAGACCGGCGATAGACTCGCGCGGGAAGGCGTCAGCTTCCAAGTCACCCGGCGGGTGAGACCGGCTCCAGCTTGAAGTAGTCAACTTCGATGCCGCCGGTCTTGCTGTAGAGCTTGAGGTAGTTGTCGCCCTCTTTGAGGTTGACGATGCCAACGTCCAGCTCGGTCCACTGGCCGGCCTTGGGAAACGTGATGGACTTATCGTACCGGCCGGGATCAGCGGAGCGCGGGTCATCGATCAGAGTGTAGTTCACCAGGAGCTTGTTCTCTTGGTCGCCGGCGAGCCGGGCGCCAAAGCAATTGCCGCCGCAACCCCAGAATAGGTAGGGCTGGCCGTCTTCATCGACGAACAGCGCTGGATCCTGTCCCCAGTCCACGCCCTTGATGAACCCGATGTCGGTAAAGGGACCTTGCGGCTGCTGGCTGACCGCCAGGCCGGTCCGGAAGATGCCAGTGCCTTTCTCCTGGGCGCAGAAGACAAGGTAGTAGGTGCCGTTCCAGCGCACCGCGTCGATGGCCCACATATGGCTCGCGGCCCATTTCACGTCCTTGAGGTGCAGGACCACGCCGCAGTCGATCCAATTGACGAGATCGGCCGACGAAAAGACGTGGTAGCTGATCATCGTGTCGTGGGTGTTGGTGCCCGGCTGGTCGTGGGAGGCGTAGATCCACAGCCGGGCATCGCCCGGCCAGATGTGCCCCGATGGATCGGCGGAGTGCACCGTGGGAATCAACGGATTGCCGCCGCGACTCAGAGACGGAATCATCCCGACGACCAATGCGACGGTGGTCCGGAGCGGCGATTGGCGAAAGAGGTCCGCGAGCGGATTCATGCGGCGCGGCGTTGCAGACCGGCGGTGGCTTTCAGTGGTGGATTGCCTGGTTGGCGCGAATGAGCGCGAGGCGCTGGTCGACGCAGCCGCGGGTGTTTTCGCCATCCTCGGGCGTGTGTAGGCACCAGTCGACCAGCCGGGCCACCGTGCTGCGCGCCACGTAGCAGCGCGTGTCGGAGCCGCCGTAGTAGATCAGCACGGTGTCGTCGGGCAGGCGCACCCAACCGTTGCTGAAGGTGACGTTCGACACGTCGCCGACCCGCTCGCTCTCATAGGGCGCGAGGAAGTAGCCGCCCGGGCGCGCGATGACCTTCGCGGGATCCTCCAGCGAGGTCATGAACATATAAAGGACGTAGCGCAGGCCGGCCGCGCAGTTGCGTACGCCATGGGCGAGATGCAGCCAGCCCTGCGGCGTCTTGATCGGAATGGGACCTTGGCCGTTCTTGGACTCCTTGACGGTGTGGTAGGCGCGGGCGTCGATGATCGTCTCCGGTCCGGTGACGCCGGTGGTGATGTCGTCGCAGAGCGTCCAGCCGATGCCGCCACCGGAGCCGACGTCGATGAAGCCGTCCATCGGGCGCGTATAGAAGGCGTATTTGCCGTGCACGAATTCGGGGTGAAGAACGACGTTGCGCTGCTGCGAGGCCGGGGTCTTGAGGTTGGGCAGGCGCTCCCATTTCTTGAAATCCCTGGTGCGGACGATGCCGGCCTGGGCCACCGCCGAGGAGAGGTCGCCGGCGGGCGCGGCGGGATCCTTCGCCTCCGCGCAGAACACCCCGTAGATCCAGCCGTCCGCGTGGAAGGTGATGCGCATGTCGTAGAGGTTCGTCTCGGGCTTCAATTCGGGAATGTCGCACGGCTCGTTCCAGAAGCGGAAGTGGTCGAGGCCGTTGGGGCTCTCGGCGATGGCGAAGAAGCTCTTGCGGTCGCAGCCTTCGGTGCGCACGACAAGGTGCACCCGGCCGTTCCAGTAGAAGGCGCCGGGATTGAGCGTCGCATTGATGCCGAGCCGCTCCATGAAGAACGGGTTCGTCAGCGGATTGAAGTCATAGCGCCACTCGAGCGGCGTGTGCCGGAACGTGATGACCGGGTGCTTGAAGCGCTCGAAGACGCCGTTGTCCCACTCGGGATCAACGGTGTTCTTCCGTCTGAGGAGGGCTTCGTGGGCGGTGCGGACGGCCCTCACGCGCACGGCGAACGAGCGCGATGCGCCGGAGGGAACGGCGCACGTGGTCCTGGCGGAGCCGACTTGGGCTGAGGATTTCTTCGATTTCATGGGCAGGGAAAAGGGGTTTCAGGATCGGCGGACGGAACCGCGGCTCGGTGCCGTCGTGGCCGGTGGCCGAATCGTGCGGTTCGTGCTGGAGCAGGCCGGTTCACTGGGCGCCGGAAAATCGGAGCGCCAATTCAGGGGACCGTCCAGTTGATGACGGGTGGCAGCTCGCCTTTCAAGTGCATGGGCGCGGCGGCATAGCGCGGCAGGGTGGCGCCGCAGCGAACGAAAAGTGGCACGCGCTCCAGCGGTGCAGCCACGCGGTAGTAGCGGCCGCCGGTGAAGCGCTCCGCCGGGTTTTCGAAGGAGCACCATTCGCCGGCGGGGAGGTAAACGAGGCGCTCGCGGGCGCCATTCTCCATCACCGGCGCGACGAGCACGGCGGGACCGAGCAGGTATTCGTCGTCGATGTTGATCACCGCCGGGTCGTCGGGAAACTCGAGGGCGAGGTGGCGCAGGATCGGCAGACCCGTCCGCGACGATTCCTCGGCACATTGGCGGAGATAGGGCACGAGCGTGTAGCGCAGCTGGGCATAGTGCCGGACGACCTCGAGCGCCCGGGGGCCGTACTCCCACGGTTCACGCGGGCTGGTGCCGTGGAACCGGGCGAAGGGCGAGAGCAGGCCCCACTGGGCCCAGCGGATGTAGAGTTCCTCACTCGGTTTGTCGCCGACGAAGCCGCCGATGTCATGGCTCCAGCACGCCTCGGCGCCGAAGCCGGCGGAGAGGCCGCCGCGCAGCGCGCCGCGCATGCCCTCCCAGGTCACCTGCGTGTCGCCCGCCCATGTGCCGGGGTAACGCTGCGTGCCGATGTAGCCGGCGCGCCGCCACACCAGCGTCTGGCCGGTCGCCTCCTGCACCGCCTCGGCGACGGTCTGGCAGTAGAGATGCAGGTACAGGTTGTGCAGCTCGCGGCCGGTTTTGCCGTCGAACGCGAGAGAATCCTCGGACACGCGGTCGCCATAGTCCGGCTTGAACACTGCGGCGCCGTCGGCGATCAGCTCCTTCAATTTGCCCTTCCACCAGGTCTTGGCGTCCGGGTTGGTGAAATCGATCACGCCCACCGGTTCGCCGTACTCGAGACGGGCGATGCCGCCGTGAGTCGAGCGCAGGAGGTAACCCTTGGTCTTGGCCTCTTCATAGATGGGCTGGCCTTCCGGCAGGTAGGGGTTGATCCAGAAGCAGGTGGCAAATCCCATCGCCTTCCATTTCGCGAGCATTCCGCGGAAGTCCGGGAAGCTCTCGTCATTTCTCACGAAGTCGCAGGCATCGACACCGAGCTTGAAATAGTAGTGGGTGCGCATCCACTGCGGATCGAGGTGGACCACATCGCACGGGATTTGCTCGGCCCGCAGGCGGGTGAGCACCGCCTCGACCTGGGCGCGGCTGGTGTAGGCGCAGCGGCTCATCCACACCCCGAAGGCCCACAGCGGCGGGATCGCCGTCCGCCCGGTGAGCTCCGAGTACTGGCCGATGAGACCCTTCAGGGTCGGCGCGAGGAAGACAAACGCGTCCAGCTTGTCGTCCTGTGTGAGGCAGGAGCCGGAGGTGTAGGAGAACGTGCCAATCTCCCAAAATGACCGGAATGTCGTATGCAGCATCAGACTCCAGCCGGCCGTGCAATGGAGCAGCGGGATGCTTTTGTAGGCGAGGTCGGTCGTGTTGGTGCCGGCGGTGTCGGACGACCAGATCGTGGCGCGGGTGGAGGATTTCTCGACCTTGTTGAACTTCTCGCCGAGACCGAAGAACCGGTCGGCATTGTGGATCCGCCAGCTGAGGAACGGTTCGGTGTTCTTCCCGGCAATGCGGAAACCGAGCGGCGGGGTGATGAAACTGCCCGCGACCTGCTCGGTTTCCAGTTCCATGATCTCGCGGCCGGTCGGGTCGGTGACGGCGAGCGAAAAGGGATCCAGGCCGACCCGGATGAGGTAGCGGTTGAGGGCGAGGTCGACACGCCGGTCTCCCGGCGTCATGGTGAGTGCCGCCTGCGGTTGCACGCGGCGCACGAGCATGGGTGATTCGTCCGCGAAGCGCGCCCCGGCCGCGCCGAACTGGAGGCGCAGGGTGGAGGGATTGATGCTGCTCAGGCGCAGGACCGCCGCGGTGCCGTCCGAAAGCTGGGCGGTGGCGGAGAAAACACCGTCGTCACAGCGGGGATCGGTGAGTCTGACCACCACGGCGTAGGTGAAGCCGGCGCGGTGGAAAATTCGGCCGTCGTCCTGGTAGATGGTCCGCTCCGGTTGGTAACGGTTCGTGTAGCTGGCACGGTCGTAGGTCTGGTTCATGGCGGAAGGAGGCTCGGCGTCGGTGGAAAATGCGGCCGTGGCTGTGGCGGCAAACAACCATGCGGCGGCGATCGCGCAGGCGCATAACGGATGTGGGGTCGTGGGAATGACGGTGGCGGTCATGAGTGTGAAATCAACTGCGCGGGAGCGGCGTGGCCCTGCGATGGTTTCGCAGGAAGATGTTGGCCTCCGGGATGACAGGCTTTGGGCCGGGTGGCACGAAAAACCCAAGCAGGCTTGGTCTGCACGGCTCCCCATCCCAATGGGGCGGACGCCGGATGCGCCGGCCGCCGCGGCCGGCGGTTCAGCGCGGGCTGTAAACCTCGGCGCCTTTGGCGACGAATTCCCGGGCCTTCTCCTCCAGTCCAGCCGCCAGGGCCTGCTCTTTGGCGAGGCCTTTCTCGGCGGCGTATTTGCGCACATCCTCGGTAATCTTCATCGCGCAGAAGTGCGGACCGCACATCGAACAGAAGTGCGCGGTCTTCGCGCCCTCCTGCGGCAGGGTCTCGTCGTGGTAGGAGCGCGCCAGCTCGGGATCGAGCGAGAGGTTGAACTGGTCGTCCCAGCGGAACTCGAAGCGCGCCTTGCTGAGCGCGTTGTCGCGGTACTGCGCGGCGGGGTGCCCCTTGGCGAGGTCGGCGGCATGCGCGGCGATCTTGTAGGCGATGACGCCGGCGCGCACGTCGTCGCGGTCGGGCAGGCCGAGGTGCTCCTTGGGCGTCACGTAGCAGAGCAGCGCACAGCCGTACCAGCCGATCATCGCGGCGCCGATGGCGGAGGTGATGTGATCGTACCCGGGCGCAATGTCGGTCGTGAGCGGACCGAGCGTGTAGAACGGTGCCTCGTCGCACCACTCGAGCTGCTTGGTCATGTTTTCCTGGATGAGGTGCATCGGGATGTGGCCGGGGCCTTCGTTCATCACCTGCACGCCGTGCGCCCAGGCGCGCTTCGTCAGTTCGCCCTGTGTCTTCAGCTCCGCGAACTGCGCCTCGTCGTTGGCGTCGGCGATGGAGCCGGGCCGCAGACCGTCGCCGATGGAGAACGACACGTCGCAGGCGGCCATGATTTCGCAGATGTCGTCCCAGTGCGTGTAGAGGAAACTCTCCTGATGGTGCGCGAGGCACCATTTGGCCATGATGGAACCGCCGCGGGAGACGATGCCGGTCATGCGCCGCGCGGTGAGCGGAATAAATGGCAGCCGCACGCCGGCATGAATGGTGAAGTAGTCCACGCCCTGTTCGCATTGCTCGAGGAGGGTGTCGCGGAAGAGGTCCCACGTGAGCTCCTCGGCCTTGCCGCCGGCCTTCTCGAGCGCCTGGTAGATCGGCACGGTGCCGATGGGCACGGGCGCATTGCGGATGATCCACTCGCGGGTCTCGTGGATGTTTTTTCCGGTGGAAAGGTCCATGACCGTGTCGGCGCCCCAGCGGATGGCCCAGCGCATTTTCTCGACCTCCTCCTCGATGGAGGAGGCCACGGCGCTGTTGCCGAGGTTGGCGTTGATCTTCACGAGGAAGTTGCGGCCGATGATCATCGGCTCGAGCTCGGGGTGGTTGATATTGGCCGGGATGATGGCGCGGCCGCGGGCCACCTCGCTGCGCACGAACTCGGGTGTGATCTCGCGCGGGATCGCGGCGCCGAAGCTCTGGCCGGGATGCTGGTGCTGCAACGAGTCGCGCGGCGCGTCGGGCGAGGTCTCGAGCTTCTCGCGGACCGCCTGCAGCTTCATGTTCTCGCGGATGGCGATGAACTCCATTTCGGGCGTGATGAAGCCGCGGCGCGCGTAGGCGAGCTGGGTGACGGCACAGCCCCGGGCGCGCAGCGGCCGGCGGCGCAGGGCGGGAAAACGGGCAAACTGGCCGTTCTGGGCGGCGGACTCGGCGTGGATGATGCTCAGGTAGCCGTCGTCGAAGGGTTGCACGGTGTGGCCGTCGTACTCCTCGACGTCGCCGCGCTCGCGAATCCACGCCAGCCGCACGGGCGGCAGGCCGCGCGTGGGATCCTGGTGAAACGAGGGCTCGCCCCACGGTCCGGAGGTGTCGTAAACGCGCACGGAGTCGTTTTTGACGAGACGGCCGTCGAAATTCCGCGTGGGCTGGAGGGAGATTTCACGCATGGGCACGCGCAGGTCAGAGCGCGAGCCGGGGAGGTAGACGCGGCGCACGTTGCTGGACAGCAGAGTTGCCGGGCCGTTTGCCCCTTGGGCGGCGGCGGAGGAAAGAGCGGCGGTGGTGGACATGGTCGTACGAAGATCGGGCGGTCCATGCCGCCGGAGTGTCCCCGCCGCCGCGCGGTGCGCGGCAGGCGATCCCTACGGCGGCATGACCCGCATCAGGTTCGGAGGGTAGAGGAGGCGATCGTCCTTCAATCTCAGTCCGGCGCGGCGGACTCCCCGTTTGTGTGATGGCGTTACCATGTGCAAGTCGCCCGGTGATGCAAAGCGAAACTGCCGCGCCGCCGACGGTGATTGCCCTTTGCCGAAGCCGGGATATATTCCTTTAACCGGCGGCACCCAGCATATCTTTTACCCCGGGAGAATGGTCCATTCCGATGAATAAGGAAATTTCCAGAAGATGTTTAAACTCGTGTCCCTGCGCGGCTTCAACCACGATTTTTCCGGCACGCCCATGAAGATCGTCCTCATTGAAGATCAGGCGATGTTTCGGGATTTGCTGAAGAAAATCTGCCGGGAACATTTTCACCTGAGCGTGGTGGGGGAGGCGGAAGACGCCGCCACCGGGCTGGCGTTGTGCCGCAAGTACAAACCCGACATGGTGCTGCTGGATCTCAATCTGCCGGACAAGGACGGTGTCACCCTGGCGGACGAGATCATCGCGATGGATCCGGAAGTGCGCATCCTTGCGCTGTCCACCGAATGCGACGACTACACGCTCTACCGCGTGCTCAACTCGGGCATGCACGGCTACGTCGACAAGAACCGCCAGTCCGTCGAGGTGCTCAAGCAGGCCATCGACGAGGTGATCAAGGGGCGGGTGTTCTTCACCGAGGTGGTGCAGCAGGTGCGGCAGAAGCTGCGCTTGGAACCGAAGTCGTTTCCGAAGGTGCTCACCGAGCGCGAGCAGCAGCTCCTCGCCCTGCTGGGCGGCGGCCTGACCAACGACGAGGTGGCGAAGGAGCTCCACCTCAGCCGGTACACGGTGCAGCTCCACCGGCGCAACATCATGAGCAAGCTCGGCCTGCACCGCACCCCCGACCTCATCCGCTACGCGGTGAACAAGGGTTTCTCGAAGCTCAACTCGTTTCGAGAGCGGACCGCAGACCCTCCTTGAGGCGGGCGACCTCCGCCTCGAATGACGATAGCGCGGCACGCGGCGTCTCGATGTCGCCGTTGCGCGCGGCTTCCTGGATGGAGGTGGCCACGGCGGCGACTTGGGCGGCGGAGATGAGGGCGGTCTGCGAGAGGATGCGATGCGCCTGCCGGCGCGTGTTCTCGATGCTG
>CAJAKX010000134.1 GCA_903940425.1 uncultured Opitutia bacterium | reverse complement strand
GCGCAAGATCGCCTCGTGCGGCTGGACTTCCTCATTAAACCAGGAGCTTTGGTTTTTATTTACCGTTTGCTCGGAGGTATCAGAAGGGGCATCCACGGCAGTTGGGTGTTAGAAAACAACCGCGTGACCGATATCGGCGATGAACTGCGAGGCGAACGCGCTGATCGCAAAGGGCAGATCCTTGATCGGCGTACTGATGCGCGTGCCCGAAAGGAAGTTGCCGGCGAGGTATCCTTTATCGGCGTTTTCGTTGACCTCAAGCGTCGGCAGCATGATCACTTGCGCGGAGTTGGGCACGGAAGCAGAGTTGGGAATCGCTGTCTCAGTGCCGCTGTCCACCGAGGCGGCGGGCGCGATCTGGGCGGAAAGTCCGCCGGGAAAAAAGCTTAAAGCAAAGCCGAAACCGAGGTAGCGAATGTTTTTCATCGCCGGGGTTTGGGGAATTCGACTTCACCACAGGCTTAAAATAGCAACTGCCGCCACGGAGGGCTCTGCATTAATTGGCGAAAAGTGTGCAAATTTTGGCGTGCATTTCGAATCCACTCTCCCGCCACAGCCATTGCTGTCCAAGACAGGCTGAAAACGGGCTGATTTGAGCCTTGTTTCCCTCGGGAGCGGGCGGGCGGCGAAAAACCGGTTTGGGTGCCTTCATCTTGGCGGCGGGGATGCTGTCCAAGTCCAGCGTCAGTTGCGTTTCGGGCGGAAGCTGCGGTGGCGTGGCCAGAGGCCGATCCAGCCACGCCCACAGATCGCGGTAACTGAACAGATTCCAGCGCAACAGGGCGACCAGATGCGCGAGCGCCCACGCGCAGCGCGAGCTAAACTGCAGATAACGGAGCAGCAGCATCGCGATGAGCGCCGTCCAGATCTGGATGTGCACGGCGTTGGCGCTGGTGCCCACGAAGGTCTTGATGCGTAGGTTCTGTTTGAGCGCCTTGAAGAACAGCTCGATCTGCCAGCGTTGTTTGTAGATCGTGGCGATGGTGGCAGCGGACAGATGCAACAGATTCGTCAGCAAGACCAGCGTCTGCTGCTTGTCTTCGAGCCACACTTCGATGCGCCGGTAGGTTTGCCAGATGGTGCGTCCGTCCGTCAGACACTGAAACTCAATGAGTTCGTTGGCATGGATCAGTCCGGTGTCGGCTTTCAGCCGGGTCTGGGTCACGAAGTATTCGGCGTTGGTCTTGAGGCGGGTGACGAAGCACACCTGCTGTTCGCTCCAACTCTCGAAAAGCCGGTAGTCGTTATACCCGCGGTCCAGCGCCACGATGCTGCCCGGCGGCAGCAGCAACTGCTGGGCCACGCTCACGTCGGCTTGCGCTCCGTCGGTCACATGCGCAAACACCGGCAGGTTGCCGTCGTGGTCGAGCAGCAGATGCAGCTTCACCGCGCCCTTGGTACGCCGGAAGCGCGCCTAGTCGAACATGCTCGCGCATACCTCCAGCACGGTGGCATCCAGACTGAGCAGTTTGTTTTTGAAGCGGAAGCGATGCCCCGGCGCCTCCCGCTGGCAGCGCGCCAGCACCGAGTAGAAGACCTCCTCGAACAGGCCCGCCGGACGCACCCGGTTGGCGTAACTGAGCGTCGAACGCGCGGGCGCTTCCTCCAGCCCCAGATGCCGCAGCCGCCCTTCGCAGCAGGCCAGGCCTTGCTCAATCTCCCGCAGCGACTTGGCCTGCGTGAGCTGGCAGAAGCTCATCGCCACAAACTGGTCCCAGCAACTGAAACCCTTCGTGCGCGCCTCGGCCCCGGTGCGGGCGACCGCCGCGGCAAACTCGTGGCGATCAATCAAACTTAGGATTTGGCTAAACAGGCTGGCGCATTTTATCTCGTGCCCAGCCGCGTTGGTGCGGGTGGTCGTTTCGTTTTTCATGTACCGCAACCATCACCCCTCCGCCACCGCGGCACCATGTTCTTCGGAGCTGTTTTGGACACGAGTGATGATTAGCTACTGCATAGCCGGATTCCTCCGAGTCTATTAGAGAAGAATGGCTCCGGGTTCTGAGAAAACATCACCTTTTTTCGATCCCTATGTTACCGATAGGTCAATGGCCGTGGCCTCAGTTCTGGAGAACGACCAAATGGCTTGCTCCCAACGCGTATATTTCTTTTAACTTTTTTGGGTTCCTATCCAACCAATGGAGTTCACCTTACCTGATAAGTAAGTTTTTTAATTATATGAATTCCGTGGAGCGTGTTCAGACCGCACTACGGCTCGGCAAACCCGACCGTGTGCCCGTGCTTGAGCTTAGCGTAGACGAAAAGGTCGCCCGGGCTGCCGTGCCGGGCTGCCGCGATGTTGCCGATTGCATGGACCGACTGGACATGGACGGCGTGGCTTGCGGGGCGGACTTTAAAACGGTCAGCCAAAACGCTGACGGCTCCTTCGTGGACGAATGGGGCGTGACTTACTTCCCCAACGCCGAGGCGCAGGCTCATCCGGTGCGTGGGCCGATCGTGACCCTGGACGATGCGCGCTCCTGGACGCCGCCCGATCCCGGTGCAACTTATCGACTTGGCAAACTGCCAGAACTCGTCTCGCGCTATAAGGGAAAACGGGCAATATTGTTCCATCATCGCGCGGCTTTCATGTGGTCGGTCTTCCTTATGGGGTTTGATAACCTACTAATGAACATCCTCGCGGAGCCGGAATTGGTCGATTTCGTTATGGAGAAGGTACTGCGGTGCAACATGGAGATCGTCCGCCGCGCAATAAGAGCAGGTGCGGACGTAATCAGCCTCGGCGACGACTATGCTGGCAACAACGGGCCATTCATGAGCCCCAATCATTTCCGCCGCTTCATATTGCCTCGGCTGAGGCGGATGATCGCCCTGATTCACGAGGAAGGGGCGCTTTGTATCAAGCATTCCGACGGCAACCTCTACCCGATCTTGGACATGATCGTATCCGCCAAACCCGACTGCATCAACCCGATTGAAGCTGCAGCCGGTATGCAACTCAAACGCGTCAAGCAGCTTGTTGGCAAAAAAGTCTGCATCGCGGGCAATGTTGACTGCGCTCATCTGCTACCACACGGAACCCCCGACGAGGTTCGCGAAGCGGTGCGTGAGGCAATCGCCGATGGCGCCCCTGGCGGAG
>CAJAKX010000133.1 GCA_903940425.1 uncultured Opitutia bacterium | reverse complement strand
GGTTGGCCAGCAGCGCGCTCCGCGGGGCCAGGGGATACTGGCCGGGCAGCACGCGACCGCCCAGGAACAACCCGAGCCGCCCCTCATGAGTAAAGTCGGCGGCCGCCACTGCGCCCACACTGATCGGCAGTGACGGCAGGGCCTCCGCGGGGGCCCGCGCAAATCCGCCATGCCCGTCGTTGAGGAAAAGCCTTGGCTGGTATTCCGGCGCGCCAGCCGGCAAACTATTACCGCCCTTGGTCATCAGCAGGTCGTTCCGACCGCGCCCCGAGGCATCGAACAACAGCACCGGTCCGTCGTTCACCGTTCCCACCGGTAGGAGCGCCGAAGTATCCGCACTGGCGAATTGACCCGACGGCGTGCGCAACAGAATGCGGGCCGCACTCTGGGTCGTCCCCCCCACGACCACATCATCCAGTCCGTCGCCGTCGACGTCCCCCACCGCGACGGCGGGACCCCGGCGGTTAAGCCGGGTGGGCAGCAACCGCTGCACCGCGACCTCGTCGACCGGCTCCTCCCGCGAGGCCAGCGCCAGGCCGGCCGCCTGGCCGACCTCGGCAAACTGGCCGGAGGCCGGAGGCTTGGTTTCCGTTTTCGGCAGCACCGGTGCCGGGCCCGCCGGTTCCGTGACGGTGAAGCGTCGGTCGACACCGAGGTCGATGAAAGTCTGGGTCAGCCCGCTCGGCCACTCCACCGTGAGGCGCTTGATCACCGTATCCTCCCCCAGACCAAAATGCAGGATTGGCTCGCTGCTGGACTGGTAGCCCCGCGCAAGCACCAGCTGGCGCACCTGCGGGCCGGCCGCGCTTTCCAACCGCACGGTGGCGCCCACGCCAAACCGGTTGGAGACGGTGCCGCGCAAGGCGATGATCACCCGGTGGCCCGTGTCACAGTCGTTACGCAGCAGCGTGGCGCCAGCCTGATAGTTGCCGTAGACGATATCAAGATTGCCATCGCCGCTCAGATCGCCGAAGGCCGAGCCAAAACCAACGCCCCTTTTGTCCAAGCCCCAGGCCTTGCTGACGTCCTGGAACTCCAGGTTGCCCAGATTGCGAAAGGCCAGGTGTCGCTCGATCAGCACGGGGCTGTCGCGCATGATGCGCACCCTTTCCAGGGGGGACTCGGCGGTCATCTGCCTTGCGAGGATGTCGGCATTGTTGGCCTCCCGGTACATACCGTTGGTGACGAAAAGGTCGAGGCGGCCGTCGTTGTCCAGGTCTTCGAAACGCGGCGACCACGTCCAGTCCGTCGCAGCGACGCCGGCCAGAAAACCCGCTTCGAGGCAGCGGCCGGTGCCAGTATTGATGAAAAGGCAGCTGTGAAAAATCTGCGGCGCCTCGGAGGATTGATCCGGGGGGTCGCTGGCCAGGCTGCGCGAATTGACCATCTGGCGCTGGTCCTTTTCATGCGTGGTCGTGGCCATGTCGGTGACGAGCAGGTCAATGAGGCCGTCATTATTCACATCGCCCAAGTCGGATCCCATGGACGAAAACGGCATGTGCGGCACCACCTGGTCGATGACGTTGGTGAACGTTCCATCCCGGTTGTTGTGGTAGAGCCTGTCGCGGGGGCTGAAATCGCTGGTCACATAAAGATCGGGCCAGCCGTCGTTGTCGTAATCCCACCAGATGGCGGAATGAGTCTGGGCTTCGCCACGGATTCCCGCCCGCTCGGTCACGTTCGTGAAGGTGCCGTCGCGGTTGTTGTGAAAGAGATACCCGCGCTGGCCGTACGGATGATTGCTGTAATCCAGCAGATTGGTCGAAATATAAACATCGAGCCATCCGTCGCGATCGTAGTCGCAGAAGGCGGCCATGCTGCACGCATCCTTCACATCCAGTCCATAAGCGTGGGCCATTTCCTTGAAGGTCCCGTCGCCCTGGTTGATGTAGAGCAGGTTTGGGGCGTTGAACCGGCACACATAGATGTCCAGCAACCCGTCGTTGTTGACGTCAACGAACGTCGCCCCCTGCTTCCAGATGCCGGCGGCCTCGCCTTTGTCGCCCACGCCCGCCTTCTCGGTGACGTCTTCGAAATGGTAATTGCCCAGATTACGGAACAGCCGGCAGCTCTCGGTCTTGCTCACTACGAAGATGTCCGGCCGGCCGTCGCCGTCGTAGTCCCCGATGGCCACCCCTGTGCCGATCGCGCCGTTTTCAAATTCATGGTTGCGCTCCCACCACATCTTCGGGTCGGAATAGTTGTTTGTGGTCACCACGCCGGTCTGCTGGGGCGGCAGTTCGGTGAACAGGGTCGCGCCGCGCGGTCCGGAACGCGGCGCCAGCGGCTTTTCCGCGATTCCACCCGCGGGATCGGCCGGCCATCCGATGGCACCGCTCAGCAACATCCCGACCAGCCAGCTCCATCGCAAAAAAACCCCGGCAGCGCGCGAAGCTGTCGGGCAGTTGCTGTTCGCTGCGGCGGACATGGAGGATATCCATAGAGCGCGCCCGCGGAAGGGTAGTCAAGGTCACCTTGGGCGCGGACCGCCGCCGGACTTTGCTTGCGCCGAAACTTCCCGCGCGATTGAGTTCAGATTCTGCACAACGGCATCGTGCCAGCGCCAATGAGCCCCCCGGTCCGCCTCTTCTCCCGCGCTTGGACCATCATTCCAATTGGTGCGCTCGGATTTCTGGTCTGGATCAATCACGCCCGGATGCAACGGGTCGAATTCGTCTCGAACCTGCCGGGCCGGGCTGAATCCGTGGAGGTCCCCGATCCCGCATCACCGACCGGCTATGCCCATGGGCAGAGGGAGTTGATCGTACCGGAGCGCACCGAGAGCAGTTTCCATTGGATTGCCCAGACCCAGCAAATGTTCGCGCAGAGGGAATGGCGCGTTCGCCACGTGGACTATGACAACGCTCCCTACGGCCGGGAGGTGAGTTCCGCCTCTCCTTACCGGTGGTGGCTGGGACTGGTGGCCTGGGTGGATCATGCGATTTCCGGCCGGCCGATCGGCCTGTCCGTGGAGCGGGCTGCACTTTGGGCGGAGCCGGTGTTGCACGGATTATTGCTTCTGGGGCTGACGGTTTTTGTTGCCTGGCGATTTGGCGCGTTCGCCGCCGCGCTGCTTGCCATCGGCTTGGTTGCCATCTTCCCGTTCGCGGCAGGATTTCTTCCCGGTGTGCCTGACGACCACGGGCTGGCGAATGGCTGCGCGTTGGGAGGTATTCTGGCCTTGCTGGCTGGAATGAAGGCACTCGGGGCCGGAGATGACCGAAGAGCCGCCGGGTCCGCTGGCCGGCAGGCGCGCCGCTGGTTTGCGCTCGCCGGCATGGTCGGTGGTTTGGGCGTGTGGATCAGCGTTTCCACTCAAGCGCCGATCCTGGCAGGTATTATCCTGGGGGCGCTGGTGGCAGCTTGGATCGTCCGTCGGAGCGGAGCGGGAAATCCGGCCGGGGCTTCGATGGTGCCGCCCTGGCGACTCTGGGCCTGCAGTGGTGGCGCCGCAATCCTGGTGGGTTACCTGATCGAATTCTTCCCCGCGCACCTGGGATCATGGCAACTGAACGTCGTTCACCCCCTCTACGGGCTCGCCTGGATTGGCGCGGGCGAACTTTTGGCGCGGGCGGTGACTTGGATCCAACGGGACGAGAAACCCTTCCGGCGAACGAGTGATCTGATCGTGGTGGCGTTGGCTGGCGCGGCCATCGCGGCAGTGCCTGTGGTCATGAAGCTGACCCGGAGCCGGGGATTTCTGGCGGTGGATTTGTCCTCGTTCCGGCTTACCGCACAGCCGAACGGCGTGGTGGCCTCCAGCCTTTGGGCTTGGTTCACCCGTGAAGGAATGACGGCTGAGTTCTGGGCCACGGTCTTGCCGATGGTGCTGGTCTTCCCGGCGGTGTGGTTGCTCCTGCGCCGCCATACGGGCGTGGCGGCCCGGGCGTCGCTCGCCCTCGTGCTGGGCCCGGTGGCGGTCGCGTTTGCCTTCGCCTGCCGTCAGCTCAGTTGGTGGCAGGTGCTCGATGGCGCCCTTCTGGCGTTGGTGGTATCGGTCATACCCGCGCATTTGGCCATTGATCGCCGATCCGGCCGCTGGCTGTGGGCCGGCTTCGCCGCCCTGCTCATGATTCCAGGGGTGATTCCGCTCTGGCCGCAGCGGGTCACCAAGGCAGAAGACATGCTCACGTCGGCGGAAGCAGAAGAGTTGATCGAGCGCGATCTGGCACACTGGCTGGCAAAACACGCGGGCGGCGAAGGCACGGTGGTCTTCGCGCCTCCCCGCGAGACCGCGAGCCTGTCCTTTTACGGCGGGTTGGGTGGCATCGGGACGTTCAGCGCTGACAACGACGAGGGCCTGAGAGCGACCGTCACGATCGCGAGTGTGACGACGCTTCCGGAGGCACAAATCCTGATCCAGGCGCGCAGAATCAGATACCTCATCATCCCGTCCTGGGATCCGTTTTTCGACGAATACGCGCGTCTTTATCTGGTCAAAGCTCAATCCAACCGAAAAAGCGTCCTCATTTCCGAGCTGCGCAGCTTGAATCTGCCCCCCTGGTTGCGTCCGGTACCCTGCCAGATACTCAAGATCGGCGGGTACGAGGGGCAGTCGGTCCTGGTTTTCGAAGTAGTCGATGAACAGAGCCCCGCGGTGGCGCTGAGCCGGCTGGCGGAATATCTGGTCGAAATCGGGGAGCTCGACCAGGCGGCCTCCACGGGTGAGGCGTTGCGACGATTCCCGGGGGACATTGGCGCCCTGGCGGCGCGCGCCCAGGTGCAGAGCGCGCGGGGCGATCCGGCCGGCATGGCGCAAACGCTGGATTCCCTGCTGTCCCGTCTCTCCAATGGAGCCGATCGTTTCCTGCCGTGGGATCGGCGGGTCAGTCTGGCCATAGTCCTGACCCGGGCGGAGCGGGTCGACCTGGCCCGCGAGCAGGTGCGCCGTTGCCTGGCGGAGCTCAGTGAAAAGAAACTGCGATCACTCTCCACGGGTTCGCTGTATAATCTGCTTGTGTTGAGCCATTCGTTCGGGTTGGTGGCAACCGACCCCAAACTGCGCGAGCTGGCGCTCGATTTGTTGCCCGGCGATTTGCGCAGCAGACTCTAGCCGTGCCACGGTCCCCCAAGCCCGGGGCGCCCCCGTGCGGTTTACGGCTTTGACGCCGAAAGGGTCAGGGTGGACGCATTCGGCGGGAAGCCGTGTTCCGTGGTGATCCCCGACGGCCAGCGGACGCGGATATTCCTCGGGGGATTGGAATCCGGGTAGCCGAAGAAACACGCGGCCGTGGACTGGCTGTAGTAGCCCGATCCGGCGTAGACCTCGCTGGTCTGGCTTGATCCATCAGTCAGTTCGACCGTGATGCGTGCCCCCACGGCGGTTGGATTGCCGGCAGGGCCCCGCAGCAGGATGCGCAGGGAATGCCGGCCGGCCACGCCGTTGTTGCGGAAAGCCAGCGTGGTATTGTTATTCTGCGAGACGAGAAAGTCCGGCCAGCCATCCTGATCGAGATCGAGCACCGCGAGGGCTTTGGCATCACCCGGCACGAGCAGACCGCTCTCGGCCACCGGCACCGGCGTGAAGTGGCCGCGACCGTCACCGCGCAGCAATTGGCTGAGGCCGCCGTCGAAGCGGCCGACGACGAAAATCGGTGCGTATGAGTTCTGCACGGCATAGATGTCGGCGTGGCCGTCGCCGTCAAAATCGCCCGCGGCCAGGCCTTGCAGCGGTGCGATCTGCGCAAGACGGGGCAGGGGCTCGAAGCGGTAGGTGCCGTCGGGCTGGCTGAGGAACACGCCGCTCCGCAACTCCGTCGCCGCAAAGCGCTGGGCCGCGGCCAGCTTGTCCGCCCCAAGTATTTCGCCCAGCGTAGCCGGCGCGTAATTATCGAATCGGGGATAACGTTTAAGAATCGACGGAATCACGGCACCAAGATCCCGCAGGGTACGCCAGGGATAGAGC
>CAJAKX010000132.1 GCA_903940425.1 uncultured Opitutia bacterium | reverse complement strand
TCAAAAACCAATTAATAACTATGGATATAATATGGCTGCTTTTTACTTTACCAGCGAAAGTGCTGATGGTAGTACACATTTAGCAATTAATTGGGGAGATAAGGGTTTCTCGAAGCTCAACTCGTTTCGAGAGCGGACCGCAGACCCTCCTTGAGGCGGGCGACCTCCGCCTCGAATGACGACAGCGCGGCACGCGGCGTCTCGATGTCGCCGTTGCGCGCGGCTTCTTGGATGGAGGTGGCCACGGCGGCGACTTGGGCGGCGGAGATGAGGGCGGTCTGCGAGAGGATGCGATGCGCCTGCCGGCGCGTGTTCTCGATGCTGCCGCCGCGCACGGCCTCGGCGAGCAGGGCCACGTCCTTGTCGAGCGCGGTGATGAACTCCTCGGCGAGCTGGCGCATCCGGTCGGAATTCTGGTCGGCCATGTAGCGGAAGATCGACAGGTCGAGCGCCTTGCGGGGCGCCTCCTCGGCGGCGCGGATCTGGATCGAGGAGCCGGCGCGCAGCGGGCCGCTGAGGTTCTGGATGGTGGCCTTGATTTTTTCGGGACTGAGCGGCTTGGCGGCGAAACCGTCCATGCCCGCCTCAAGGCAGTCGCGGCGTTTTTCCGGCGTGGAGTAGGCGGTCGTGGCGATCACTAGCGTGTGGCGTTCGGGCGGCTCCCACTGCCGGAAGAGGCGGGTGACCTCGACGCCGTTCATCCCGGGAAGATCCCAGTCCATGAACACGATGTCGTAGAGGTTGGCCTGGAGCTTGGCCCACGCGTCGTTGCCGTCGGTGGCGTGGTCGGTCTTGTAGCCGAGGCGGGTGAGGATGCTGTCGATGACGAGAAGATTGTACTCCTGGTCCTCGACGATGAGGGCCCGCGTGGTGGCGGGCGGGCGCGGGCGCTCCGCGGCCGCCGCGGCGCCGGCCTGCGGCGCGGGCACGGGCAGCGCGACCTTGAACCAGAACGTCGAGCCCTGGCCCGGCGTGCTGGTGAGGCCGACGGCGCCGCCCATCTTGTCGGCATAGGCGCGGCAGACGGCGAGGCCGAGGCCGGTGCCGCGGATTTTCTCCTGCTGTGCGCGGCGGCCGCGGTTGAACTTTTCAAAGAGCTTCGCCTGCTCGTCATAGGGGATGCCAGGCCCCGCGTCGCGCACCTCGATGGCGATCTCCACCGTGCTGCCCGGCGCGAGCCGGCTTTCAACGGCGATCTCGATGGTGCCGCGGCCGGCGTATTTGAGGGCGTTGGCGACGTAGTTGATGACGATCTGTTTGATCTTCGCCTCGTCGCCGACGACCGTCTCTGGGAAGCCCGGGCTCATCCGCGTGACGATGGGCATCTGCTGCTCCTGCGACTGCCAGGCGAAGATCGAGCTGACGTCGGCGAGCACGCCGCGCAGGCCGAACGGCTGCGCGTCGATGGTGATGCGGCCGGCTTCGATCTTGGAGAAGTCGAGCACGTCCTCGACGAGCGTGGAAAGATATTCCGCGCACTTGCGCAGCGAGACGGCCATGCCGCGCTGCTGCGTGCTGAGGTCGGACTCCTGCAGCATGCCCGCGAGGCCGATGACGCCGTTGAGCGGGTTGCGGATCTCGTGACTCATGTTGGCGATGAAATCGGTCTTGGCGGCGTTGGCGCGCGCGAGTTCCTCGGTGCGGCGGCGCACCAGCGCCTCGAGCTGCCGGGTGCGCGCCCGCAGCTGGTTCACGCGGAGCCGGTAGCCGCCGTAGATCCCGCCGGCGGCGGTGAGCGCGAACACCGAGTAGGCCCAGATGGTGCGGTACCACGGCGGCAGGATGAAGAAGGTGTACGTGGCCGGCTCGCTCCACCGGCCGTCCGCGCTGGCGGCGCGCACCTTGAAGGTGTAGGCGCCCTCGCTGAGGTTGGTGAACTCGCGGAAGTTTTTCTCGCTGGCCGGCGTCCAGTCGCGCTCGAAGCCCGCGAGCTGGGTCTGGTAGCGCACGTACTGGGCGTCGCGGTAGGTGGTGGCGGAGAATTCAAACTGCAGGCGGTTGCGCGCATAGGGCAGGCGGGGGGATTGCGCGGCGAGGAGCGGCAGCCCGGCCTTGCCGGTGGACGAAAGTGTGCTCACGGCGCTCAGCAGGGTATTGAAGGGCACGTGCAGGTCCTGCAGTTCGTCCAGCTTCACGCGCAGCAGGCTTTCCGTGCCGCCGATCCAGAGCACCGGCTGCCCGGGCGTCTCCTCCTGATAATAAAGCACGATGGGCGTGCCGGCGTGCTCGAGTCCGCTGATCGGAAGCTGGCGCCACGCCGGACGGCGGTGCTCGTCGAGCGTGAGCGCCCCCACGACGGGGTGCGTCGTGCCGTCGGCCAGCGGCGTCTCGGCGGCCAACCACACATTGCCCGCGGCGTCGGGGTTGGAGAGCGCAAGGCCTTTTTTCAGTCCCTGCAGTGCGTCTACCGGGTAGAAAGTGTCGTCCACCGGGTTGTGCGCGAGGACGCCGGCGTCCGTCAGCAGCAGCACATGGTGGTGGAGCATGCCGACCTTGATGCTACCGGCGCCGGCCGGCAGCGCGGCGCTGGGCTCGAAGTGGATGATCTTCGGCGGCGTGCCGGTGTCGCCAAACGTAATGCGCAGGACTCCCTTGGTGTACATGCCGACCCACAGATTGCCCAGGGTGTCCTCGGCCAGTGACGTCGCCGCCTCGGGTGTGAGCGCCTGTTGTGGATAGGTCTGCCACTCGCCATTCGTTTCCACGAGCCAGCCCACGCCCTTCGGGTCAGAAAAATAGATCCGCCCGGGATAATGCCGCGAGGCGAGCAGGTTCCCCACATCCAGCGGGGTTTTGTGGATCTCCTTCAAGGTCCCGTCCGGTTGCAGGAGGCGGATGCCCACGAATCCCGCATTGAGCAGGCCCCGGGCATGCGAAAGCAGCGCCATGTTGCTGCGTTTCAGATTGGGATCGGGAAGCAATTCAAACGTTGCCGAAGAACGCGCGTCCGGGCGCGGTTTCAGCACGGAGACTCCGTCACTGGTGATGACATGAAGACGGCCGTCCTGCATGGCGATGGAGCTGACGGATCTGCCGGTCAGATGGTTGGCCTCGTCGAACACGGTCACGGCTCCATTGCTCTCCATCCGCGCAATGCCTCTTTCGGTCGTGATCCAGAGATTTTTTTCACGGTCAAGGAAGAGGCTGTTAACCGCCTGATCCGGCAGGCCTGACGCGCGGTCGATGATGCGCACGATATTGCCCTGGTCGTCAACGAGGACGATGCCCCCGCGGTAGGTGCCGATGGCAAATGTTTGGTCGTCAAGGACGCAGGCCGTTGTGAAGAAATTTTCCTGGATGAAGTTCCCGCAGTTGCCGGGCAGGAGGGTCATCTTCGAGCCATTGAGCCGCGCCAGACCCAATGTCGTCACGGCCAGAAACGAATCCCCCGCAATGGGTTTGAGAAAGCAAGGAAGGCATTTAGTGGATGGGTCGTACGGTACGACCAGCATCGGTCCGTCACCTTCCAGTTTCCAGAGACCGGTCGTCAGATGGAGCGTGTAAACCACGTCGCCGATCTTTTGGGAAAACGCCCGCCGGGCGTCGGGCAGCGGCCAGATGGTGAAAGACCTTCCATCCCACCGCATGATTTTATCGGTGGCCGAGAAGACCACCCCTCGCGAAGTCACCTCCACGCCCCAAACTTCGAGCTGGTTGCGGTGTTCGGGCGGAAGCTGGGCCAGAAGCGATGTATAATGCAACTGTCCCGAAGCATCCTTCTCAAGGTAACCGATATCACCGTAACCTCCTGCCCAGATTCGTCTCTGTTCATCAACAGCGAGGCCGTTTATTACCAGATTGTTTCCTGTAGAGAAACGACGCCATGTCGTGCCGTCGTATTGCAGCAAAGCGTCGCTGCCAAAATAAAGCGTACCGTTACGATC
Source organism: uncultured Opitutia bacterium (assembly GCA_903940425.1). GTDB lineage: Bacteria > Verrucomicrobiota > Verrucomicrobiia > Opitutales > Opitutaceae > Fen-1467. The sequence continues at coordinate 1,855 of CAJAKX010000132.1, read as the reverse complement.
CTGTGCTACTGTTTTAACTGTGGCGTTGGCTTGGTAATCGCTCGCCTTGAACACCTGCAGTAAGGGTCGGCCCTCCGTGGAGTCATCCCAACTGTTCGCGAACACGTGAATGGAGGTCGCTCCTAGAATTACTCCTCCAGCCAATGCGCAGAAAATCCCCAGCATGATTCTGCATGGGCACTGGTATGATTGGCCTGTCATCGCGGACCCCTGCGAAGCGGGGCGTGCCGATGCAGATGGATTGCTTCGTCGCCCTGCTGGCCTGCAGAGCTCCCCGCAATGACAAACGGCATCACTACCCATGCTTGCGCGGTTTCGCATGAAACGGAAACTACCATAGCGGAAATCGCGGGAGACGGCCATATTCAGTTTTAAGCCGGGCAGACTGGGCAAAACCGGGTGTTCGCCGGGCTTTGTTACATTCAAGATGTTGGCAATACTCGGCGGCGATGAAAATCAAACATACCCTCTTCGCCGTAATCACCAGCCTCCTGCTCACTGCTGGTCTCGCCAAAGCCGCCGAGTCGTTCGATCTCATGACTACGAACTCCAAGGTGACAGTGGTCTATGACGGTCTTCCCGGCCCCTCCTGCGTCGTCCTGCAATAATCTCCGCCGATGACTGCGACCCAACGCATCCTTTTTGGCGCCGTCGCCAGCTTCCTGCTGGTGCTGGGCTTCGTGAAGACGGCCGAGTCATTCGATCCGGTCTTTTTTGGCGGCCGCTTCGGCGTCGCTGACGACAATCTTGGCGGTTCCGCCGCCTCCCGATTGTCCTGACGCGACGGCCCTGCCGCTTGGAGCTGAGGCCGCGACGACAGTGTCGCGGTCTGCGTCTTGCACTCGGGTGACGCGTCAGGTAATCATGGCACCATGCTGAATCTGGCTCCCTGGCGCTACCGGCGCATCTTCACCGAACAAGGCGGGCCCATCACGCGCATCGAGTTCAGCGAATTCCCGGTCCTGGGCCATCGCTGCTTTCAAGCCAACGCCTACCTCGCCCCCCATCTCACAGGGGGGCCGCGTCCGCAGCTCAATCTCTACAGCAACGCCGACGGCACCGGCACGCACCCGAGCGCGATGGTGGCCCGCTACATGGCCATCTCGGAATCCCTCGAGCGCTGGGCGTTTCACGTGAAGGTGAACGACTTTGACCGGGACCTCTACGGTTTTGATCGCGACGCCTCGTCCAATGGCATGGCCGCGTTTCCCGGCCTGTTTGCGAGCCAGTGCCGCACCAAGGCCTATTGGGAGGCGCTCGAGCGTTTCTGCGTGATCGCATGGTGGGACGGCCGCCTCGTGGCAAGGGTGCGGCCCACCGGATGGACCGACGTCTCCGCCGTGCAGATCGAACATCCGCTCGACCGCGGCGTCATGGTGATTCTCTACAAGCGGTGCATGCCGGGCGACTTCTTCAGCTACGGGCACGCCGCGGGCCGTGATTTCAAGAGCGCCTGCCAGCGCGCCTCCATCGAGCTCTGCCGCAATGAATACGTGCTCCGCAGCTTCCGCGCCACGCACCCGACCTTCACCTGCGCCGATCTGCCTCAGGTCAAGGACATCTTCGAGCGGCGGCTGCTCTATTTCTCGCTGCCCGAGGGCCACGCGCTCTTTCAGGAACGTCTGAACCTGCAGCCGCGCCGCCCGATCTCCGCTCCCAAGGTCATGTTCGACGGTCCCATCATGGGCCCCTGGTCGCGCTACGCCACAGTGTGGCGCGTGGCGCTCGAACTGCCGACCGAGGGTTACATGGAGCCGAAGCTGGAATTCTTTTTCTGGTGAGCTGGTTGCCGGCGGCAGGATCGGCGAACCAAGCCTGGCTGCGGGAAGGACATGCCGCGATGAGCGGCACGGTC
>CAJAKX010000131.1 GCA_903940425.1 uncultured Opitutia bacterium | reverse complement strand
GTTCACGCAGCGGCGCGATCATGCGCGGGTCGTGACGGCGGAAATAAAGCTCGGCATAGGTCTGGCCCACGCAGTGGTCGTCAGCATGGTAGGGCCGCGGCCCAAGTTGCCATGCATTGGCCTCGGCCATCGTCAGCATGGCGTCGAGGAAACGCGGGCTGGGGGAAATGCCGGCGAGGGCCATCATGCCGGCATCGCCGGCGCCCTGCGTCCAGTCGGTGGAACGGTGCGGCGATGGATGGGCGAGCTGCCAGTCGGCCACGCGCTCCATGACGCTGAGCACGGCCGCGGGCGTGAGGTCCGGCGATTGAGGCGTGAGGGAGTCGGCGGCGCGAAGCAGACCTCCGGCACAGCCGATTGGCAGGGAGAACAGGGCAAGGAGAAACCTCGGATTCATGGCAACAACAGGAGGGACCTGTTTCATACGGGCAGGCGGCGGGTCATCGCAACAGGTTTTGCGGCATGATCGGCGGACGGGCGGCGGGGAGCGGGAACCTGTCCGGTGGAGGGCGCTGCTCCGTCAGCGCCATTCGGGCATTTGGCGGCGACAGCGCGCCGCCCTCCAAGTTCTGACGGTTTTCGGACAGCCTCTGCTCAGAACAGATCCGGCGGCGTGCGGCTGAGGAATTCCTCGAGGTAGGCGGTGGTGGCCTTGCCCGCGATGAAAATCGGATCGCTCAAGATCGCCTTGTGCAGCGGGATCGTGGTCTTGATGCCGCGGATGAGATATTCGCTCAGCGCCCGGTACATGCGCTCCAGGGCCGTCTTGCGGGTGTCGCCATACGCGATGAGCTTGCCGATCATCGAGTCGTAGTAGGACGGGATGGTGTATCCGCTGTAAACGTGCGAGTCGACGCGCACGCCGTGCCCGCCCGGGGCGTAGTAGAGGCCGATGGTTCCGGGGGAGGGGATGAAGTTGCGGGCGGGATCCTCGGCGTTGATGCGGCACTCGATGGCATGGCCGCGAAACTCGATGTCCTTCTGATCCAGGTTGAGCTTTTCGCCCGCGGCGATGCGGATCTGCTCCTTGATCAGGTCGATGCCGGTGACCTCCTCGGTGACCGGATGCTCGACCTGGATGCGGGTGTTCATCTCGATGAAGTAGAACTCGCCCTTGGCATCGACGATGAATTCGATGGTGCCGGCGTTCTCATACTCGGCGGCCTCGGCGGCGCGCACGGCGGCCTTGCCCATGCGCTTGCGGAGATCGGAGGTGAGGAAGGGTGACGGCGACTCTTCAATGAGCTTTTGGTGGCGGCGCTGCACGGAGCAGTCGCGTTCGCCGAGGTGCAGCACCTTGCCGTGGCTGTCGGCGAGGATCTGAAACTCGATGTGCCGGGGATTCTGGACGTATTTCTCGATGTAAACGGAGCCGTTGCCGAAAGTCTTCTCGGCCTCGGCCCGGGCGATGTGGTATTCCTTGGCGAAGGAGACGTCGTTGTGGGCGATGCGCATGCCACGTCCACCGCCGCCCGCCACGGCTTTGATGATGATGGGATAACCAATCTTGCGCGCAATCTTCACCGCCGCGGCTTCGGATTCGATGGGGCCGTCGGAACCCGGCACGGTGGGGACATTGGCCTTGCGCACGGTTTCCCGGGCCACCGACTTGTCGCCCATGATCTTGATGCTATGCGACTTGGGCCCGATGAACTTGATGTTGCACGATTCGCACTGTTCGGCGAACTTGGCGTTCTCGGAAAGAAAACCGTAGCCAGGATGAATGGCGTCAACGTCGGCAATTTCCGCCGCGCTGATGATGCGATCGGCGCGCATGTAGCTGTCCTCGCTCTTGGGGCCGCCGATGCAGATGGCCTCGTCGGCCAGTTGCACATGCAGCGACTGCACATCGGCCTCCGAGTAAACGGCCAGGGTCTTGATGCCCAGTTCGCGGCAGGCGCGGACGATGCGGAGGGCGATTTCGCCGCGATTAGCGATGAGGATCTTTTGGATCATAAACAAAGATACCGCCGATGCTCATCTGCGATGCCGCGGGGGATCAGCTGTGGGACAGGAATCGTCAGGATTGGCTGCCGGTTAACCCTGCTTGATCTTGAACATGCGCTGGCCGTATTCGACCGGCTGGCCGTTTTCGACGAGAATCTCCACCACGGTGCCTTTCACCTCGGCCTGAATCTCATTCATGATTTTCATGGCCTCGATGATGCAGACGACGGAATTCTCGGAAACTTTCGCGTTCACCTCGACAAAGGGCGGGCTTTCGGGCGAAGGCGCCCGGTAGAAGGTGCCCACCATGGGGGCCTTGATATAGATGATGCTTGAATCTTCCTTCTCCCCACCATTGTGAGAGGACGATGCCAGGGTGGCTGCCGCAGCGGCAGCTGAAGCCGCCGCTGCTTCCGGGACTGCTGTCAACCCGGCGCTGGATGTCACCACCGGCACGCCGTTGGCGCCCCGGCATATCTTGAGTTTGAAGCCCTCTTCTTCCACGGCGAACTCGGTGAGTTCGGAGCGCTTCATTAAATCGATGATTTGCTTGATCTGCTTGAGGTCCAAAACAGGGCCTTGGTTAGGTTAGGCTTACCGGGGTTAGTTGGCTTTGGGGAGCCCTGCGTTCAAAATTAGTTTCCCTCGACTGGCAATCACGGATTTTGAAGTAGGTCTTCTCCATGCCTTAAAATGGCCTAAAGAAGGCCAAAAGCGGTAAAAATACGCCAAAATCGGCAATAAATCGGCGAAAACAGGCTGTTTTTGAAGTGCCGGCTATAAACGATAATCAACGAGTTGCGTAATGTATAAAAAGGTTGGGCAACCCGGAAGTCAGTGGGGCTTAGCATCAAATCCGAGATTGCTGCACTGAAAGGCACTCCCGCATTTTTCCGGCCCGTATTCCTTTTCCATTATTCCCCGACGATTTTTATAAGCACTCGCTTGCGGCGCAGTCCGTCGAACTCTCCATAAAAGATCCGCTCCCACGGACCGAAATCAAGCCTTCCGGCGGTCACCGCAACCACGACCTCGCGGCCCATGACCGTGCGCTTGAGGTGGGCGTCGGCATTGTCCTCACCGGTGCGGTTGTGGTCGTAAGCGGTATACGGTTTCTCCGGAGCCAGTTTTTCCAGCCACCGTTCAAAGTCGGCATGCAGTCCCGACTCGTCGTCGTTGATGAACACACTCGCCGTGATGTGCATGGCGTTCACCAGGCAGAGACCCTCGCGGATGCCGCTCTCGCGCAGACACTGCTCCACCTGCGGAGTGATGTTGAGGAAGGCGCGCCGCCGCGGCACCTCGAACCAGAGTTCCTTGCGGTAGGATTTCATGGCGGATAGAGGTTGTCGGATGTGGAAGTCAGGAACTCAAGGAAATGCGATTCGTCCGCCTGACTTGACGCCTCCCCCGTTCCTGCTCTTCACCCGACGATCGCATCCCGCGTGTTTTCCCCCGCCTTCCGGCGTCCTCCCGTTTTCCTAAGATGCGCTTTTACGCCGACCTTCACATCCACTCGAAGTATTCCCGGGCGACGAGTAGAAACCTCGACTTCCATCACCTGGCGCTGTGGGCGAAGAAGAAAGGCGTCACGGTCGTCGGCACGGGCGATTTCACGCATCCCGCATGGATGGCGGCGATCAAGGAGGAACTGGTTCCCGCCGAGCCGGGCCTCTTCCGCCTCCGTGACGACCTGGAGGCTGCCGTGGCCGCCGAACTCGGACCCTGCGCCGTCGCCACCGCACCCGTGCGCTTCCTCCTGGAGGTCGAGATCTCCACGATCTACAAGCAGGGCGACAAGGTCCGCAAGGTTCACCATCTCCTCTATGCGCCCGACCTCGCCGGCGCCGACCGCATGGTCGCCCGCCTCGCGCGCATCGGCAATCTCGCCTCCGACGGCCGGCCCATTCTCGGCCTGAATTCGCGCGACCTCCTCGAAATCTGCCTTTCCGGCGGCGACGGCTGTTACCTCATCCCCGCCCACATCTGGACGCCTTGGTTTTCCGTTTTCGGCTCCAAGTCGGGTTTTGACGTCTTCGATGAGTGTTACGGCGATCTTTCCCCTCACATCTTCGCCGTGGAGACCGGCCTTTCTTCTGATCCGCCGATGAACTGGCGGCTCTCGATGCTCGACCGCTTCCGCCTCGTCTCCAACTCCGATGCGCATTCGCCCGGCAACCTCGGCCGTGAAGCCTGCCGCTTCGATTGCCCGCTCGATTACTTCGCGATGAAGAACGCGTTGGCGACCGGGGCCGGCTACGGCGGCACGATCGAATTCTATCCCGAGGAGGGCAAATACCACATGGACGGACACCGGGCGTGCGGCTTCCGCTGCGAACCGGCGGAGTCGCGCCGCCTCGGCAACCAATGCCCCGTCTGCGGCGCACCGCTCACGATCGGCGTGCTCAGCCGGGTGCTCGAGCTCGCCGATCGCACCGGCGAAAAGCCGCCGCCCACCGCCGCGCCCTTCCGCAGCCTCGTGCCGCTCCCCGAGGTGCTCGGCGAACTCGCCCGGACCGGTCCGAAGAGCAAGACCGTGCAGGGCAGTTATGAGCAGTTGATCGCGCGCCTCGGCCCCGAACTGACGATCCTCGGTGATGCATCGCTTGATGAAATTGGCAGGATCGCCACGCCTCTTCTGGTCGAGGCGGTCCGCCGCATGCGCGCCGGTGAAGTCATCCGCGAAGGCGGCTACGACGGCGAATACGGCACCATCCGCCTTTTCAAACCGGACGAACTCGAGAGCGGGAAGTCCATCAGCCTGTTGTTCGAGCTGCCGGCGGCAGCACAACCCGCGGGAGCGGCTTTACGCCGCGCCAAGCCGTCGCGGGATAAACCCGTTCCTGCAATCGAGGAGGCCGAGCCGGAGCCGGCACGCGAAAAGCCAGCGGTGGCCTCGATGCCCTCTGTGGTTCAATCTGCTTCTCCCATGCTGGCCGGGCTCGATCCCGACCAGCGCGCCGCGGCGGAGACCGTCGATGGCCCCTTGCTCATCGTCGCCGGCCCCGGGACGGGCAAGACGCGCACGCTCACCCATCGCATCGCCCATATGATCGCCGACCACGGCATCGCACCCGAGGCGTGCCTCGCCATCACTTTCACGCGTCGCGCCGCCGGGGAAATGCGCGAGCGGCTCGCTTCGCTGCTTCCCGACGGCCGTGGCCCCCGCGTGCCGGTGATGACTTTCCACGCCCTCGGCCTCGCCATCCTCCGCGAACAGGAGGACCGGCTCGGTCTGGGGGCTCCGCTGCGCGTGGCCGGCGAAGCCGAGGCGCTCGCCGTCGCCCGGGAGACGCTCGGCGTGTCCGCGCTCGAGGCGAGCAGGCTGATCACCGACCGGGCGGCGCGCCCCGAAGTTTATGAACGCGCGCTCCACGCCCGCGGGCTGGTCGATTTTGATGATCTGATCGCCCTGCCGGTCGGGCTCCTCGCCACGCAGGCTGACCTCGCCGCGCATTACCGGGCGCGCTGGCCGCACCTTTCGGTCGACGAATATCAGGACGTCGACGCGCAACAGTACCAGCTCGTGCGGTTGTTGGCGATGGGGGCCGCCAGCCTCTGCGCCATCGGCGACCCCGACCAGGCGATCTACGGTTTCCGCGGCACCGACGTGCGCTTCTTCGGGCAATTCCAGTCCGACTACCCGGCGGCCCGCGTCGTCTCACTCACGCGCAACTACCGCTCCACCCGCACCATCGTCGACGCGGCGTTGCAGGCCGTCGCCCCCACCACGCTGGTGCGCGACCGCGTCCTGCGTGCCCGGACGGGCGGCGCCAGCCGGGTCATCCTGCGCGAATGCGCCACCGAGCGCGCCGAGGCGGAGTTTGTCGTCGAAACCATTGAACGTCTTGTTGGCGGCACCAGCCTCACCTCGTTCGACACGGGCCGCGTCAGCGGCGCTGCCGGGAGCGCCTGCGCCTTCAACGATTTCGCCGTCCTCTACCGCACCGATGCGCAGACCCCGCCGCTCGTGGAGGCGTTCGCGCGCTCCGGCATCCCATTCCAAAAGCGGGCCCACACGCCGCTGGCCGGGCATCCGACCGTACAAACGCTGCTGGCCCGGCTCAAAACGCTGCCGCCCGACGCACCGCTGGCCGACCGGCTTGCGACCGTCTCCACCCAGCTTGCCCGGGAGGAGAAACCGGATCCCGACCTGCGCGCCATCACCGATGCGCTCCGGCCGCTCGCCGGGAAGCACGGCACCAGCCTCGATGCCTTCGTGAGCGAACTGGCCTTGGGCATCGACGTCGACCTGCATGATCCGCGCGCCGAGCGCGTGTCGCTCCTTACGCTGCACGCCGCGAAAGGCCTCGAATTCCGCGTGGTTTTTATCGTCGGCTGCGAGGACGGGCTGCTCCCGCACCGTTTCAGCTTCGACGAGGCCGAAACGGTCGACCTCGCCGAGGAGCGCCGCCTTTTCTTCGTCGGTCTCACCCGCGCCCGGGAGCAACTCTACCTCACGCATGCCCGCCGCCGCCACTGGCGCGGTGAACTCCGCGACCGCGCCCCCTCGCCGTTTCTCCGCGCCATCCGCGAAGCCCTGCTCGAGCGGCAGAAGGAGGCGGCTCCCGCCGTGCCGCGGACACGGCAGCTGGAACTCTTTTAAACGCACCTCCCGTGCACGCGGACAGGGCGAGGTTATTTCTGCAGGCGTGTTTCCAGACGCAATGTCAACTAATAGTTGACATTGCGTCTGGACCAAAGTGCTGAACTGCCACAGCGAAATGTGATGGGTGCGTGCCAAACGCCCGGCACGCGTCAGACCCTGGCCAGCGCCTGCTCCAGGTCCGCCTGAATATCGACAAAGTCCTCCGTGCCCAGGGACCCGCCTTCGCTCCGCAGAAGCGGAGCTACGGCGAGACCTATTGCCTCACACTTTGGCCAGCGCCTGCTCCAGGTCCGCTTGGATGTCGATGAAATCCTCTGTTCCGAGCGACAGGCGCACGTAGTCGGCCGAGACGCCGGTGGAGACCTGCTCTTCGGGCGTGAGCTGGCTGTGGGTCGTGCTGGCGGGATGAATGGCGAGCGACTTGGCGTCGCCGATGTTGGCAACGTGCGAGAAGAGCTGGAGCGACTCGATGAATTTCTTGCCCGCCGCGAAGCCGCCCTTCACGCCGAAGCCGAGCAGGCCGCCGAAGCCGCCGCGCAGGTATTTCTTCGCCGCCGCGTGGTGGGGACTGGTCTTGAGACCGGGATAGTTGACCCACTGGACCTTCGGGTGCGCGGCGAGGAATTCGGCCGTCTTCAGGGCGTTCTGGCAGATCCGCTCCATGCGCAGGTGCAGCGTTTCGAGCCCCTGCAGCATGAGAAAGGAATTGAACGGGCTGATGCAGGCGCCGATGTCGCGCAGGAGCTGCAACCGCATCTTGAAAATACAGGCGACGTTGGCCCCGCCGGCGGGCGGGAAGCTCTTGAACGCCTCCCAGTGCACGAGGCCGTGGTAGCTCGGATCGGGCGTGGTGAACCCGGGGAACCGGCCGTTGCCCCAGTTGAAGTTGCCGCCGTCGACCACGATGCCGCCGATGGACGTGCCATGGCCGCCGATATACTTCGTGGAGCTGTGCACGACGATGTTGACGCCCCACTCGAACGGGCGGTTGAGGATCGGCGTGAGGCAGGTGTTGTCGATGATGACCGGCACGCCGACCTCGCGGGCGATTTTGCCGACCTCTTCAAAGGGGAAGATGTTCAACGCCGGATTGCCGAGACCCTCGCCGTAGAACGCCTTGGTGTTCGGGCGAACGGCCCGGCGGAAGGCGTCCGGATCCTGCGCGTCGACGAACGACACCTCGATGCCGATCTTGGGCAGCGTGTAGTGGAACAGGTTGTAGGTGCCGCCGTAGAGCTGCGAGACGGAGACGAGATGATCGCCCGCGCCGGCGAGGTTGAGGATGGCGTTGGTGATCGCCGCCTGGCCCGACGCATGGGCGAGCGCGCCGGAGCCGCCTTCGAGCGCGGCCATCCGCTGTTCGAAGACGTCGGTCGTCGGGTTCATGATCCGCGTGTAGATGTTGCCGAGCTCTTTCAGCGCGAAGAGATTCGCGGCGTGCTCGGTGTCGCGGAAGACGTAGCTCGTCGTCTGGTAGAGGGGAACGGCGCGCGCGCCGGTCGTGGGGTCCGGCGTCTGGCCGGCGTGGAGGGCCTTGGTTCCGAGTCCTTTGAAGTTCATGGCAGGCACAATGGCCTAGGATTCTAGGAAGGTAAGGCAAGAAGACAACCGGCGCGCCCGGATAAATCCGTGTCATCAAAGGCGAAACCAGCCGCTGGCGATGTCATTTTGCCGGCGGCGCGAGGGAGCTGGTCCGGCGGTTGTTGGCGGGGACCTGGTCGACGATACCGCTGGGGTTGACCAACTGCGTGCGGAACACGATGCCGTCGCCCGCCTTCAATTGTTCCTGGTCGACGGGCATTCTGGCCACGGAGATGGCGCCGGGACCCAGCAGGGGAATGGAGTAGGTGCTGGTGGCACCGTCATCCTCGACGTTCAGCATCATGCCGGCGACGCCCAGCCCGCTGCGGTTCTGAACCACGAATTCCATCTGCCCGGCGGCGGCATCGTAGTAATGGCTGGAGATGGCGGTGTCGATGTAGGTGGGATCATTGCGAGCCATGGCCCAGCCGAGATTGAGAATGCCGCTGCCATAGTCGGAATCCCGCCCCGGGGCGCCGCCATCGCTGGCGTATTGCTGGAGCACCTGCCACGCCTGCGTCGCGTTCATGCCGGGGTTGGCGGACATCATCGCGGCAATGGCGCCGGCGACGATGGGTGCGCTGGCGGAGGTGCCGTCGAAGTACACCCGCTGGCCGTCGAGCCACGCGGTCAGGACGCCATAGCCGGGCGCGGTGATCTTCAGTTGCGATCCGGAGTTGGAGAATGTCGCCTGTTGTTCGAGCGCATCGACGGCGCCAACGGAGACGACCCGCGAATCAGCCGCGGGCCAGGTCAGTTGCGCCGCCTGGTCATTGCCGGCCGAGGCCACGATGACCACGCCGTGGCCGCTCGCATAGTCGATGGCGCGGGTCAATACGTCGCCGGGATCGTAGCCACCCAAGCTGATGTTGATGAGCTGCGCCCCGGCGTCGACCGCCGCCACGATCGCCTGCGACACGGTGAAAATGTCGCTCTGGGCGTTCGCGTCGGTGACCCGGATGCTGAGGATGCCGACGGCCGGCGCGACCCCGGGCGCATCCGACGACATTCCCGCGGCCAGCGCGGCCACCGCGGTGCCGTGGCCGTCCTCCGACCCGGTGCCGGCGGCGGTGCCCAGGCCGATGTCCAGATACCGCAGGCGCCCCTGGCCGAACGTGCTGTCGGGCGCCACTCCGCTGTCGAGCACGGCGATGGTCACCCCGCGTCCCCACTGGCTGTAATCGCCGGTGACGCCGAGGAACAGGCGCAGTTTGTCGCCCAGCGGCACCAGATTCACCGTGGCGCGATCCTCCCTGGCCGGCGTTTGCGGGATGTTGATGTAGAAGTTGGCGCCCACCTCGGCGTAGTCCGCGGCGTTGGCCAGCAGGTCGGCCTGCAGGCTGTCAGGTGAATCATAGCGCACCCGCACCGTCAGGAGCGCATCCAGCCGCCCCAGCACGGTGAGTCCCAGCTGCGAGGCGCGGGCAAGGAATTTCCGGTAGGCCTCGGCGCTCGTGAATGTCAGCACCGTCTCCTGCGGCCGTGCGTTGGATTGATTGAGCGACTGCTGGAGGTATCGCAGCGCCGGCCGGGTCAGGGGGTTCGCCTGAACCCCCGCGGATGCCCGGCCTGCGGCTGCTGGCGGCGTGCCGGCGACCACTGGTCCCGGGTGGGACGAAGCGGCGGCCGCCGTCGGGGCCGGACCGGTCGGCTGTGCCCTGTGCCCATGGGTCCCGTCTCGCAGCACCAGCCAGAGCAGGAGCAGCAGGGCGGCGAGGCACCCTCCAGCGAGCGGGATGACGTGAGAGGGTCTTTCGTTCATCACCGGGAGTCGACAGGTGTTTTCTTATGCGGTTGCAGCGTGAAACAACCACCTCCTACAGACGCGGGCGCGGCGCCAAAGTTTCATCCCGCCGCGGCCGGCCTCCGCCGGATGGCTTCATTGCGTCAATGACCGCAGTCCATCAATAAACCTCGAAGGAGGTGCTTTCGAGCGGAAAGACGGGCTTCCCCAATCGTTGCGAACTCAGGCGTTCCACTTCCAGGGCGACCTCGTAGTTTTGCGTGAGGAAGCGGAAAAAAACCATTTTGTCGATGGCCAGGCAGGAGAGCGGCCCATCGGCGATGACACTGGCGGTGGAGGCACTGTTTTGCAGCAGGCCGATCTCACCGATGAACCCCCCGTAGCGCAGCCGCGAAATGCGGCGGTTGCCCCGCACGACCTGCGCCTCGCCCTCATAAATGAAGAACAACCCCCGGCTCTCATGGCTCTCGATCAGCACGTGGCTTCCGTTGGTAAACGTCACCATGCGGGAGATGCTGGCGAAACGGGTGATGGCCTGGGGATGCCAGTTCCGGCAAAGAGGATTTTGGCGGAGGAAGGGCACGCGGTGGATCAACGCCTGGCTGGCGACGGTGCCCAGCCGGGCCACGATTTCGTTTACGAAAACCCCCCGCGGCAGGCGCAAAGCGATCACCGGACTGCGCGCCTTGAGGCGCCAGCCCAGGGGATGGGGTTCGACCAGCGTTTCTGCGCCAACAATATCGCCCTCGATCGCCTGCCAAACGCGGTGCGGACGGCCTTTCGGGGTGCGCCGGTAGACGTTGATCGCTCCGCTGACAATGAGGTGGATGTGGTCGGCCGGCTGGGAGAAGTCGGCCAGGATGCTCCCCCGGGGGAACGTGACTACGATCACCTGCTCCGCCAGCACCCGCCGCCGGTCAAGCGGCAGTTGCTGGCAGACCGACGAAATCGCCAGCGTGCTCGTGATCGTTTTCATGGTGCACGGCTGGTCGAGCGCCCGGAGGCGCTGCCGGCGGACGCGCCAGTACTTTTTCGCCGCCCGGAGCGGCTGACGCATGCTCTCCACGACGGCGACGCAGGCGAGCACGCCGGCCGGGATGGCCATGGTGATGGCATAGACCACGCCGAAGATCTTCCAGAAATGCCAGTCGAAGATCAGGTCGGACACGGTCACGCCCGCGATCCAGCTGCCAACCGTGGTGATGCCTCCGACCCAGAGGAGGCTCCAGACGAGCCGGGCGGTGACCACCCGCCAGTCAAACTGCAGCCGGGTCGTGCGCCACAAGCCGGCCCAGTTCCGGTTGGCCGGGAAAAGCATGTGGCTGCTGGTGTCGAGCACCGGCTTCCCCCAGTGTATGGTGATCGCGCGACAGATGGCCCCGCCGAAGCACGGACGGACCTTCAAGGCAAAAAGGAGGGCTGGCAGTAGGGCGGCTTGCGGCCACCAGAGGCAGAGAACGGCCACCAGCAGGCCCAGGGGGGCCGGTCGTATGAGCTGCATGCCCAGTTGGGCGCGGGCATCGACCAGTTGGACGTCCCGCAGATCGAGGCTGAAATGCGGCAACAGCCAGAACCAGCTCAGGCGTGGCCGGTAAGCATCTCCGCCCGCCGCATGCAGCACGGACGCGCCGAGGACATTTCCCAGGCTGACCATGGCCGCGGCGCCGAGATAACCGGCGAGGATGGTATAGATGATGCCGAGCCAGTTGCCTCCGGGCAGACATGGCGGCCAGATCACAATTGCCAGAAGTCCGCCGACCAGCAGCGCCCCTCCCAGCCGGCAGGCGACGCGCGGCAGCAGATTGAATCTCCATCCCACCGGAACCGGTTGGTGGATCGGGCTGGGGGACACCTGCAGCACGCTGGCGCGCTGCGCCTTGACGATCAATTCATAGAAATCGTGCAACGCAGGGCATTTTCGCTCCGCGATCAAGTTCCGCAGAACCTCCGGCACCGTTTGGGGCCGGACAAAGGAGGTCAGCGCCTGCCACTGCAGTCCGTCAATCGTCAGATAGCCGCCGGTATCCAGGGATTTGACCGTGAACCGGCCCTCCCTGACCGCTCCTTTCGAAAGCAACGGATTCAGCTGAAGCTTTTCTGCGGTAAATAAAAGCTGCAGTTCCATGGGGAAGGTCGCCAGCTCCACTCAAGGCGAGGCGCGCGTTGGGCGGGGAAAACGGGCCATGGCTTCCTCCATAGCTCCGAGCAGCTCGGGCATGGTAAACGGCTTTGCCAGGAACGGGAGGTCCTGCTGGTCTTCGCCCCAGAGCGCTTCATCGGACAGTCTCGCGCTGATCAGGAGAATGGCCACGCGACCCGCCCTTGCCCGGATGGCCCTGGCGAGGGCCAGGCCGCTCCCTTTCGGCATCATGATGTCGGTTACGACCAGATCCACATCCCAGCGGGCGCCGGTCAGCCAGTCCAGCGCCTTGAGCGGATCGGTGAAAGTGGTGACTTCGTAATGACGGCCTCTGAGCGCCGTCGCAATCATGTCGAGTATGGCTGGATCGTCTTCAACGACGACGATCTTTTGAACCGCTTCCGGGAGCGGCGGGATGGGTTGGGATGTCACAAGCGGACTCGGGTTGCGAAGGAGGAGGGTTGTTTCTACAAACTTGATGTAGAATACTTGGCGGAAAACTACAAGATTCTGATCGAGCCCTCTTAATAAATCAATCACACCTGTCTGTTGCCTTGATGACCGGGGTGAAGGGCGTGGTGAGGTCGCGGGCAGCCTGGCCGGACGGGTGGAGGCGCGCCAGCACGGGTCATGTGCTGCGCTCTCCCCGGGGGTTGTTCAGTCCGGCGCCTGGTGGCGGCTTTGATGGAGCTGCCAGGAGTTCCACAGGTTGTGCCAGAGCACGTAGCAGGTGGGACCGAGGGCGACGAGCGGGTTCGCGTAGGTGAGGGCGAGGTAGATGGTGAACGAGGTGTTCTTCTGGCCGAGCGACTGGCTGGCTTCGCGGGCGAATTCCCGCCCGCCGATCACCCGCCCGAGCGCGAAGCTGGCGGCGCATACCGCGGCCGTGGTGAGGGCGATCTTGCCGAGCACGCCGGGCGGAAGGTCCGTCTGGAGGCGCAGAAAATGCGAGCCGGTCGCCGTGACGAGAAAGAGCGCGAGCACCCACAGGCCAAACGACACGTTGCGCAGGTGCTGCGGCCACTCCGCGGCCCGCGCATGCACCGTCCGCAGCAGCCACGCCGCGCCCATGGGGACAAACACCACCAGCCCCACGCTGCCGAGCACCTGGACGAACGCCTCCGGCGTGGCGCGCCCCAGCACGAGCGGAAGCAGTCCGGGCAGCAGCGCCGCGATGACGAGGTTGGTGAGGAGAAACGCCGCGATCACGTACTCCACGCGCCCCCGCAGAAAGCTGACCACGACCGGCGCGGCCGTCGCCGTCGGCGCGATGCCGGCAAAGAACGCCGCCAGCGCCACCTCACGCCCACCCACGAGCCAGCCCAGCCCCCACGCCGCGAAGCCCATCGCCAGATTCGCGGCCAGCAGGACCACATGGCTGCGATGAATGGCCTGGCGCGACAGGCGCGTCTGCAGAAACACGAGAAACAACATGCCCATGACCAGCCAGCGGATGGCCCCCGCCGCGGCGTACGCCTGCGGCAGCAGCGCGCCAAGAACCATGCCCGCGACGAGGGCGACGGTGCGGAGGAGGCCGGGTTGCATGGGCGAAAGGGTCCGAGCAAAACCGTCCCCGCCCCGCAAGGCAATGATGCATCACGGTCCGGGCCGGCCGGCACCATCCGAAAAGTGAGCATCAGGTTGATCTCATGAGAGGGCCATGCGTCATCCGCGGCCTCCGTTGACTCTGCCACAGGCTTGTGGATGGATGATCAAATGATGACCACGCGGCGGCGAAAGATCTGCCAGATCGGCGCAGCACTCGCGCTCTGCTCCGCGGGGAGGTGGCTGTACGCGGAGGCGCCGGCGCCGAAAGCCACATCGCCGGGCCCCGTCATCTGGCCGCTCGACAGTGTGACGTCGGTCGGCGGGTGGACGCCAACCGTGCTGGGCGCGCCACGGGTGACGGCCGGCGAGTCCGCCGTGCAGTTCAACGGGGTGGACGACGGACTGGTCCTCCCGGTGAATCCCCTGGCGGGGCTCAGGGAATTCACGATCGAAATTCTGTTTAAACCCGAAGCCGGCGGATCACCTGAGCAGCGGTTTCTACACATCGAGGATGAACGCGGCAGCCGCGCCTTGATTGAACTCCGTCTGATGGAGGGCGGCCGCTGGTGCCTCGACACGTTTCTGTTTTCAGGGGCCAACCGGCTTCCCCTGATTGACCGGACGAAGCTGCATCCCGCCGGACGGTGGACATGGGCCGCCCTGGTTTACGATGGCAGGAAGATGGCACACTTTATCAACGGTGTGCGGGAGTTGGAGGGGGAGATGGCGTTCGTCCCCATGGCGGCGGGGCGGACGTCGCTCGGGGTGCGCTTGAATCAAACGTTCTGGTTCAAGGGCGCCATTCGCGAAGTGCGGTTTCATGCGACCGCCCTTCCGGAGGACCGCCTGCAACGGCAGCCCTGACCGGAGGGGTGCCGGGCGCCTCGGGCAAGGTCCTTACTGCGCATTCAAGGCAGACGCCGGCAACAGGACGCGGTTGTTCAGGCGCGTGATCTCCCGCAGCTGGTTCTCCGGATCGACCTCCACGGAGCCGCCGGCAATCTGCGTGCCGTGCGGAAGCAGGAGGATCACTTCGGCCGTCCTGGGCAGCAGGTCGACGGGCGCCGGCAGTGACGGAATCCTGGCCGACGCGGCGGCCGAACCGTCGCTGGTTTTGAAGACCAGCGTCGCGGCCGGAGTCGCTACCGCGCCGAGGCTGTGAACGATCACGTGAAGGGAGCCGTCGCGGCATGTCACGTCTTCGCGGCTGATGCCAAGATCGGGACGCGACCAGTAGGGCGTGCCCGGAGTCTTTAATTTCAGGGTGAGAACGGTGACGGCGCGCGGAGCAAAGGCGAATTCGAGTGAGCGGCTGCGTTCGAATTCGGCGCGGCGCGTTGCGATCGACTGGTCGGCGATGTCGTCATTGTCGGTGTCGACACCCTGCGTGATCTCCCAGACTCCGGGAGCGATGTTCCAGCCGGTCATGGTCGCCTGCACGGGCGTGGTCTCGAGGTTGTACGCAATGACTTTAAAGGAGACCGGCGTGGCATCGGGAATGAGGATCGCCATGCTCTGGTCGCTGGCCGGCGCCGCGAACCGCCAGCTCACCGTGTGGCCCGGGTAAAGCGCGTTGCGCACAAGCGCGATGCCGCCGAGCCGCGCGCGCTGCAACTCGGCGGTGGGCACGCCGACCCGGTCGATCCACAGGCTGCCCTCGGTGTTGATGTAGTCGAGCAGGTCGCACTCCTCGATCTGCCGGGCGTAAAGCTGCTCGAGCTGGCTCTTGTCGCCGGTGAGTTGCCAGATGAAGTGAGTGTCCGCGGAATAACGGTAGGCATTGGAGCGCGCCTGGCCGCGGCCGTCGGCCGGCCGGGCGTCGAGTGACCGCCCGCGTTCGCCGGCGAGAATGCGTTGGCCGGTGTCTTCGCGCAGCTCCAGCCAGTCGAGGGCGTTGGCGTTGACCGCCATCACGGAGGAGGGACCGGCATCGAGAATCGGAGCGAGATATTTGCGGTCGCCGGTCCATTTCCAGGCGCCCCAAAAGACGTGCCAGGGAAAATAGCTTCGCGTGGAGTTGGCATCCCGATCGTCCGCGAAATGAATCGCGGTGGGCAGGCTGTAGCGGCCATCCGCGTCCTGC
>CAJAKX010000130.1 GCA_903940425.1 uncultured Opitutia bacterium | reverse complement strand
CCAGACCGTTCAAATCCTTTCCGGCCAGTTCGTTCATGTGGCCGTTGGCGGTGATAACTTCGATTTGCGCCAGCTTGTGCCGCTGGCCGATCTCGAAGTCCGCCTTGTCGTGCGCGGGCGTGATCTTGAGGGCTCCGGTGCCAAACTCCCGGTCCACGGCGGCGTCGGCCACGATCGGAATCTTTTCGCGCACCAGCGGACGCCATACGTGCAGGCCGATGAAACCCTGGTAACGGGCATCCGCCGGATGCACCGCCACGGCGGTGTCGCCGGGGATGGTCTCCGGCCGCGTGGTGACCACTTCGATGAACTGCCCCGGTCGTTCGGCGATCTCGTAGCGCACCCGGTAGAGCAGCCCTTTGACCGGCTTCATGATCACCTCCTCGTCGGAGAGGGCGGTGAGCGACACCGGGCACCAGTTCACCATGCGTTTTCCGCGGTAGATGTGGCCGCGCCTGAACAACTCCACGAACACGTGCAGGACGCGCCGTGAATACCCGGGATCCATCGTGAACGCCGTGCGGCTCCAGTCGCACGACGCACCGAGGCGGCGGAGCTGCTCCAGGATGATGTCGCCCTTTTCCTGCCGCCATTCCCAGACCCGGGCCAGGAACTTCTCGCGGCCGAGATCGCGGCGGTGGAGATTCTGCTTGCGCAGTTCGCGCTCCACCACGGTCTGCGTGGCGATGCCGGCATGGTCGGTGCCCGGCACCCACAGGGCGGCCTTGCCTTCGAGGCGGGCGCGGCGGATGAGGATGTCCTGCAGGGTGTTGTTGAGGACGTGGCCAATCGTGAGCACGCCGGTCACGTTGGGGGGCGGGATGACGATGCAGTAGGGCTCCCGGCCGGGGACAACACGCCCGGCGAAGGCATCAGCGGCCTGCCAGGCGGCATACCACTTTTTTTCCACATCGCGCGGCTCGTAACTCTTGGTGATCTCGGGCATGGGAGAAACCGGGTAAGCCGGCGAGCTAAGAAGCGGCTCAGAAGCGGGGCAAGCGATTAGTGGAGGGAAGGCGTTGCCAGCCGCCGCCTACCGCCCCGGGTCCGGCCTCCTCCAGGGCGGAAATGTCATTTCCGGCTTTGCGCGGCGCGCGCTTTGCTGCTGACTAGACGTCCCGATGGTTGGCCGCATTCACAAACACGCCCGCGAACGCCTGAATTTCCAGGGAGAGGTGCCCGTCGCCCAGCGCCTGGCCGCCTGCAAGACGTTCCTGCGGCTGGAGAGCGGCATGATCCACATGCACCATGACGCCGGCGAGGCCGGTCTCCCGACCGCCCAGGCCCGCGCGGCGATGATCGACGTGATGCTGGCCTGCCTTTTCGACTACGCCCTCGAGTCGTACCGCCGCGCCCATGGCGAACTGCCCTCCCCCGTCTGCCTGATCGCGCTCGGCGGCTACGGCCGGCATGAGCTCAGCCCGCAGAGCGACATCGACGTGATGTTCCTCTTCCCCTCGAAGACGAAGCCGGCGGTCGTAAAGCCGTTGCAGGAACACCTGGTCAACGAGGTCCTCTACCTCCTCTGGGACTGCGACCTGAAGGTCGGCCATTCCACGCGGACCATCGACGAGGTCTTCGTGCAGGCGCGCAAGGATATCCAGACGAAAACCTCCCTGCTCGAATCGCACCTCGTCGCCGGCCAGGCCTCGCTCTACGAGACTTTTGCCAAGGCCTACCGCAACTTCGCCACCACGGAGGATCCCAAGGGCTACATCGCCGACCGCCTCAACGACCAGGCCACGCGTCGCGCGAAATACGGCGACACCGCCTTCCTGCAGGAACCCGACATCAAGAACGGCGTCGGCGGCCTGCGCGACTATCAGAACGCCCTCTGGATGGCCCGCGTGAAGCTGGGCATCGAGCGCATGGAGGAGTTGCACACGCTCAATTACCTCCGCCGCAAGGAGCTTGCCGACTTCCAGCGCGCCTACAATTTCCTCCTGCGCGTCCGCAACGAGCTTCACTTCATCAGCAAGCGTCCCACCGACCTCCTCGACCTCGAGATGCAGCCGCGCATTGCCCACCACCTTGGCTACCGCCAGCACGATCTCCTCCAGCGCATCGAGGACTTCATGGAGGATTATTACCGCCAGGCGCAGGCCATCTACCGCATCTCCAAGATCGTCGAGAACCGCCTGGCGCTGGCCATCCGGGAAAACGCCGGCTCCCTGCTGTCGTTCCGCGAGGTGCTGCGGCTGCGCCGCTTCGAGCGCGTCAAGCAGATCGACGGCTTCGTGCTGCGCGGCCGCGAACTGGCCGCCGGCACCGCCACGGTCTTCTCGGAGGATCCCGTGCGCCTCATCCGCGTCTTCCGCCACTGCCAGCAGCTCGGCGCCGAGCCTGATTTCAACCTCACCGCTCTCATCCGCGAGTCGCTGCCGCTGCTCACCCGACGCGTGCTGGAGTCCGCCGACGCCAACCTCAGCTTCCGCACCATCCTGGGGGAGGCCGGTTCGGTCTTTCCGACGCTGAAGCTCATGCACGAGCTCGGCGTGCTGGGGCGGTTCATCCCGGCGTTCGATCGGCTCACCTGCCTCGTGCAGCACGAGTTTTACCACCGCTATACGGCCGACATCCACACCCTCAACGCCATCCGGGAGCTCGACCTTGTCTTCACCGAAGCCGAGCCGATCACCCTCAAGTACCGCAAGGCGCTGCATGAGACGTCCGAGCCCACCCTGCTCTATCTCATCCTGCTCCTGCACGACATCGGCAAGGCCGTGGGCATCAAGGATCACAGCGAAAGCGGCGTGCGCCTCGCCGGCCCGCTCCTCGAGCGCCTCCAGGTCGATTCCAAAAGCCGCGAACTCGTCACCTTTATCATCAAAAACCATCTCATTATGGCACGATTCTGGCAGAGGCATAATGTGGATGACCCGCAATCCGCCACCGCCTTTGCGGATTTGGTTGGCGATGCCGAAAAGCTTCGCTATCTCTACGTGCACACGTTCTGCGACGCCCGCGGCACCGCCGCCTCGCTCTGGAACGGCTACAAGGACGCGCTCCACAACTCCCTTTTCCTCGCCACCCTGGACCGACTCCTGCTAGGTGACGCCGTCGAAAAACGAAACCTCGAACGAAAGCAAATGATCTACAAGGAGCTGATCACAAAACAGATTCCGGGCATCGGCCAGGATGAGATCTCCGCCCACTTCAACCTGCTCCCGGAGCGTTATTTTCTCCACACCGAGGCCGGTGAAATCGCCCTGCACATCCAGATGGTCAACCGCCTCCTCAAGTCCATCAGCGAGGCGGACTCCGTCAGTTCGCTCCGGCCCATCGTCGACTGGAAGGACGATCTCAACCGCAGCCTCACGGTGGTGAACGTCGTCACCTGGGACCGCGCCGGCCTCTTCTACAAGCTGGCCGGCGGCTTCAGCGTGGCCGGGCTGAACATTCTCGGCGCCAAGGTCATCTCGCGCACCGACCACATCGCCATCGACACGTTCTACGTCGTCGAGCCCGGCCGCGGCGTCGTGCAAAGCCAGACTGCCATGGAGACCTTTGCGCGCACGGTCGAGGCCGCGCTCATCCAGAACAAGGATCTCTACCCCGAGATCGTCGCCCAGGCCAAAAAAATCGCCGCCAGCCGCTACACGACGGAGAACAACACCCTGCACACCTCCTTCCCGCCCACGGTCGAGGTCTATCACGAGCTCGCGATGCAGCGCACCATCATCGACATCCAGGCGCATGACCAGATCGGCCTGCTCTACCGCCTCGCCAAGGCCATCTACGACCACGGCTTCGACATCACGTTCGCCCGCATCAACACGGAGCGCGGCGTCGCCCTCGACACCTTCTATATCGAAAGCGCCAATCACGAGCCCACCGAGGACACCGCCCGCCTCCATGCCCTGCGCGATTCCCTGGCCCGGGTGATCAAACTGGCGCCACCCCCGGCCGTCTGATACCGGATTGAGGATACCCGGAAAGCCCGACCCAGCCTGGCGGCAGTCTCCGTCTATCCGGTAACAAAGAATCCGGTGTGGAAAT
>CAJAKX010000129.1 GCA_903940425.1 uncultured Opitutia bacterium | reverse complement strand
GGCGTCGTGCTGCTGACCAACCGCGAGTGCCCCTGGCGCTGCCTGATGTGCGACCTGTGGAAGGACACCACCCGCCATTCCGTCCCGGAGGGGGCGATTCCACGGCAGGTGGAGTTTGCGGTCCGGACGTGGTCGGATTCGGGGACCCTCCCGGTGCAGGTGAAGCTCTACAACAGCAGCAGCTTCTTCGATCCCGCGGCGATCCCGCCGGCCGATTACGCGCCGGTCGCCCGGCGGATCGCCTTCGCGCGCCATGTCGTGGTGGAATCGCATCCGCTCCTCGTCGGAGATCGTGCCAGAGTGCTGCGCGACCTGCTGTCCGGATCGCTCGAGGTCGCCCTGGGGCTCGAAACGGCGCACCCGGAGGTGCTGGAAAAGCTGAACAAGAAGTTCGACCTGGCCCAGTTCGCGCGGGCCGCCGAATTCCTCGCGGCCGAGCGGATCGCGCTGCGTGCCTTCCTCCTGGTGAATCCGCCCTTCCTGGACGAGCGGTCGGGTCTGGAATGGGTGGTGAAATCGGCCGAGTTCGCGTTTGCGTGCGGCGCGGGCGCGGTGGCGCTGATCCCGACCCGCACCGGCAACGGCGCGATGGAGCGGCTCCGCGAGTCGGGCGAGTTCGTTCCGCCGACCCTCGCGATGCTCGAAGCGGCCCAGCGGGCCGTGCTCGCGCTGGGCCGCGGCCGGGTCTTCGCGGACACCTGGGCCCTGGAGCCGTTCTCCGCTTGTCCCCATTGCTTCGCCGCCCGGCGCGAACGGCTGGAGACGGTAAACCGGACGCAGCGCGACGTGTCCCCGGTCCGCTGCGCGGTCTGCGGCGGATCATGAGCGCGGCCGCCACCCGCGGTTCGCAATCGGCGAATCGTCCACCCCGCCCGCCTTCTTCGGCTATGCCGCCGACAACCCGCCGCAGACGATTGAGGTCCCGTGGCCGGATGACACCCGGCAATCGTACGGATTCACGGGCGCCGTGCCGCGGATCAGCGTCGCGAAGAGGAACTGAGCCGGAACGATGCAGTCAGGGATGTAGGGCGGGGTCGCTGACCCCGCCGCAGGGTGCGTGGTTTCGCCCGCGGTCGTCGGCCGCGGGGGCGGCGCTCGTCACTCGATGCGATAGGCCGTGCAGCGCTCGATCGCGAGGCCCGAGGGGGCAAAGCGCCAGGAGCGGCCCTGATCAGTTTCGTCGCCGTTGAGCCGGCGTCCCGGAATCCATTTTCCGTCACGAAATACGCCTTCGTCAACCGTGCCGACGCCGCGACGTGTCTTGCCGACCGGTCGGAAGATCACGCAGAAACCCGCGCCCGCGCCGTAGAATTCGTCGGGTCCGACGGCGATCACGATTCCGAAGCCCTGCTCGGCGCGACGACCGAACGCCAGGTCGAGACCGATCTCGATCTCCGTGCCGCCGAGCGTGGTGACGAACGACGGGTTGTCCTTGTCCAGGTTGAAGCCAGTGATGCGGTCCGTGCCCTGATGTTGCAGCACGAGCGGCGCGATCTGCCGCATGATCTCGTAGCTTTGTTCAAGGGTCGGGTTGGGCGCGCCGCCCCGTTCGGACGCCAGCACTGCGGATGCCGGCACCGCGGGCGGCGGTCCGGAGAAGGGCCGGTCGATGCCGAACGGCGAGAAGCCGATCGCGTTGTATTTGCCGACGGCGAGAAACAGGTTGTAGGGCGCACGCGGGCTTCGATTGGTCTCGGGGATGAACAGCGGATTGCCCGCGCGCACATATTTTTCGCAGAGCTCTCCGAACTCGGGCACGTAGAGATCGGGCGCCAGCAGATCGATGCTCGGTGCGCCCGCCCGCCAGACATCGGCCACCTGGAACACGGGACCGCCACTCGGATAGGTGCCCGGGTAGGCGCAACCGGGCTGTTGCAGCCACGCGTTCGCGTACATCGGGATGTTGTATTCGCGTTTTCCGGCTTCGGTCACCACGTTCACGTAACGGGCGTAGTGCCACGCCATGAAGATCTCATCCACCGGCCAGTGGATCTTCCGCCATTCGGTCTGGCGCAGCGGTTCGGGCAGGTCCCAAGTCAGCACAAACTCTTTCGGTTTGGTGGGGCCGAAGACTTCCGCCCAAGTGCCGGACGTCCTGGCGCCGTTTGACTCCCACGCCTGGCGGAGTTCCGGCGCGAGCGTCTCTTGGTGCTGCACGAAGAGGTTCATCAACTCCGCGGGAACCGGTTGGGCAAAGACGGCTTCGGCCGCGGGGCTGCGATCGCGCGAATCGTTGAGTACACCCGCCTCGTTTTCCACCTGCACCATCAGGACCGTGTGCTCGCGTCCGTCGATCGTGCGCAGGTGTTTCATCAGCGCGGCGAACGCGCGCGCCTCGACCGCGGCGGAGTCCAGCGACAAGGGCGAGAGCAGTTCCGGCGTGTCGCCGTTGTCGAGCTGCACCCGTGGGAAGCGCCTCGGGTCGCGCTTCACCCACACGGGCGCGTAGCTCGACATGCCGTTCTTCCACGCGCCGAACCACAGCAGCACCAGGCGCATCTGATGGGCCCGCGCTTCGCGGATCAGGCCGTCGACGAGCTCGAAATTGAACCGCCCCTCCTCGGGCTCGACCAGTTCCCACGACACCGCGGCCAGCACGGTGTTGAGATGCTGGGCGACGAGACGATCCCAGATCGGCTGCATGTATTCGAGACTGGAGGAGCTCGAATTGAGGAGTTCTCCCCCGAGTATCAGGAACGGCCTGCCGTCGACGACCAGTTGCGTCGCGGTGCCCCGGCGGCGCAATTGGGGCGTGCCGTCAATCGGGCTGTCCACACCGCCTGCGGCGGCGCGGGTGGAGGGAGGCAAAAGGCAGAGAACGCCGGCGGCGGCCAGCGCGGCGGATCGGAAACGAAAGGCACTCATGGGAACACCATGACAGGCGACTTTCCCGCGGTTGGCAAACCGATGCGGGCCGCGGAGCCGGGATCCTCGTCCGGATGTTTCCCATCGCGGCAGAGGCCGCACCAAAGGGAAACGAGTCGGTTCTCCCCACGGATCAAGGCAGTGTTTGTATCGGTGCCCATCCGTGCAATCCGCGGTCAAGCGAAGAGGCGGTGGTGCTCAGAGGCGATTCAGAAGGGGTCATGCTGTACCTTTGACCTTGGCGAAGCGAGCGTGGCGGGCAAGCGGGCGCCTGTTACGCGGTGATTAACCGCGGAAATGACCGGCGGGAACTGAGTCGAAAGGCATGGCCTCCGCTCCGAGTGGCGCCAATAGCTGCCTTAAGGCAACGCCTGGTAGCGGAAATTACGGAACCGGACTTCACCCGAGCCGGCCGCGAGCAAGGCCGGACGCAGACTGAGGAAGCCGCCGGCAACGTTGTGATGATAGCCGGAAACTTCGAACTGCATCCAATGCTTCGTCCACTGCTGGCCATCGGGACTGTACCAGACGGTGACAACGTGGTGGTTGTTCCGCAGACGCAGGAAGCAGTGACGGCCGATGGACGCCGGTTTGGGGTACGCGTTGATGTCGCCCTTCCAGTACTCGATCATGCTTTCCTTGGAGAAGCCGAGCCCGGCGAAGAGCCGCTCGCTATAAAACAGGAGGAGCCCGGCGGTCGCCCCTTCGTCGCAGTCAATCTCCACCTCCATTTCGTAGGCTTGATCACCAGTAACGAACGTGAGCGGCGAAGCATCCTTGGGCGACGTTCCCGCCGCCTTGAGCACCAGCGCATTGTTCTCGTAACGGTACAGCTCGCCGATGGGGCCCTTGGGTCGGAAGAAGGTCCACTGGATTCCGATTTTGTTCGTGCGGAAATCGTCGGAGAGCGGGAACCCGTGGCGGACGGACGCTCCTCCCG
>CAJAKX010000128.1 GCA_903940425.1 uncultured Opitutia bacterium | reverse complement strand
GTTTGTCACGTATTACGTGACAAGGCAGAAGGGGCTATCCGACGATGGTCTCCGGATATTCCAGGCAATACGGCATGAGCATTTTCGCTGAACTCCGCGCCGGCGTGGTCACCCGTTCAGCCGGGGAGACACGGTTGCTGGGCGCCCGGCTCGCCGCCGCGCTGCCGCCCGACGCCACTCTCGCCCTGCACGGCAATCTTGGCGTGGGAAAGACGACCTTCGTGCAGGGTCTCGCCCAGGGTTTCGGCATACCGGATCTGGTCACAAGCCCGACCTTCAACATCCTGCATCTTTATCGCAGCCGCCGGACCCTGGTGCATCTTGACGCGTACCGCCTCGAAAATGCGCACCAGGTTTCCGAGCTGATGCTCGAGGATTTCCTGGTCTCGCCCTACTGCCTGGCCGTCGAATGGCCGGAGAAAATCGCGGCAGCGTTGCCCGCCGACGCGTGGCATCTTGCCCTCGCCATCGAAGCGCCGGGGCGGCACCGAGTGGCGCTGGGTTAATCCCCAGCACGACGATTCACACTGCCACCCTGGAAAATCCTCGCTTGCTGAGACGAAGCTGGGATCGAAGCTTTTCGCCTCACGCCACGGACGCAAAGATCGCAACGTGGAAAAACGATTGAATTTTAACTCTCCTTCGCGTCCCTGGCGGACTTTGCGTGAGGGAAAACACTTCCGGAATTGGCTGTGGCTCCGCCGCGCTGTGCCTCTTGTGGCCAAGGCTTCTGCCTGTGGCGTCCTGATTGCGGCTGATCGCGCTAGGCGGGCTTGCGGCCCACGGCCAGGATCGAGCTGCCCCACGCCCATCGCCCGCCGAGCCGCAGCCAGGCGTGCTCGATGGCCATCAGGCCGCGAAAGAACGCCTCCACCGGCGCCGGGTACAGTTTCACGTCGCTCGTGTCGCCGGACCGGGCGAAGAGCTTGCGTTTCGCCACGATCAGCGGAAACGGGAGCGCGTTCCAATGAGTGTTGAGTTCCACGGCGAATCCGGCCGCCGTCAGCAGGTCGGCGACCTCCGTCCGCACAAAGCGATGCTTCGCCCGCACGGCGACATCATGATATGACCACAGCCAGCGGTAGGCCGGGACATTGACCACGACCCGCCCGCCCGGCCGGAGGCAACGGTGAAACTCGCGCATCGCCGCGGCCGGTTCGTCCAGTTCATATAGCACATCTGCCGAGAGGACTGCATCAAACGCCGCCCCGTCAAACGGCAGCGCCGTCACCGAACCCTCGATGATGGATGCGCGGCAGCGCCCGCCTGCCAGCCGGCACGCGAGGGATGAGAGGTCGATTCCCGTGATCCGCCATTCGGGCGCCCGGCTTTGCAGGTAGTGGATCAAACCGCCCGACCCGCAGCCGGCGTCGAGCAGGTCGCAGGGGCCGGAGCCGAAGCGCGCATGGAGGATGCGATGGAAATGACCATGCAGCGACCGGTAATACCACATCCGGTCCTCCACCTGTGCCATCTTGTAGTACTCGGCAACCTCCATGCCGCAGTAGATGCGGCGCCCGGCGGATCGTGGCGACGAAAATCTGGCCGGGTGTTCCCGCTGGCGCGGCGGCAGGAATGCTCAGGAGCTGCCGGGATGATTCGGCGGTTCCGGGGTGTTGCTGGCCACCATGTCGTCGGGCTCGTCGGCCAGTTCCACCATGGGCTCGGAGATGATCCGCAACTGCAGCCGGTGCACCCCGATGGCGCGCAACCGCCAGCGCTGCTCGTTCACGCGGATGGCGGGCTCGGGCGTGACAAGATCGATGCGGTTGACGCCGGGCTTCAATTCCAACGCCGGCAGATCGATCGTTTTCAGCTCGGCCCCGAGCCGCAGGCGCGTCTGCTCGCGGCCGTTGAGCAGGATCCGCACCGTTCGTTCGCCGATGCTGCCGAGCACAAATCGCACCGAGGCCTGCAACGGACGCGGAAACGGATTGTAGTAGGACAAGGAGGCGGACCCGTTGGTCCAGTGTGGCTCGTATCCGGATTCCCCTGGCGGCTCCGGATTCGAGCGTGGTTCGATACCGAAGCCTCCCGGCGGCCGCAGGTTCCTGCGCGGCTCGAAACCAAAATCCGCCGGCAGCCGTGGATTCCAGCCCCGGCCATAGGTGAAAGCATGGGCCAGCGGCGGTTGCGGCTGTTCCACTGGATGCAACCGCACGACGACCTGATTCTGATCCGGTTCTCCCATGACTTCCGCGCGTCCCGCGGCGGCCAGTTCCGCGAGCAGTTTTTCGCCGTTGTCCGGATAACCCTGCCGGTTGATGTAGAGGGCCGCGAAACCATAGCCTTCCAGGGCGCGCACCAGTGTCGCCGGCACCATGTGGGTGCAATCGTACTGCCACGTGCCCCGCGCCCGGCCCTTGCTTTCCCCATAGGAAAACTCGAGCGTGCGCGTGGCAAGATACGGCCGGAAATGATCATATTCATTGACGCGGAGCTGCGGCCGTCCTTCCGGAAAATCCAGGATCGGGAGCTGAAACACCATCGCCCCCGGGCCAAGATGCTTTTCCAGTTCTTCGCCCAGGCGGCGATCGGCGCGGACCTGCCCGGCAATGAGCTGACTGGCTTCCGGGCTGTTCCTCGCGGGAAGCTGGTCCCATAACCCGACGGCGGCGATCAGCCCGGCGAGGGCCAGCCGCACCGCCGGCCGCCATGCCCTTGTACGGAGGGAGAGCTGGGCCACCACGAAGAGCAGCGCGAGCGCGAGCAGGAAGATGCTATATCGGTTGGAGGCCCGGAAAATGTTCAGGCCAAAATAAAACGCCAAGATGCTATTCACGCCACCGATGGTTGAAAATATCAGGATCCACATGGCCGGCAGCGCATAGGCCGGCCGCCAGCGGCGCCGCTGAGCCAGCAGACTCTTCATCAGCGCAGCCACCATCCACAGCAATCCGGCCGCGCCGACAAAACCGAGATAGGGCGAAAAGGTCTCACCGCGCCAGTCCGACCAGCGCAGGTAACGATAGCCGATTTCCGAAAGCCATTTGCTGTGATGCTGGCTCGACGGCACGAACAGTTCGATGGGTTTGAGTCCGTAGATCTCCGTGCCGGCGTAGTTGCGCACCAGGAGGGGGACGCCTCCCTCGTCGATCACATTGATCCAAGTGTGCGCGTGGATCGCCGCAAACACGAGCACGGCCACAACCCCGCAAGCGAGTCCAAGGCGCACGTTCGCCGACCAGCGCGATCGCAGCCACTGCGCCAGGACCGACCAGGCCAGCAACTGCAGGTAGAGAAAAAGGTTGTAGGGATTGCTTGCGCCCAGCGCCACCGCCGTGCCGTAGCAAAGCCAGCGCCACCCCGGACGCACCGTGGTGCGGCGGCCGGCGGCAATGAGCCAGCAGGTCAACAGGGCCAGCGGAACCGTGTAGGTGAACGTCAGCCACAAGTGCGGCAGGCTCCGGGTCAGATTGAAGAACGAAAACGAAAACAGCAGAGCGCCGGCAAAGGCCCATTCCCACCGGTGGCGCAGCAGCCGCGCGCAAAGATAAAACGACAACGCGGCGGTCACATGCGCCAGCAGCAATGCCACATTGCTGGTGGCGGACACACCGATCACCCGCGCCAGCCAGCCGAGCCCGTAGTTGGCGAGATCGTCGGAACCGGGATACTCGTTCCAGTTGGCATCGAACGGGGCACCGAGCCGGTGGACAAAGTGGGACCGGAACGGTACCAGATCGCCCTCCGACGCCGCCTTGATCCGGGCCAGTATCTCCAGCGAGTCACCCGAATAGTCGAGCGGCAAGGACCACTTCGCCCCATGTCAGGCGATCGTAGTGCCAGCACCAGATGGCCGTCGTCAGCAGGGACAACACGACCACGCGCATCACGCCTAGGCGTGACGACTTGGAGATCAGGGGTAAATGGAGCAAGGGTTGAAACTTGAAAGGGTCGTGGTCAGCGCACTCCTTGGACCGTTGTATAGCTCAGATCAAAACGCCCTGCTCCCGTCTTACAAGCCTGACTATCGCGGAAATTTGCGCATTACCTTATCCGGTCCAGCGCATGCCTGCTCAAGGATGAGCCGGTCCCGGCGGCGGGGGGTCCGCCTCGAGTTTTCGCACCGCCTGGACGACAAAATTGCGGAGATTGAAGGTGACCGGACGCAGGGTGTCGCCTTCCGGCATGATCGGCGGTTTGTCCGTTTCGAAACGCCACGGATTGTCTCCTGGTTCCAGCCGGACTTGCAGCACCCGCACGGTTGTTCCGCTCCGGTTGACCCGCCCCTCCCAACGGACGGCCGTTCCTTGCAGCAGGCGGACGGTGCGCTCGTCGAACGCCCGCAGGTCGAACTGCAGGGTTACTTCCACTGGAAAGCCCTGCGGATTGTGAATGACGATCTCCGCCGGGCCGCGGCTCCATCGCCAGTATTCGAAGTGCGACTTCTCCGTCTGATACCAGTTCCCCGGGAACTCCACCTTGATGCTTTCGCGCGCGGGCGTCATCCAGACTTTGCGCGGCCCCCCCACCAGGTAGCTCTCCTGTCCGGGCGGTCTGAGTTGATCGACGGCGCTCAAGGCCGAAAGATTGCCCAGGAGCAGGACCGGCCACCACCAGCGACCGCGCGGCACCACGACATTGAACGCCAGTGTCAGGGGGACCACGACGCGCGCCGCCGCGCCCGGATATCCCTCCCAGACCGCATCACCCAGGAAAATCATCAACACGGCATACGCCGCCCCGATCCGCCACCACAGGCTGCTCCATTGCGGGCGCAGCAGGATCACGAGAAACTGCACCGTGAGCGAAATCAGCATCACCAGCGTCCATTTGGGCACGAAATCCCAGCCGTTCGTGCGAAGATCCTGCAGCGTTTCGTACCATTTGCCGACGTAGGCTTCGAACGGCGCCGCAAAATTCCGCAGGCCGGGGTTGCTCGGTTCGCCGTACACATGCCACAGGCACAACACCCAGATGCCCAGCGGCGCCATCGCCACGACAATGCGGCCGGCCGCGCCCCAAACCGCGCGCCAGTTCCATTCCCTCCCGGGTGCCAGCGAAAGGGACGACAACAGGTTCGTTTCGCGACCGAGGCCGGAGATGCCCAGAACGCAAGCCGACGACCAAAGGCGTCCCTTTTCAGCCAGCGCCACGCCCCAGGCGATCAGCAGCAAACTGGGACCGTCCATCAGGGCTTCGCGCACGCTCATGGTCATGCCCCAGGCGAACATGGCACCCGCCCAGCGCACGAGGTTGCTCAAATTGGTGGGGGGAAACCAGCGGAGCAGCAGCCAGGCCAGCAACAGCCACGCCAGGATGTTTTGCAGCGCGTAGGCCTGCAGCACCCAAGCCGGGCGCCCCAAGCCGAGCCCATACGCCGTCCAGCAAAACAGGATGCGACGGGCGCGGTAGGGCAGGTTGTCCATCGCCGCCCGCAGATCCCGGCTCAGCAGCAGCGGCTTTACCGCAATCTGGGCATAATACTGGCCATCGTATCCGTAGGAATCCTCTTCCACGTAATAGTTGACCGTCTTGAGTTCCTTGATGCGCCGCAGCTCGAGCTTGTCGCCAAAAAGAATCAAACTGGTGAACCCTTTCCCCGGCAGATAAAACTGCGCGGCCGTCCAAACGAAAAATCCCACGACCGCTCCATAGGCGAGCCAGTACAGGGCATGTGGCCGGCGCCGGAAAAATAGTTTGAACCGCTCCACGAAAAGAGGACAAACCACACGCTTCGACGTTACGAGGCAAGAATGGATTCCCCACCTTCCCACGGCATGCGGCGCCCGGCCATCCCCCCACTGTTTCCGTGGAGCCGCGTGGTGCCCGCGCTGGGCCTCCTGTTCTACGCCTTGCTGCTGGCGCATTACATGGGCGCGTATGCCGGCGGCTCCGACCAGTCGGGCTACCTCAACAACGCCCGCATGCTGGGGCAAGGGCATGTGATCGCGCCGATGCGCCTCCTGCCCGGTCTCCCGCCGGAGACGCTGCCGCCTTACACCCACGTTCCCCTTGGGTTCATTCCGAACCAGGAGCAGGCCACGCTCACGCCCACCTATCCCATGGGCCTGCCGCTGTTGATGCTGGCGGTGGCAAGGTTGACCGGCTGGGGGCCGGCCCCGGGACTGACGCTGGGATTACACGCGTTGCTCGGCCTCTGGCTGGTTTACCGGCTGGGGCGCGAAGCAGGTCTTGGCGCCGGCTGGGCCTGGCTGGGCGCGCTGCTGCTCGCGGCCAGCCCGCTTTATATTTTCGTGTCGATCCAGGTGATGAGCGATATGCCCGCGTTGGTCTGGGTGACGGCCGCCGTCTTGTGTGCTTGGAAAAGCCGTGAGCGGGCGGGGCTGGCGCTGCTGGCGGGCGTGGCGCTGGCCATCGCCGTGCTCGTGCGTCCCACCAACCTGCTGGCCCTCCTGCCCATGGGGCTTGCCATGGGCCCTTCCCTGCGACGCTGGCTCCTGCTGATTCTCGGCGGCCTGCCGGGGGCGATCTTCCAGTGCTCCTTCAACTGGGCGGTCTATGGCCGGATCTTCACCACCGGCTACGGCTACATTAATCCAAGTTTCAGCCCAGCCAACGTACCGGTCACAATCATCCACTGTGCCGTCTGGCTGCCGGTGCTGCTTACTCCGGTCATCGTGCTGGCATTGGGCCTGCCGGCGCTGGCGCGGCGTCAGCCCCGGCTGGTGAGCCTGCTCGCCGTGTGGGGACTCGTTTATCCGGTCTTCTATCTCTTCTATTCCCACACGCATGACGATTGGTGGTACCTGCGTTTTCTTTTGCCGGCCTTTCCGCCGCTCATCGTGGCGGCGTTGCTGGTCGCGCAGGCGTTGGCTGCCAGATTCAATTTCCCGGCCCGTTCCTGGTGGCTGGCGCCGGCCGCCCTCGCGGTCATCGTGCATGGCGCCGGGTGGTCCCGGCATCTGCACGCCCTCAGCGTTGGCCACAGCGAGCAGGTTTACGCGGAAACGGCCGCCTGGATGCAGGCGCACCTGCCCGCCCATGCCACCATCGCGGCGATGGAAGCCAGTGGCGCGCTTTTCTACTACACCGATTTCACCCTTGTGCGCTGGGACATGATCTCGTCGGCCGACTTCAAACGTATCGCGGCGGCTTGCACGGCGGCCGGCCGGCCCCTCTATGCCGTGCTGTTCCCCTTTGAAATCGAGGAGGCCGGGTGGAGCGCATTTCAAAAACACCTGGCCGGACATTGGACGCCGATCGGCACCGTGCGTCATGTGAGCATCTGGCGTTATGATTCGCCCCCCGCACCATGAGCCGCCTTCTGATCGATCTTACGCACACCAGCCACACGCGCGCCCACACCGGCATCCAGCGCCTGTGCCGCGCGCTGTACACGGCGCTGTGCGGCCGGACGGAGGACGTGCTGCCTCTGTGTTACGATGCCTATGAGTCCGCCTGGCGTCCGCTCCGCGGGTGGGAGCGACGCAACCTCGCGCCCCCCCGCGGCATGGTGGCCGGCGCCCGCGGCGCCCGCTGGCCGCTGCATGCCCGGATCGCCGGTCACGTTCGGCGGCTGCTCGCCGCCCGCTCACGAAGCGGACCGCCGCCGGCCATCCGGAGCGACGGCCTGATTGAACCCGAAATCTTTTCGCCCGCTGTCAGCCGCGCGCTGCCCGGCCTGTTCGCCCGCATTTCCGGTCCGCGGGTGGCGGTGTTTCACGATGCCACCGTCCTGCGCCTGCCCGAGCTTTCACCGGCCAAAACCGTCGCCCGTTATCCCGCGTATCTGCAGGATCTGCTGCTTTTCGACGGGGTTGCCGCGATCTCCGAGGACTCGCGCGCCCTGCTGGTCGACTACTGGCGGTGGCTGGGCGTCGCGAACCCGCCACCGGCCGTCGCCCTCCCGCTGGGCATCGACGCGCCCGTCAGCTCTCCTTACGGCCAGACGGCGGCGCCGCAGGCATTGCCCGTGGTTCTGAGCATCGGTTCGATCGAGGGCCGCAAGAACCATCTGGCGCTGCTGGAGGCCTGCGAAATCCTCTGGAGCCGCGGCCGGCGGTTCGAATTGCGCCTCATCGGCCTGGCCCATCCGCAGACCGGACGCGCGGCCCTGGTGCGACTCCGCGCGCTGCAGGCCGCCGGCCGGCCGGTGCGCTACGACGGCCCCGCTTCCGAGGCCGCCCTGCACCATGCCTACCGGGACTGCATCTTCACCGTTTATCCCTCGCTCATGGAGGGATTCGGTCTGCCCGTGCTGGAAAGCCTCAGCCACGGCAAACCCTGCATCTGTTCCGCGCACGGCGCCCTCGGCGAATGCGTCCACGGAGGCGGGTGTCTCAGCCTCGACCGCGTGGACGCTCCCGGTCTTGCCGCGGCGATTGAGCGGCTGCTTTCCGATTCCGATTACCTCGAGGCACTCACCCGTGCCGCCCTCGGGCGCAGCTTCAAGGCATGGCCCACTTATGCCGACGAGCTCGCCGCCTGGATGAGATCCCTGCCGCGTCGCGGATGAAAGATGGATTTTGTCCACCGCTTTTCCGCCCGCTTCACCAACGGCGGGAAGGGCGGCCGGCCCGGTGACTTTGCGCGCCGCCCGGCGCAAGCCCCGCGCCTGATGGGCAAAAGCGGGACCTTTCGGTTTGCTAACCCTCCCCCGCTTACTCAACGTTGCCGCACAACTTATATGGCGCTGACTCTGCTCACCCGGAACAAGAAGACGATCGTGGAGCGATGCCGTGACGACTACTCCACCAAAATGCGGCTGAAGTACGCGCCTTATTACCATGCCATGGAGTGGCAGCAGGGCACGCACGTCCGCC
>CAJAKX010000127.1 GCA_903940425.1 uncultured Opitutia bacterium | reverse complement strand
CGGCCAGCCGGGCGGTTTCGATCAGATCAAGCCGTTCCTCCAGCCAGGCCGCATAGTCCTCGTAGCCCGGCAGCGTCCGCAACGCGGTGAGCGCGGCCCGTGCCTGCGGCTCGTAGGCCGCCAGCTCATCGAGCGAATCGCCCTCCAGGGCTTGCTGCAGCTTCACCGCGAACACATCCCACTGCTCCTTCGAGGGAAACTCGTACTGCTCCTTGACCTCGGGCGGGGCGTACTGGTCGAAAAGCGTTTTGCCCAGTTCGTAGAGCTGGTCCGGCGTAATCGTGGACTCGGAAGTTCCGTTCGGGGCGGCAGGCGAGGCCGGTTTCGATGCGGGTGGGCCGGAGGTCGATCCGGTCTTGGCGCCATTTTCACCGGAGGCGGAGACCGTCATGGGCGCGAGAAACCCCAACGTCACGACGAACAGCGAGCGAAAGGGCCGGAGGCGGATCATGCGCAACACGATCGCAGACATCTAGAAGGATTGTCACGTTCCATGCGAGCACCGTACGCGGAGTCGCCCCAAATGACCCGTGGTTGAGAAACGCACCTTCCGGGTCGAGCAGAAATAGCTCGCGCAAGACGGGCCGGGTTCATCTCCCGATGAATTCCCGGGCGCCGTTGGCAGAACGACAATCCGGTCCATTAATCGTATGGTCGGCGAGAATCGCCGCTCAGGAAAGGGCGATCCTGAGAACTACGATGGCCATGGCACCGCGCCAGCTCGACGCTGAAGGGTTGTTCTCTGGAACGACGTGAACGATCCTGCCAGATCAAGATCTTCCGCCGCGGCAACCCAAACGCGCTCCGGTTGAGACATCCAAGATGACAGAATGGGATACCCTCCATAAGGGCACAGGATAACGGTGGCCAATTATGGACGAAGTATGCACGGATTTCATACATGGCTGGAAACATGCTGCCTGAGCAATTCTATCCATGAAACCCCTTGGACTGGCTTTTGCTTTCGCCATTGGATCCCTGCTGCCATCGATGCCGCTGCGAGCGGCCGATGCTCCGGCCGCGCCGTTGCCACCACCAACGGTTGAACAGCGGTTGTCCGACATCGAAGCGTACTTCAATAACACGGCGCGAGCGACCGATGGTCGCGCTGCGTCGAAAATTCCAGGAGGAGGGCCCGGCCACAGCGCCTGGATAATGACCAGCTCAGCGCTGGTGCTTTTCATGACCCTGCCCGGGTTGGCGCTTTTCTATGGCGGGCTCGTCCGACGGAAGAACGTGCTATCGATTCTCGCCCAGTGCCTCGGTCTCGCAGCGGTGGTAACGATCCTTTGGTGGCTTTGCGGATACAGTCTGACCTACGCGCGAGGCAACGCGTTGATCGGCGGTTTGCGTTTCTCGTTTCTGCAGCATGTCGGCACCGAGCCGAATGGCGACTACGCGCAATGGATTCCGCACAGTTTGTTCGCGGTGTATCAGCTGATGTTCGCGATCATCACCCCGGCCCTGACCGTGGGCGCGATTGCCGAACGGATGAAATTCAAGGCGGTCATGCTCTTTAGCGTGGTGTGGATGTTCGTCGTCTATTTTCCCGTGGCGCACATGATCTGGGGCGCGGGCGGGTGGATGAACGGCCTCGCCAATCCCGGCGCGGGGATCAAGGCCATCGATTTCGCCGGTGGATTCGTGGTGCACATGACCTCCGGCTGGAGCGCGTTGGCGCTGTGTCTGGTCGTTGGCAAACGCCAGGGACACGGACGTGAACCGATGCCACCTCACAGCATGGTGTTCTGCATGACCGGCACCGGCATGCTGTGGGCCGGATGGTACGGCTTCAACGCCGGGAGCGCCGTCGCGGCCGACGGTGTCGCCGTCAATGCTTTCGTCACCACCACGCTTTCGGCGGCAGCGGGCTGTTTCTCGTGGTCGCTTTTCGAGTACGTCCGGCGCGGCAAACCCAGCGTATTGGGCTTCTGCTCCGGCGTGGTCGCCGGACTCGCGACGATCACTCCGGCCAGCGGCTTTGTCACGGCCAGCAGTGCCGTCATGATTGGCCTGGCGGCCGGCGCGGCCACCTATTTCGCCTGCAATAACCTCAAGAGCCGATTTGGCTACGATGACTCCCTGGACACCTTCGGCGTGCATGCCGTCGGTGGCACGCTGGGAATCATCCTGACCGGCGTGTTGGCCACGGCGGCGGTGAATCCCAATCTCGCCACGGGACCGATCGCCGCCCTGGTGGGGAGAACCCTCTGGCTGGAACAACT
Source organism: uncultured Opitutia bacterium (assembly GCA_903940425.1). GTDB lineage: Bacteria > Verrucomicrobiota > Verrucomicrobiia > Opitutales > Opitutaceae > Fen-1467. The sequence continues at coordinate 14,981 of CAJAKX010000127.1, read as the reverse complement.
CAAGGCCGGCGCGATCGTGTTGGTCTGGTCGGTTGTGGCCACCACGGGCATCGCCTGGATCGTCGGGCTATCGGCCAGGGGCTTGAGAGTGGAGCGTGACGACGAAACGATCGGCCTTGATCTGGCGGAGCACGGCGAGGAAGGCTACATCGTCGAGTAGGTCCTTCGCTGACGATTATGGCCCGGCCGAAGGAGTGTTTCGCCGTGAGAATCAGGTCGCGTCGGCACCGGCCTGCATCGCGTGAAGGCGCGCATAGAGTCCATCGGAACGCAGGAGCGTTTCATGGGAGCCGACCTCCGCGATGCGCCCCTGGTCAAGGACCACGATGCGGCCGGCATCGCGGATCGTCGACAGCCGGTGAGCCACGACGAAGGTGGTGCGGCCGCGCATGAGGCGGGCGAGGGCTTCCTGAATGAGGGCTTCGGTCTCGGTGTCCAGGGCCGAGGTGGCCTCGTCGAGGATGAGCACCCGGGGGTTGCGGATGAGCGCCCGGGCGATGGCGAGCCGCTGCTTCTGGCCGCCTGAGAGCCGGGCGCCTTTCTCGCCCACCGGCGTGTCGAGCCCGGCGGGCATGCGTGAGACAAAGTCCCACGCGTTGGCGTCGCGCAGCGCGGTCACGACCACGTTGACCGGCACCGAGGGCAGCCCGTAGGTGACGTTTTCGCGCACGGTGCCGTCGAAGAGGATCGACTCCTGCGGCACCACCGCGAGGAAACGCCGGTAGGTGCGCAGATCGTGCGCCTCCAGGTCGTGTCCGTCGACGAGAATGCGGCCGCCCGTCGGGCGGATGAAACCGATGACGAGGTTGAGGACGGTGGATTTGCCCGCGCCCGAGGGGCCGACGAGGGCGATCGTCTCGCCGGGCTCCACCGCGAGGGAGAAGTCATGCAGCGCCGCGAACGCCGATCCCTGGTAGACGAAGCTCACGTTTTCAAACCGGAATCCGCCCTGGACCGCCTCCATCGCGGCCCGGCCCTCGTTGTTTTCCAAGTCGGGGCACTGCAGCACTTCGCCGATGGAGCGGATTGATTCCAGTCCCCGGGTGATCTGCGGCGTGGTGCCCACCAGGCCGAGCACGGAACCGGTGATCAGGCCGAAATATGTCGTGAGCAGCACCACGTCGCCGGCCGTGAGCGGCAGCCAGCCCGCCAGGCAGGCCCAGGCGGAGACGACGAGGCAGAGCATGTTGAAGCCGTTGAAGGTGGCCCACGACAGCGCCCCAAAAACGGCATTGATCCCGTCGACGTGCATCGCCGCCGCCCGCACGCGCTCCAGCGATTCCCCCACCCGCTCCAGCGCCGTCGACTCGAGGCCGTGGGCGCGGGTGACGGGAAGCAGGTGAGTCATCTCGACGACGCGGGTGGACATGCGTTCAATTTCCTCGCGGAAGACCGCGTTGCTCGCAGCGAGCGGCCGGCGCAGGGCATAGACGATCACCGCCGCCGCGGGTACCGTGACGAGGAAATACACCAGAAACCACGGCTGCCGCAGGCCGGTGATGGCGAGGGCGAACACAATGTTGACGAGGCAGGCCAGCCCGCCGTCGAACAGGACACGGGTGAGCTGCTCCACCGACTCCACGTCGCGCAGCACTTTTGTCTGGAGTGCCCCGGCGCTCTGCCGGGCGTAATAACCGATGGAAAGGTGCTGGAGCCGCCGACACAGGGCGGAGCGCAACTGGATCTCCATCGTGCGGGTCGCCCGGCTGAGCGAACGCGCGTAGGCATAGTGCAGCGGGATGTTCTGCACCAGGATCACCACCAGCACCAGGGCGTTGATCCAGAGCTCCGAAGTCGCGTGCCGGTCGGGCTTCGCGACAATGTCCACGATGTTGGCGGTGATTGCGGGCATGAGCCACACCGGGCTGTGCTTGATGATGAAGCAGAGCGTTGCGACCACGAGCGGCCGGCGCTGCCCCTGGAAGAGATAAAGCAGCGTGCGCAGCGGGTGCTCGCCGGAAAACCGGCGTTCAAGCGGATGGCGGTCGTCAGCGGGCCGGGAAGACATGTTCCGCGCCATCACACCGGGTCAGGCGCCCGGTCGCGAGCGGGAAAATGCGAAACGGGACGGCCGCCTGACCCGGGTCGCGGTGCGCTGATCGTATTCGCGGCGCTGACTGCGTATCACAACAGCCTCTCGGGCCCGTTCGTACTGGATGATGGACTGTCGATCCCGGAGAATTCGACGATCCGGCATCTCTGGCCGATCTGGAATGTGTTGCCGCCCCGGGTGGCGGAGTGACGGTCAGCGGCCGGCCGCTGGCGTTGCGGTCAGGCGCTTGGTTGGATTCTGGGAACCAGGAGATGGAGAACGAGCAGCGACAGAACGTACATCATCGAGGCCCCGGCAAAAATCGTAACGTAGCTGCCGCTGGTCTTGAGCACATAGCCGATCAACTCGGCAATCGCGGCCCCCGTGAGATAGGAAACGAATCCCCCCAGGCCCACCACCGAGCTGATGGCCTGCCCCGGCATCGTATCGGAGACGAAGCTGAACAGGTTGGCCGACCACCCTTGGTGGGCCGAACCGGCGATGCCCACGATGAGAACCGTCAGCCAGACGCTGGGCACGTAAGGCGCCAGGAACACCGGGACGACGGCCACTGCGCATAGCAGCAGGGAAATTTTGCGGGCGGCATTGACGCTCCAGCCGCGGCCGATGAGTTTACCCGCCAGCCATCCGCCGGCCACACCGCCGAATGCAGCGATGAAATAGAACACCGCCGTCCACCAGCCGATTTGCTCCAGCGGGATGTGGTAACGCTTGTCCAGAAAATCGGGCAGGAAGAACATATAGATGCCCCAGACCGGGCCGGCGAGAATGCTCGCGATCAGATACGCCCACACGGCCCGGTAGCCGAGCAGCGAAAGCCAGGGCACCAATGTCTTCTGCTCCCCGGTTTGCGACTGGCCGCGCTGGATGTACTCGCGTTCGGCGGCGGAGAGATGCCGGTGCGTTTCCGGCGTGTCGTAGAGCCACCACCACGCCGCGACCCAGAGCATTCCCAAGGCTCCAGTGACGTAGAAGGTCAGCGGCCAGCCCCAGGTGAAGTACATCCACGGCACGGCGATCGGGCAGATGATCGCGCCCACGTTGGTGCCGGCGTTGAACAGCCCGGTTGCCAGCGCGCGTTCCTTGACGGGAAACCACTCCGCCACCGTCTTGATCGCTCCGGGAAAATTGCCGCCCTCCGCCAGTCCCAAGGTGACGCGCGCGGCCATGAAACCGAAGACGGTCATAGGCACGGCCCAGGTGAGCGTTTTCGCTGCCGACGAGAACCATGGGATGGAGATGCTGAAAATGTCGCTGGCTGGGATCAGGGAGCAGAGGCCGTGCGCGGCCGCCGCGATGCTCCATAGCAGAACCACTGCGGGAAGGCCATGTTTCACGCCCATCCGATCCATCAGCCGCCCGCTGAACAGATAACCGAACGCATAGGCGAGCTGAAAGGCCGCCGCGATGTGCGCGTAGTCGGTTTCGCCCCAGCCGAGCTCCCGGCTGAGCGGCATCTTCAGGATGCCGATGATGTTCCGGTCGATATAGTTTACCGCGACTGAAAAGAACAAGAGGCCGCAGATCACCCAGCGGAAGTTGCCGCCGGCTGGAGGGAGGGGCCGGCCGGGTGTAACCGGATTGGCCCGCGTTTCCGTGGGTTCGGTCTGGTGCATCTGGCGACAGTTCCGGCCGGGTTGGGAAGGCGGTTGCAGACGGTCATCCGTCCGGGGGTGCCTCAGCCTGTACGAGGGGCGTGCCTTCGTGCGGGGTGCGCGTGCACAACCGCGCCGAATCGATCTCCGTGGCGTTGCGGAGAATCAGGGCGGGGCCCCGGTCGGTGTCGATCACCACATCCTGGAAGGAAATTCCCCTCGCATTCGTGCAGGTGAAGCCGGTGGCCGCCTGCACGTGGACGTTGCTGAAGGTGATGTTCTCGACCGGCATCTCGCGCAGTCCGGTGATGGCGCCGGCGATTTTCGCCCCGCGCGCCGTGATGTTACTGAAGAGAAAATCGCGGTAGCGCGGCGTGCCTTCATCGACCGGGTGGATTTCACCGGGTTTGTCGCCGCCGGCGTAGAAGGTGGTGATGACGAAGGGAGTCGGCACGTCCTGCATGACGATGTTCGCCGCACTGACGCCCTCCACCACGCCGCCGCGTCCGCGCTGCGACTTGATCCGGATGCCAATGTCGGTGCCCTGAAAAACGCAGTTGGTCACCACCACGTTCCGCACGCCGCCCGACATCTCGCTGCCAATGGTGACACCGCCATGGCCGCGATACATGACGCAGTTGGCAATGGTGATGTTCTCATCCGGCCGGCCCATGCGCCGGCCCAGCTCGTTCAAGCCGGACTTCAACGTGACGCAATCGTCGCCCGTATCGATCCGGCAATTGAGAATCTGCACATTGCGGCACGCCTCGGGGTTGATGCCGTCGGTATTGTGCGCATTCGTCGCCGGGGCCGTGATGGTGATCCCGTCGACGCGCACCTGGTCGCAGAGCATGGGGTGCACGTGCCACTCCGCCGCATTGCGCAGATTCACCCCCGCGATGACGACATCCTTGCAGCGCACGGGACGGATGAGATGCGGACGGCCGCGCGACAGTTTCTTCGCCTCCGCAAAATCGTCCGGCGTCTGCGGTCCCGGCGGGAATTTCCCGGGCTGATTAAGCCGGAGACGTTTCCACCAGATCGCTCCCTGCCCGTCGATGGTGCCGCGCCCGGTGATCGTGATGTTCTCGGCATCGGCGGCATAGATGAGCGGAGCCATCACCTCCGCATCGTCCCCCCAAACACTTTTGGTGGACGGATAATCGTCGGGGTTTTCACTGCCGAGGATCGTTGCGCCCGCGTCCAGCTCCAGCGTCACGTGGCTCTGCAACACGATGGTCCCGGTCAGGTATCGGCCGGGCGGCACATAGACGGTGCCGCCGCCGGCCTTGGCGCAGGCGTCAATGGCCCGGTTGATCGCGACGGTTTCCAGCTGCCGGCCGTCGCCGACCGCGCCGGTATCGCGCACATTGTAAATGACCGGGGCCGTCGCCGCCGGCAGTGGAGCACAGCCGAGCAGCAATCCGAGGAGAAGAAGATATTGGGGGCTCATAAGATTCGTCGGAAATCCGGGCGTCCCGCACCAGCCGCGGGTGGGCGCCGGATGGCTCAACCGGCGGGGGGAAAAATCATCGGTGCGTCGCGCCGGTGCCGGGGTTCCAGCCGTCCGCCCCCCCGAGCACGTTTTCGACGGTGTACCTGGCGGCTTCGGCGGCGGTCAGTTGTTTCGCCCATGGGACGCGCGCCGCGGGACTGCCGCCCGGGCCGGTGCTGTTGAATTCGGCGTAACGCGCCGTTTTCTCGGCCTCGGGTTTGTTCCAGTTGTGCCAGCCGACGGGACGCACCACGTCGGACATCCCGGTGTTGAGAAAAACGACACTGGCATAGCCGCGCCACGGGCGGCCGAGGTAGGTTTTCACCTCGGGCGATTCGCCGGTGATCTGGCAGTTCGAGAAGACAAAACCGTACGGCTGGCTGTTAGGCGTCGAGGCGGCGGTGATATAACCGTCCCGCAGGCAATGGATGTGGCATTTCTCGAAGAAGGCGGTCGCGGCGCCGAAGATGAAATCCACGTGGCCCGTGATATCGCAGCCCTCGAAATAATGACGGCCCCGGTTCACCAGGATCGTGTCCTGCCAGCCGAGGAAGCGGCAGTGGCGGAACACGACGCGGTCGCCGTCGACGCGGATGGCCAGCGCCTGCCCCTGCAGGCCGGCGGAGTTTTCAAAAGTCAGGTTCTCCACCGTGAAATCGTCCGCGTCGATCAAGGCGGTCGGCGTGCGGAATGTGCCGATCGGTTTGCCGTCAGGCCCCGGGAGATTGGCGTACAGGGCGTAGGTGATCACCGTTTTCCCGGCATCCTCGCCCACGAGGGAGACAAAACGCTTCTCGCGCTGCGCGTAGATCAGCTCCTGGTACGTGCCCGCCTTGATGTAAATGATCCAGCGGGGGCCCGGACTGCTGAGCTGGGGCGCGGCATTGATGGCCTCCTGCACCGTTCTGAACTGGCCGCTGCCGTCGGCCGCGACCACGGCGTTGGCTTTCGTCGCCCAGTCAACGCTGGCCCCGGCCGCGGCGGATCCGGTGAGCAGCAGGACGGCCGCCCATCTCGATGGCATGCGGTGCTTCAGCCCGCACTCGAAGTCTCCTGAGCGCGGGCTGAAGCCCCGCGCTACGTTGACTGCAGACCGAACCGATCTCATCAAGACAAACATGTTGGTCTGTGCGCTCGGATAGTCAGACAGAAGTCCATTGCTGCTCGCCAGGTTCCGGTCCGGTGCAGAGAGGGCGCCTCGAAGACCGCGGATGCGAGGGATCAGAGGTTCTCGATCTTCCTGTACTTGGGCACCAGCAGCTTCATAACCGTCCAGGCGACGAGGTACGCCAGCGCGCACACGGCGAACATGATGCCATAGGCTGTCTTCATCTCCGCCTGCACCAGCGACGTCTGCAGCTGCTTGAGTTGGGCGAAGGAATCCGGATTGATCGCCTGCAGCTGGTCGATCACGTTCTTGGGCACGCTCCCCAGTTCGACCAAGTTCAGGTCGATCGGGGTGTCGTGTTTGTTCGCGAGCTTCAGGGCAAGAATCTGGTTGAGATAGTCCCCCAGCCCACCGGCCCTGGCTTCGGCCCAGGTCTTGGCGATGCCGGCGTAACGGTAGGCGTCGAACAGCCAACCGCCCGCCTTGGTGACGAGAATGCCGCCGAAACCGCCGAACATCCCACCGATGCCGGTGACCGATCCAACCGCCTTCTTCGGGAACATGTCCGAGACCGTGGTGAAGATATTGGCCGACCACGCCTGGTGGGCCGACGCGCCGATGCCGATCAGAATCACCGGAACCCAGTAGCTGATATAGCCGAAGGGCTGCGCGAGGAGAACCACGAGCGGGAAGAAAGCGATGATCAACATCGCCCGCATGCGGCCAGCGTAGGGTTCGTAGCCCTTATTGATGAAATACATTGGAAACCACCCGCCGCCGATGCTTCCCACGCAGGTCATCGTGTACAGGACGGCGATCGGAACCGCGACGTCGGTGCCCGTCATGCCGTATTGCGCCTTTAAAAAGGCCGGAAGCCAGAAGAGGTAGAACCACCAAATGCCGTCGGTCATGAACTTGCCGAAGGCGAACGACCAGGTCTGCCGGTAGCCCAGCAGCTTGCTCCATTCGACGTACCACGGGAGCTTGGGCTCGTTGGACGCCGCCGCCTTCGCCTCGGCGGCCGCGACCACCTGTTCCTCGACGTCGCTGTGGATGTAGTCGTATTCCGCCTTGCCCAAGCGCTTCTGTTTCGAGGGTTGCTCGTAGAGCCAGAACCAAAAGATCAGCCACAGGAATCCGATGGCGCCGACGAGGATGAACGCCCCCTGCCAACCCAACTTCTCGGCGATCCACGGGACGGTGAGCGGGGCGAGGATCGCGCCGACGTTGGTGCCGGAGTTGAAAATGCCGGTCGCGAGGGCGCGCTCCCGCTTCGGGAACCACTCGGCGGTCGTCTTGATGGCCGCCGGGAAATTGCCCGACTCGCCGAAGCCGAGGACGCCGCGCGCGAACATGAATCCGCCCGTGCCCTTGGCGAGGGCATGAAGCATGGCGCCAACGGACCAGACGATGAGGGCCCAGGCGAAACCCGCTTTCGTGCCCAGCCAGTCGATGATCCGACCGGCGAAGAGCATGGAGACGGCGTAGACGAGCTGGAACACCATGACGATGTTCGCGTAATCCGTGTCGCTCCAGTTGAATTCGACCTCCAAGTCCCCCTTCAGCAGGCTCAAGACCTGCCGGTCCAGGTAATTGATGGTCGTGGCAAAGAAGAGCAGTGCACAGATGGTCCACCGGTACTTGCCGATCTTCTCGTTGATCTGGTTCAGCTTGTTCATTGGGACGCGGGGCGGGAGTTGAGGCCGCGGTTCTTTTGCGCGGGCTCAATGGTGACGTTATTGAAAGAGATGGAACCGGCGTGCTGCAACACTTCCGCGGTCTGCACGCCGCTGAAGGTGCAATCCACGAAGCGCACGCCATCGATCAATGCCCCGGCAAAACCCTCGATCCTCATGACCCGCGGACTGGAACGGCTGGTGATGTTTTCCAGCACGACGTTGCGCACCAGCGGACGGTAGGGACCGTGGGCGCCTTCCTCGTAGATGAAGTCGATGGTCAGCACCGCCTCGGCGACCTGGCCGATCTCGACATTGCGCATGAAGACATTCTCGATGGTCCCGCCGCGGCGGGCATTGGACTTGAAGCGCAGCGCGCTGTCGAAGTTGGGGCTGTCCATGACACAATTCTCGACAAACACGTTGCGACAGTTGCCGGACACCTCGCTGCCGATGGTCACCCCGCCGTGGCCGTCCTTCATGGTGCAACGCCGCACGATGATGTTCTCGGAAGGCCTGGCCACCCGTCGGCCGTCGTTGTTGCGCCCGGACTTGATGGCGATGCAATCGTCGCCGGTGTTGAACTTGGAATCCTCAATCAGCACGTCGCGGCAGGATTCGGGGTTACAGCCGTCATTGTTCGGGCCCCCGGAGACAATGTCGACGCCGCGCACGATGACGTTGGTGCAAAGCACGGGATTGATCTCCCACATCGGGGAGCGGCGGATGCGCACGCCCTCGATCAGAACATTGCGGCAGCGGTAGGGCTGGATGAAGCTGGGTCGTAGAAAATGGCCCGCGCCGAAGACGCGCTGCTCCACCGGCACGCCCCGCTCTCCCAGGTCGCTCAGCAGATCCCGGCTGGCCCTGGCCGGCGCCACGCCTTTGCCACGCCGGGTCCACGCCCACCAGTTGTCCTCCGTTGCCGCGCCGTCGAGCGTGCCCCCGCCGGTCACGGCGATGTTCTCCTGCTCGAAGGCATAGATGAAGGGTGAGTAGTTGAGACATTCCGTGCCTTCCCAGCGGGTGTAAACAACCGGCAGATACTTGGCGGGATCCGACAGGAACCTCAGGGTGGCGCCCTCAGCGACGTGGAGGTCGACGTTGCTTTTCAGGTGGATGGGGCCGGTCAGAAAGATGCCTGCGGCGGATACCGTCACGCGCCCCCCGCCCGCTTCGTGACAGGCTTCGATGGCCTTGCGGATGGCTTCGGTGCATTCAGTCATCCCATCAGCCACCGCCCCGTAGTCCGTGATCGCAAATTCGCGGGCGGGAAATGCGGGAGCCTTGATGCGGGCTAGAATCTCGGCGACCGTCGCCCATTCCGGAGCAGCGGGGCTTCTGGCAGGCGCGGCAACGTCCGCGGTCTTCGCGGCCGCCTCGATGGTCGGCGTGAGACCGAGCAGTTGCTGCAGTTCGATGCCAGCGAGGATGAAGGGGCCCACCCCCTTGAGGTCGTTATCAACGACCGGTTCGCTGAGGTAGTACTCGTAGGAGCCGTCGCGGCCATAGCCGAGTCCGGCCACGGAACAGCATTGGGTCAGGGTGATCCGGCCAGTCTTGTCGACCTTGATGAGTTTCTCGACGAGACCCGTGTAGCCTTTCAGGATCACGGGCAGGTAGTCGCGCGAGAGGTAGCCATGGTTGATGCCCTTGGCCATGGTGTAGACAAACATGCTCGATCCGGTCGCCTCGAGATAGTTGCCCTGGCGGCCGCCCTGATCGGTGACCTGGTACCACAGGCCGCTGCCGGCGTCCTGATACCGGGCCGCGCCGGCGCAGACTTTCTGCAGCATGGCGATGATCTCAGGCCGGGCGGGGTGATCGGCGGGAAAATAGTCCAAGGTGTCCACCAAGGCCATGGCGTACCAGCCGATGCCGCGGCTCCAAAAGTTGGGCGAGGTGCCGGTGGTCTTGTTGGCCCACGACTGTGCCTTGCTCTCGTCCCACCCGTGATAAAAGAGGCCGGTCGCCGCGTCGTAGGTATGGGTTCCGGCCAGGCGGAACTGCTTCGCAATGTCGTCGAATGAGCCGGCGGATTCGCGGAAGAGTTGCGCGCACTCGGCATAAAACGGCTCGCCCATGTAGAGGCCGTCGAGCCACATCTGGGACGGATAACGCTGCTTGTGCCAGAAGCCGCCCTCGCTGGTGCGGGGGTGCGTCGTGAACTGTTTGCGCAACTGGACGGCGGCCTGCTGGTAGCGCTCTTGCTTCGTGAGGCGGTAGAGCGCCAGCACGGTCTTGCCGGCATTGAGGTTGTCGAGGTTGTAGTCCTCCAGCCGGTAGTCCCGGACCTGCCCCTCCGGGGTGACGAAGGAGCCGATCACGGAGTCGGCGTACTTCCAGTAGCGCGGTTCATCCACTTGCTCGCTGAGTCTGACGAGGGAGAGCGTAAACAGGCCGACCGCATAACTCCATTTGGCCACGCCTCCATCCCGGTAGATCAGGCTTTCACCGCGCCGCATGATTTCCGAGTCGGCCATATGGACCGACCATTGGAGCGGACTTGCGCCGGCAAACTCGTGCGGGAGTGGAGTGTCAGCCGCCCGAACCGCCGTGGCGGCCAAGAGGGCGAGCAGATAAAATGAGCGGGGCCAGATACCGGGGGCTCTTTTCATGATGAGGGGTCGCCTTGAGGCGGCTCCGCCGTTACAGGGGAGCGAATTGGGAAGAGGGTGGGGTTGTAGCGGACACGTGTCCTAAACACAAGCAAAACCCCAATGAAAACTGGAAAATCAGCCGGAAGGAACCGTGAAAAAGGCAAAGCCGCCCGGGGCATCCGGGCGGCGGGGAGGAACGTGCGGGGTCATCGCGCCGGTGAGATCAACGGGCCAGCCAGCCACCATCGACGGCAATCGTATAGCCGTTGATGTAGTCGGACGCCGCCGAGGCGAGAAAGACCACCGTCCCCTTGAGGTCGTCCGGCGTGCCCCACCGGCCCGCAGGAATACGCTCGAGGATGGCGTTGGCCCGGTTGGCATCAGCCCGCAACGGCGCGGTGTTGTCGGTGGCCATGTAGCCCGGGGCAATCGCGTTGGCGTTGATGCCCTTGGCGGCGAGTTCGTTCGCCATCAGGCGGGTCAGGCCCTGGACCGCGCTCTTTGAGGAGGTGTAGGAAGGCACGCGAATGCCCCCTTGGAAGGAAAGCATCGAGGCGATGTTGATGATCTTGCCCCTGCCGCCGCGGGCGACCACCTCGCGCACGAAGCACTGGCTCAGGAAAAAGACGGCATCGATGTTGATGCCCATCACGTCGTCCCAATCCTTCGCGGAGAAATCGAGAAAATCCGCGCGCCGGATGATGCCCGCGCAATTCACCAGGATATCCAAGTGTTCAAAGCGCTTCTTCGCCTCCGCGATCACCCCCGGAATGGCGGCGCGATCGCCGAGGTTTCCGGTGATGGCCGCGGCCTTGCGCCCGAGTGCCTGCACCTGCTTCACCGTGTCGTCCGCCGGTAGAATGTCGACGGCGACAATGTCTGCGCCGGCCTCGGCCAGCGCGAGTGCCATGCCCTGGCCCAAGCCGCGGGCAGCGCCCGTAACGACGGCAACTTTGCCGTCGAGTTTGAAACGTTCCAGTATCGAGCTCATGATTGGATGGTGGTTCGGGTTAAAATCCAGGGGAGATTGCTCAACGGAGTTCGCTGATCGGCGCCGGGTCCATGTCATGGAACACCTGGTTGTCGCCGCCCATCGCCCAGCAGAAGCGATAATTGCCCGTCCCCACCCCGGCGTGGATCGACCAGGCCGGTGAAAGCACGACCTCGCGATCACGGACGATGAGGTGGCGCGTCGCCTGCGGCTGGCCCATGAGATGCACGACCATCTGCGAACCGAGATCGAAATACATATAAACCTCGGTGCGGCGGCTGTGGGTGTGCGGGGGCATGGTGTTCCAGACGCTGCCGGACTCGAACTCGGTGAAGCCCATCACCAGCTGGCAGCTCTTGATGCCATTCAAATGGATGTAGCGGCAGATGCGGCGGCGGTTGGCCAGGGCCGCTTCACCGAGTTCCTGCACCTCGGCCTGGGCGCGCGTCGCCAGCACCGTCGGGTGTTTGGCATGGGCGGGCGTGCTGATGAAGTAGAACTGCGCCTGGCCGGCGCCGCCGTTCTCGAACGCGACCTCGCGTTCGCCGAGACCGATGTAGAGACAGTCGAGCGTGCCGAGCGCATGCCGCGCGGCCCCCACCCGCACGACGCCCGGGGCGCCGATGTTGAGGATGCCGATTTCACGGCGCTCAAGGAAAAAGCCCGTGCCCGTCTCCTTGGCGTTGGGCAGCGCGAGCGGGGCGGAGGTGGGCACGGCGGCCCCGACGATCATCCGGTCGAGGTCCGTGTAGTGCGCCGTGACCTGGCCGGGCTGAAACAGCCCGGTGAGCATAAACTGCTCGCGCAATTGCTCCGTGCCAAGCGTGTTGGCCTCGGCGGGACTGGGAAAATAATGCAGTTTCATCGTGCGGATAAATTCACTGCACCTCAATCTTGGCGATCTTAATCGGCGACTGCAGGCGTTTCGCCCAGGACGCGAGATAGGCGCTCCAGTCGTCCTTCGACGCGAAATCGCCGCTCTGGGCCCAGCCGGCGCCGGCGGCGTAACGCAGGGTCTCGCCGGGTTTCACCCTGGCCAGGATCAGCCGGTCATTCGGTGTCTCGGCCAGACCGGCCAACCGGGTGGCCGGGGCGAGGATGACGCCGGTGCCCAAGTTGCCGGACATCGGGTTTCGGAAATCCTCCCACAGGCCGATCCATGCCGCCTTCTCGTCTTGCGCGGGTGTGGCCGTAGCCAGCTTGGGATGCTTGGTGAGGCCGATGGCGATGATGAGTTCGCCATCCGAGCCCGGGGCGGGCGCAAAATCAAAGGTGCTCTCGATCTCGTCGAGATTGTGGCCGGCGTCCACGGTGAAGCGCTTGGTTTCGGAAACCTTGACGCCGCTGCCGGCGTCCCACGGTTCGTACGTGAGCTCGAACACGGCGCGGAGCGGGCCGTTCGCGAGCACCTTCCACGTCTTCCAGTTGTACGAGACGGAGAGCTTCTGGCCATCCCACACGCCGGTGCCGCCGCACCCACGATTCGTGCCGACGTCATACATGTCCAGCCCCTCCCCCGTGTCGGTGTGGTAGTGCCCTTTGACATACCAGCGGTCAACGATGAGGTAGCGAACCCGCTTGCACCAGACGTCGACCCCGCTGCTGATCATGCGGCTGCCTTCGGCCGCGGGCGTGTCGAGTCCCGGCCCGTAAATGCGGTGCGCCACGCGGTCGTTTTCCCACGCAAAATCGTCGAGCCGCTCGGGCACATAACGGGCGAAGACCTTCGCCGGAAATGGCGGCACGGTCGCGGCGGTTTTCTCGATCGTGAAGGTGGCCGACTTCTCCCCGGCCGCAAAATCGTGCTGAAAGACGAGGTCACGGTAATAATCGTGGCGCTCCTCCGGCTGAAAATTGGTGCCTTGCGCAGGGATGACCGCACCGGTGGCATCCTTCACCACCAGGTGGTCGAACAGCATGCCCGGCAGCAGACGCTGGATGTCGCTGAACGGGACCGCCACGACCTCCGCGGGGCGGGCGATATCGAGATCGTTGGTGACGGTCACGACGATCTTCTCGGCGGCCCGCGCGCCCAGCGCGCTGCAGACCAGCAGGGCAAGGATGATCTTTTTCATGGTTTTGAAGGTATCAGTGGAGGCTGGAAACCAAACTTAATCGGAACGATTAAGCGAATCTGAACTGACGGCAATGGGCGCACGTCGCCTCGGGCGCAAACGAAGCCGCGCCTGCCTGCGGCGCACCGGCTGGGTAGGTGCCCGATGGAGGTTACCCTGCATTGACAAACACGTGTCTTTTGATGCCCACCTCAGCGGCTTTATTTGCTGTCCATCCCGCGGGCTTTGCCCCAAAGAGTGCCGTTCACGCATGCTGACGCCGGTCGATGTACAAATCATAGGCTCCGAGCTCGCCCTCCGCTGGGACGACGGCCGGGAAACTTATTACCCGGCCGCACGGCTCCGCGCCGCCTCACCGAGCGCGGAGACGCAGGGCGAGCGCGACATTTTCGGCCAGCAGCATGGCGGCCACGGTCCGCGTGATTTTTCCGGCGTGACCGTCGTCGGCTGGGAACGGATCGGCAACTATGCCCTGCGCTTCGACTTCAGCGACGGACACCGCACCGGCCTCTACGCGTACGAGTATCTGTTGAAACTGGCCGACGGGATGCAGGTGTGAGCTTGCCCGCGATGCCGAGCCCCGTTTCTCTGGGCACGGTATTATCGCCCGCCGGCAGGCTCCTCCCCCCTGCCTCCACTCTTACCTTCACCCATCATCCATGAGCACCCCCGCCTTCCCCGCCCGCACCACGACCCCGGAAATCGAGCTCGGCGCCACCCTGCGGCCGAAGTTCGGACCCGACGGCCTCATTCCCTGCATCACGGCAGACGCGAAAACCAACGAGGTGTTGATGTTCGCGTTCATGAACGCCGAGGCGCTCGCCCACACGATCAAGACGAAAAAAGCCACCTACTGGAGCCGTTCGCGCAACAAGCTCTGGGTGAAGGGCGAGGAGTCGGGCCACGTGCAGCTCGTGAAAGAGCTGCTGGTGGATTGCGATCAGGATGTCGTGCTGCTCAAGGTCGAGAACGTCGGCGGCGCCGCGTGCCACAACGGTTATCGTTCCTGTTTCTACCGCCGCCTCGCCGATGAGCAGACGCTGCAGCTCGAATTCACGGCTCCCCGCGTGTTCGACCCGGCAGCCGTGTACAAGAAAAAGTGACGGCGGGCGGCCCGGGGCCGTTTAGCGCCCCGGCATCAACCCCCGTTCGCTGGCGGCGGCGAAGGAGAGCACGCACTGGAATTCCTCGCTGGCGGCCTGCGGATGCTTCTGCAGTTTCTCGAGGGCCTGCCCGCGATTAAGGCCCTCGCGGAAGAGCGCGCGGTGGATCTGCTTGATGCGCTCAACCTGCTCGGGCGTAAAGCCGCTGCGCTCGAGCCCCACCTTGTTGATCGAACGGATGACCGCCGGGTTGCCGTCCGCAATGAGGAAGGGCGGGACATCCTG
>CAJAKX010000126.1 GCA_903940425.1 uncultured Opitutia bacterium | reverse complement strand
TCCGAGAGATTGCCGCTGGTGGCCACCACGGGACGCGCGACGGCCGCAAGCAGCAGCACATGCAATGGCGTATAGGGCAGGAGCGCGCCGACCCACGGATTGCCCGGCGCCACCGCCTCCGCCAGGGGTGCCTCCGCCCGGCGGCGCACCAGCACGATCGGGGCGGCGGCGGACGTCAGCCAGCACACGTCGTCCTCGCTCAATTCAGTCGCCGCCCGCACCGACTCGAGCGACGGAAACATCACCGCCAGCGGTTTCTCCTCGCGATGCTTGCGGCGGCGCAGTTCGCGGACGGCCGCTTCATTGGCTGCATCCACCATTAGGTGGAATCCGCCCAGGCCCTTGACCGCCACGATCTGCCCGGCGCGCAACGCCGCCGCGGCTGCGGCGATCGCCGCCCCGCGGGAGGCCAGCGTCCGGCCCGCGGCGTCCTGCAACTCCACCTGCGGTCCGCAGACCGGACAGGCGTTGGGCTGGGCGTGATAGCGCCGATCGGCCGGATCCTCGTACTCGCGCCGGCACTCCGGACACATCGCAAACCCCGCCATGGTGGTGCGCGGCCGGTCGTAGGGCAGCTCGCGAAGAATCGAGTAACGGGGTCCGCAGTTCGTGCAGTTGATGAAAGGGTAGGCATGGCGGCGGTCGGCCGGATCGGCGAGCTCGCGCCGGCAATCGGCGCACAGCGCGAGATCGGGGGTGACCGCCGCGGTGCGCACGGTCGCGTCGGTACCGCTGTCGAGAATCAAAAACCCCACGGCCGGCACCGGCGGCAGATTCCTGACCCCTTCCGCCGGGCGCTCCCGCAGAAAGGTGATGCGGGCGGCCGGCGGCGGTTCCGCCTGCAGCGTCGCGGCCAGGGCGTCGAGCATGTCCTGGGAGCCGACGGCCCGCACGGTCACGCCGCGTTCGTCGTTTCTCACCCAGCCGCGCACGCCGAGGCGGGCGGCCAGCCGGGCGACAAACGGCCGGAACCCGACGCCCTGCACGGTTCCCTCGATCTCCAGCAGACGATCTGCCAGGCGCGGGGTGGTGCCGTCAGCCGCCGGTGGCATGATTCAAAGCAGCGCGCGCAGGTAGGCCAGCCAGCGATCGAACCCTTCGCCCGTGCGGGCGGAGAGTTCGAAGATTTCGGCTTGCGGCGCGACGCGACGGATGTTGGTCAGCGCCGCGGCGCGGTCGAAGCCCAGCACGGCCGCAACGTCGATCTTGTTCACAATGACGGCATGCGCGCTGGTGAAGATGGGCGGATACTTGAGCGGCTTGTCCTCTCCTTCCGTGCAGGAGAGGAGCGTGATGCGGCGATTCTCACCAAGGTCGAAGGAGGCCGGGCAGACCAGATTGCCGACGTTTTCGACAAAGAGGAGGCGCACTTCACTGAGCGGCAGGGCGGCGAGGCCGCGGGCGACCATGGAGGCATCCAGGTGGCAGGTTCCTCCCGTGGTGATCTGGGCGACGGGAAGTCCCTCGCGGCGGAGCCGCCGCGCGTCGTTGTCAGTCTCCAGATCCCCGACCAGCACGGCACAGCGCACCTCGCCGGCGAGGGCGTCAAGGGTGCGCTCCAGCAGCGTCGTCTTGCCCGCCCCCGGCGACGAGACGAAATTCAGGGCGCGGATTCCACGCTGCTGCAGGAAGGTGCGATTTTCCGCCGCGCGCCGGTCGTTTTCATCGAGGAGACGCACCTGCAGGTCGATGGTGCGGACCGTGCCGGGCAGCGGATCGCCCGGCGGGGTGGGCGGAGTGTCAGCCGGGTCGCGTACATCCACCAGGATCACGCCGCTTCGGGCCGGGGCGCCCGCGCGGCTTCGTTCAGGTTTTTTGTTCGGCATGGAAATCAAAGCATTTCGAGACGGACCAGATCGAGTTCACGACCTTGCTTGACGGTCGCGCACAACTGGCCGCAGGTGGGGCATTCGAAGAAGTGATCAGTGTCGGGGGAAAAGTCTTTCTGGCAGGCGGGACAATAGGCGATGGCGGCCACCGGGTCAATTTGCAGCGTCGCTCCCTCGGCCGCCGTGCCCGGCAGGATCACCGTGAAGGCGAAACGCAGCGCCTCCGCATCCACGCCGGAGAGCGCGCCCACGCGAATCACGATGCGCAGCACCCGCGACGCGCCCGCGCTGTGCGCCTGCGTCAGCGCCAGCTCCAGGGCGGATTCGGCGATCCCCAGTTCGTGCATGATAAGGGAAACGTTGGGCCGCCACCTCGGGAAGTCGAGCCGTCGTGCCGGTCTGGCAGAAGAAAAATTAATTCAATGACCTCAAGGTCATATATCAATTGATGCGCACCAAAATCTGCGCAGACTCAGCGGAACAAGTTACCCGCCAACCTCGCCCCGTGCGGCTCCAGCCGGACGACGCGATTACCCAAGGATCATCATGAATCTGCTGGAATCCCCGCCCCAAACCGGCGGTCCGACCATTTGGGAGGAAATGCGTGCGCGCGGCGTAAGCCGGCGTGATTTTATCAAGTTCTGCACGTGGATGTCGGCCTACCTCGGCCTCGAGGCGAGCGGGGTCGCCGACGTCGTGAAGGCCCTGGAGAAGAAACGGCGCCTGCCCGTGGTCTGGCTGCATTTCCAGGAATGCACCTGTTGCAGCGAGTCGTTCATCCGCTCCTCGCATCCGATCGTGGCGGACATCCTGCTCGACAAGGTGTCCCTGGATTACACCGAGACCCTGCAGGCCGCCGCCGGTTTCCAGGCGGAGGAATGCCTGCACCGCACGATGAAGGAACGCCGCGGCGAGTACCTGCTGATGGTGGAGGGTTCGGTCCCCATGGCCGACGAGGGCATTTACTGCGTCATCGGTGGCCGCACCGCGCTCGACATCGTCCAGGAGGCCGCCGACGGGGCGAAGGCCGTGGTCGCGTGGGGCAACTGCGCCTGCGCGGGCTGCGTCCAGGCCGCCAAGCCGAATCCGACGCGGGCCACGCCCATTCACAAGGTCATCACCGGCAAACCGATCATCAACGTGCAGGGCTGCCCGCCGATCGGCGAGGTGATGGCCGGCGTCGTGGTCCATTTGCTGGCCTTCGATCGCATCCCGCAGCTGGATGCGCTCGGACGCCCCAAGGCGTTCTACTCGCGGCGGGTGCACGACACCTGCTACCGCCGGCCCTACTATGACGCCGGCCTCTTCGTCGAGTCCTTCGACGACGAAAACGCGCGCCGGGGCTTCTGCCTCTACAAGATGGGCTGTCGTGGGCCGACGACCTACAATTCCTGCGGCGTAATGCGCTGGAACAATGGCGTGAGTTATCCCATCCAGTCCGGCCACGGTTGCATCGGCTGTTCCGAGGCTGGTTTTTGGGACAACGGGCCATTCTATCAGCGCCTCGCCAGCTTCCCCGGCTTCGGCATCGAG
>CAJAKX010000125.1 GCA_903940425.1 uncultured Opitutia bacterium | reverse complement strand
CGTCAACCGGGCCGCTTTGCGCCTGATCGCCGCAGGCCGGCTGCACCGCTCCGGCTACAAGCTGATGCCGATTGCGTCCGCCCTAGGGACGGTCTCCCTGGCGGGGGCGCGCCTGGCCGTGCTGACGCATCGTATCGCGAGATTTCCCGCCCTGGCGGAGGAAGCGGACCGACGTGGGGTGCAGGTGGAGGAAATTTTCTACATCGGCCGCGACAGCCTGCGCCATCACCTGCGGCTGGCCGCCCAGAAACGGCTTGAGGGTGTGATTTTTCATCTCAACGAAAGCGGCTGGGAGTGGGACAATGAAACCGCGGAATTCGACCGGTTGAAGATCCCCTGCGTCGTCGCCGAGGAAGCGCCGCCGGGACCCAACCTCGTCGCGGACGATCTGCACGGTGCCACGGCCAGTGTGATCACGCATCTGACCAGCCTGGGGCACACGAACATGGTCTGTCTGGGCGTGGCCCGGCGAGTGCATCGTTCGATCGCCGTGTGGCAGGCCTATGAAGAGACCTGTCTCCGTCTGGGCCTGCAGGATTCGGCCCGGCAGATGTACAAGGTGACCTCGGATATCCGTGACGTGGTCCGCCACACGCTGCGCCGGATCCGTTCCGAGTGCCCCGCGGCGACCGCCGTGGTGCTGTCCGAAGCGGATCTGATTGCTGCGTTCGTTGCGGCCGCCAAGCTGGAAAAGGTCAACATTCCGCGGGACCTGTCACTCGTGGCAGTCGGTGATTCGGCCGACGCCCGCAACAGTCAGCCGGCGGTGACCTGCGCCGGCTTCGACTCGCGCATCCTGGGACACATGGCCCTCGACCTGGTGTGCCAGAATCTGCTGGAGGTGCGCCGCACGGGCCGGCTGCTGCCGCGGCAGCGGCTGCGCCTCGAGGCGACCCTGCGCGAGCGTTCGTCGGTCGCGGCCCGCGCCACCGTCACGGCGGCAGGAGCAGACCAGGGGCGCGGCATGGAGAGACCGACTTCGCGCAGCTGGCCACAAGCGCGCGAGCAGCGGCTGCGCGAGGCGGAGGAGAGCTGGCAGCAGCCGCACCGGCTGACGACCGGGGCGCGGCCCGGGGTCTTTGCGCCCATTGACCTTGCGGGCCTGGCCAACCGCTCATTCACGCGCCATAACAGCTGGCTGGGCAACCTGCCGCTGTTGCACTTCGGCCCCGGACGCAAGTCCATCCACGGGGTGCCCTTCGACGTGATCGACGAACACAAGAACCGCGGCAACGCGGCCGTGGTGTTGCGCTCACATCGTTCCCTCTCCACGGCGGGACGCATGCTGCCGGTGGAAGTGGCCATCCCGGTGAGACGGCGGGTGAGGGCGGTGTATTTTTTGCACGGCTGCGGATACGCAGGTGAACCGGTGCCGTTTGCCTGGTACGACTTTTATCTCACGGGACGACGGCCGATTTCCGTGCCGATCGTGGCCAGGGGCATGGGCGAGCCTCCGTCGGACGCACCCCAGCCAAATATTCAGGACTGGTGGTCTGACTTCCCGCAATTCAACGGTGCCGGTGTCAGGCATCTCGTGATCACCGAGAATGGCGATCCTTTCGACTACGAGCGCTATCTTTATACGCTCGAATGGGAGAATCCCCATCCGGATGCGGAACTCGCCACGCTTTACCTCCGTTCCAACCCCGCAATGGAGACGACCCTGGCGCTGCTCGGCATCACACTCCTGACGGATTAATTAGGATGCCGGCACCATTTTTTGTGCAGCCGTGGGAGTGCCCACGGAGTCCCGCCACACAATTTCGGTGGGAAAAACGATGGTCTCCTGAATTTCGGGCGCGGCGTGCCCGTGGTGATGACGGATGCGCGCCAGCAGCGTTTCCACGGCCCGGTCCCCCATCGCATGCAGCGGTTGCCGCACGGTGGTGAGCTGGGGCACGGTCGTGCGGGCCGCCAGCGTGTCGTCAAATCCGGCCAGAGAGACGTCTTCCGGCACTCTGAGGCCAACCTCGGCCAGGGCCTCAAGACAGCCGATGGCGCAGCCATCGTTGACGCAGAAAATCGCGTGCGGCAGCGGCTGCCCCATGGAGCGTTCCAGCCATTTGCTCATTGCGCGCCGGCCTTCGTCCATGCTGAAACCCGCGTTTATCATCAGCGACGCGTCAAACGGAATGTGGGCGGCGGCGAGGGCGCGCTTGTACCCGTGAATGCGCCGTTCCGCGCCCAACAGGCCGCGCTGACCGCTGATATGGAGGATTCGTCGATGCCCCCGTGCGATCAGCTCGCGGACCATCTCATACGCGCCGGTCTCCTCGTCACTCTCCAGGTTGATGGAGCCCGGAATGGGTATGTTGGGATGGAGGGCTGCAAACGGCGTATGGTCAGGCAGCGCGCGGATGGCCTCCCGCGAGAGCACGGGTCCGATGAGGATGAGGCCGTCAATGCGGCCGTCGCAGAGCCCCGGCAGCCGGGCGGCGTCCTGCTCCCAGTCAACCAGCGTGAAGACGGTCGTGTTCTGTCCATGGCGGGCGGCCGCGGCGAGGATGCCGTTGAAGAGGCCAAGGAAGTAGAGGTTCAACTCGCCGCCATCGACGACCGCGGCGACGCCGAGCGTATTCATCCGGCGATCCGCCAGGGCCCGGGCGGCGGCGTTGGGCCGGTAGCGCAGGCGGGCGGCCGCGGTGAGAATGCGGGCGCGCGTCTCGGGGGCGATGCGCGACGAGGTGCGCGCGGCGTTGAGCACCACCGAGGCGGCCATGGCGGAAACTCCCGCCGCCCGGCCAACGTCCGCCAGGGTGGCGGCGCGGATCGGTTTCTTCGTTGCCGGATGACGGGGCACGGGCTGGTTTTTCAAACGTTGTCCGCCAATGTCACCCGCAAGATCCGCGATCCGCGCGCCGGAGAAATCACGACGCCGAGGGGATCCGCTGCGGCGGCCCCCCCCTCGACTGCCACCACGGCTTTCACTCCGGCCAGCTGCAGCCGCCACGCGACGGCCGGTGCGCTTCCGACCGTCGCTTCGATCTGCGCCCCGCGCCGGCGCATTTCGAGGCTCAGGCCGGCCGCGCCGCGCAAGGTCGGCACGGTGCAGACGGCTTGGGCGCCGTCGGCAGGTTCATAAACGCGGAACGTCACTCCGTCGGCGAACTCGTAATCCGGCCGGTCGTCCCTGGCGCCGAGCGGCAAAATGGTGCCGGGACGCACCAGGAGCGGCAGGCTGAGGAAACCGTGCTGGGCGCGATGCCAGCGGCCGCCCGTCTGAACTTCACCCGTCAGGAGGTGGGTCCAGCGGCCCTCCGGCAGATAATAATCCACCCAGCCATCCGCGGAGAACACCGGAGCGACAAGCAGGGCGTCGCCGAGCAGGTACTGGCGTTCGAGCGTGTCGCTGGCCGGATCATGGGGAAACTCCAGCATCATGGCGCGCATCATGGGCACGCCTTCGCGGTGCGCCTCCAGCGCCTTGCCATAAATATAGGGCATGAGGCGGCACTTCAGTCGCGTGAAAAAACGGAGCACGTCGCAGGCCTCGTCGTCGTAGTTCCACGGCACCCGGTAGGAGGAACTGCCATGGAGGCGGCTGTGCGAGGACAGCAGGCCGAACGCGAGCCACCGTTTGTAGAGGGCCGCCGGCGGCAGCCCTTCGAAACCGCCGATGTCGTGGCTCCAGTAACCGAAACCGCACAGGCTGAGCGACAGTCCGCCGCGCAGGCTCTCGGCCATCGACTCGAAGGTGGACCAGGAGTCGCCGCCCCAGTGCACGGGGAAACGCTGGCTGGAGGCGCCGGCCGAACGGGCGAACACCACCGCCTCGCCCCGCCCGCGGACTTCTTCCAGCACCGCGAAGACGGTCTCGTTGTAGAGCACGGGATAATGGTTGTGCATCTTCACCGGATCGGAGCCGTCGTGGTAGGCGACGCCCTCCGTCGGGATGCGCTCTCCGAAGTCGGTTTTGAAGCAGTCGACACCCATGTCGAGCAGGCGGCGGAGGTGGCCGGCGAACCACTCGCACGCGGCCGGATTGGTGAAATCGACGATGGCCATGCCCGGCTGCCACTGGTCGGTCTGCCAGACCCCGCCGCCGGCCCGCTGGAGGAAGTAGCCGTGCTGGCAGCCCTCCGCGAACAGCGCGGAGCTCTGCCCGATGTAGGGGTTGATCCACACGCAGACCTTCAGGCCGCGCTCGTGAAAGCGCCGGAGCATGCCGACCGGATCGGGGAAGACGCGCGCATCCCACTGGAAGTTGCACCAGGCGAACTCGTGCATCCAGAAACAGTCGAAATGGAAGACGTGGAGCGGCAGGTCGCGCGATTTCATGCCCTCGATGAAACTCACGCAGGTGGCCTCATCATAGCTCGTGGTGAACGAGGTTGTCAGCCAGAGGCCGAACGACCACGCGGGCGGCAGGGCCGGGCGGCCGGTGAGCGCGGTGAGCTTGCGGAGGATTTCCTTGGGCGTGGGGCCGTAGATGAGGAAATATTCCAGGCTTTCCCCGGGGATGCTGAACTGCAGGCGCGCGACCTTCTCCGAGGCGACCTCAAACGACACCGGGCCGGTCTCGTTGACGAGCACGCCGTAGCCACGGTTGGTCAGGTAGAACGGCACGCATTTGTAAGCCTGCTCGCTCGCGGTGCCGCCGTCCTTGTTCACGTTTTCGACGACCTGGCCGTTCTTCACCAACGCCGTGAAGCGTTCGCCGAGGCCGTAGACGCACTCGCCCACGCCGAGGTTGAGCTGCTCGTGCACGAAATTGCCGTGCCCGGGCCACTGGATGTAGCCCATGCCGTGCGAGCCACTGCGCGTCAGAACCCTGCCACCGCCTTCAAAGGCCAGCTCCCAATCGCTGCGACGGATGCGGGCGGCCAGACCGCCTGAGCGCAACAGAGCCTCCTGCTGGCCGTTCTCGATCGAGACGGCCGGCCGGGCCTGCGGCACCAGCGGGATGTGGGGGCCGCGGTCCACCGGGCCGGAGAAATGCTCGATGCGGACGCGGATCACATCCGCCATGGGCGCACTGATGCGGATGGTGAGAAGCGGGCCGCCCAGCGTGTCGCCGCGATGGCGGATCGGGCGCGTGGGGGCATGGATCACGAGGGTGCCGTCCTGCTCGCTTACCTCATGCGCCTCGGCCGGGTAAAAAGCGGACACGCCTGGCTGCAGCATCCATTGGCCATCGGTAAATTTCATGGCAGAAAAACAGGCGAACGCTAGTTTAGCGCTAAATTACCGGGGGAAGCCAGTCAGTTTTTGGGAATCCTGCCCGCCTTCCAGCGCCGGTTTCCAGATCGCCCGGTGAATCAGCGGCCGTCGGCAGGCAGAATCCGGACCGCTTGGGCCATGAACGCGGGCCTCCCTGACACCCCATTCCGACATTTTTGCCGAGTGCGCCGGGAGCCAACTGCCCCAATCGGCTTTCATCAGGAGGACCACTGCAGGCAGCGCGAACAAGGCAGGGCGTCGACGCCAAGGGTCGCCATTATTGACGCCATGTCTTCCGCCAGGGCGATCGGTGTGCCTGCTGTCAGGCAACAGGTGTCCGACGACTGACTTCACAAAAGCCGGGTGGTGGCGCGTGAGTGAAACGGCCTTGAAAGATTCAGAGGGCGCCCTAGGTTTAAGGTTAAATCACGCGATGAATCCCGCATGCAAACCACGCCGCTGGTTGGGTGCGGACCATCGCGCCATGTCCCGGGTGCCGCCAGATCAATTTATCCTTAAGTCCGCGTGAAAATCCTTCCTTCCTTTTGGCGCGTCGCACCGATCGCCTCCCTGCTGGCAGGCCTGACGCCGGCTTTCGCCGCCGGTCCGTCCCACCAGCCGTATCTCTGGCGGAACGTGAAGATTGGTGGAGGCGGTTTTGTCTCCGGCATCGTTTTTCATCCCGCGCAGCGTGATCTGGTCTACGTCCGCACCGACGTGGGCGGGGCCTATCGCTGGAATCAGGAAGACCGCTCCTGGATTCCGCTCAATGACATGCTCGGGAAGGAAAGCGCCACGCACCTTGGGGTCCTGAGCCTGGCGGTCGATCCCAACAACTCCAATCTGCTTTACCTCGCCTGCGGCCAGTACACCCAGGCGTGGGAGAAAAACCATGCGGCGCTGCTCTGGTCGAGGGATCAGGGCGCCACATGGAGCCGCGCTGCCCTGCCCTTCAAGCTCGGTGGCAACGAGGACGGCCGCTCCACCGGCGAGCGCCTGCAAGTCGATCCCCATGATGGCGGCATCCTTATTCTCGGCACGAACCATGATGGATTGTGGATGAGTACCGGCCATCAACTCGACACCTGGCGCCAGGTCGCCGGCTTCCCGGCCGCCGGCGTCACCTTCGTGCTCTTCGACCAACGCAGCGGCCAGCCGGGCAATCCCACCCCCACCCTTTACGTCGGTGCGAACAGCTTGGAGACAAGCCTCTATCGCAGCACGGACGGCGGCAAAACCTGGACGACGGTCTCCGGCCAGCCTACCGGTCTGATTCCCCATCACGCCGCTCTCGACTCTGCCGGGATACTCTATCTCACCTATGGCAACCACCTCGGACCAAACGGCCTGACCGATGGAAGCGTATGGAAGTTCAATCCCGTCGACGGCGCCTGGACCAATATCACACCGGTCAAGCCCACTGGTGATGACAAGTTTGGCTATGCCGGCCTGACGCTTGATGTCCGGCGCCCCGGCACCCTCATGGTCACCACCCTGGATCGCTGGAGCAAAGGCGACGAGATTTTCCGCAGCACGGACGGCGGCGCCACTTGGACGGGCCTGCGCGCCAAAGCCGCTTGGGATCACGCCGCCGCGCCTTATACCGCGCGATACCAGCCACACTGGATGGGCGACATCAAGATCGATCCCTTCAATCCGGACCGCGCCATCTTTGTCACGGGATACGGCGTCTGGGCCTGCGGCGCCCTGACCGCGGCGGATTCTGGCGAAGCAACCCGATGGACCTTCCGCGATGACGGCTTGGAAGAAACGGTCCCGGCCGCCTTGATCAGCCCTCCGGCCGGAGCGCCGCTGCTCAGCGCGATCGCGGATGTCGACGGCTTCCGGCATGACGATCTGAATGCTTCTCCCCCCGCTGGCATGTACCAGCCGGCGTTTACCAGCAGCACCAGCATCGACTTCGCCGAGATGAAGCCTGCGCAGGTGGTCCGTACGCACACTGCCGGAACCGGGCGGGGTTCCTGCTCGCTGGACGGTGGAACGACGTGGACCCTGTTTGGCAGCTCCCCGCCGCCGGCTTTCACCAACGGTCCGGGTGCGATCGCCATCTCGGCCGATGGTGGCAGGCTGCTGTGGCTGCCCAAGGCCTCCACGCCATTTTATTCGACCGACAGTGGGGCCACCTGGAAGCAAAGCCGTGGCGGTCCGGCTTCCACCAATGACTATCGGACAACGCGCCCGACCGCCGATCGGGTGAACCCGGACAAGTTCTATATCTACGACTTCATCGCCGGCCGGATCTACGCCAGCCCCGATGGCGGCGCCACCTTCTCGGTGGCGTCATCAAGCCTGCCCTTGGACGGAGGCATGCTTCGCGCCGTGCCTGGCCGCGAAGGTCATCTATGGCTGCCCACCCCCGGCGGTCTCTTCCGTTCAACCAACTCCGGCGCCATGTTCTCGAAAGTCAGCGGCGTGCAGGAGGCCGACCAGGTGGGCTTCGGCAAAGCGGCGCCCGGACAGGATCACCCCGCCATCTTTTTGGCCGGCAGGGTGAATGATGTTCAGGGCATCTTCCGTTCCGACGACACCGGGGCGACCTGGGTGCTCATCAACGATGATCAGCACCGTTACGGCTGGATCAGCGTGATTATCGGCGATCCGCGCACCTACGGCCGCGTTTATCTTGGCACCGGCGGGCGGGGCATCATCTACGGAGATCCGCAGTAGGCCTTGGCACGGCTGCTTCCCCGATGCAGGCATGCGGTCCTGATCCCGCGCCGCAGCCTCAGGGAGTCGACTGCAGCATCCAATCGCATCGATCAGCAGTCGTGGTGCCGCCTTTGCGGCCGCGCGCATCGAGGCGGTTCTCCCCTCGCGCCAGCTCCACACTGGCCCAGATTGCCACGTGATCATCGACCCGTCTTGTACCAAGTGACCGGCCATTGAGCACCAGCTCCACCTCGTCGCAGTTGGAATAAACCTTCACCTCGGTCTCCGTCGTGGTGCGCGGAGTGAACCGGCGGCTGGTGATGTAGACCAGCGGCTCCGTGGTCCAGTTGGCCTTGTACCAATAGAACGCGTCCTTGCGGATCTTCCGGTCGCGGGTGACGAGTCCCTTGTCGTTGACGCCGGGGCGCTCGCCTTCGTGGCGCGTGGAGGACGCCGCGTCGAACATCTGCCAGACCGCCTTGCACCACACCCACGGGTAATTCCGGAGGGTGCGCCAGTAGACCTCGTGAAAGAGGGCCTGATATTCCTCAGAGTGATCCTGCGCCTTAGGAGTTGCGCTATGAATGCCGGGGCCGGCGCCCGCGCCATACTCGCTCATGCCCTGGTAGCGGTCGGGCGCCTTGGCGTGCTGGGCGTCCAGCCATTTGGCGAAATCCGTGGAGGCACCGTGATACCACCCATGATACTTATTGTGGGCGATGAGGTCGTTGTCATAGGCGCCCGGTATTTCGTCGTAGCACGTCGCGAGCGTGCTGGGCCGCGTGGGATCCTCGGTCCTGACCACCCGGCTCAGGCGGCGCAGGAGGTCCGATCCGAAGGGATACTTGTGCGCCTGCACCTCGTTGCCGATACCCCAGGTGATGATCGCGGGATGATTGCAGCTCTGGCGGATCAGTTCGGTCAGCTGTGTGACGCAGCGATCCAAAAACTCCGGCTTCTCGCTCAGCGTGTTCACCAGCCCGTGCTCGGCCCAGGCGATGAGCCCGAGCCGGTCGCACAGGTCATAGTCCTGCTGGTCGTGCTGGTAGTGAACGAGACGCACGAACGTGCAACCCATCTCCATCATGAGACGGAAATCCTCCTCGTGCTCCCCGGGCGAAACCGCCCAGCCCTTGCCCTCCCGGTCCTGGTGCAGATTCACGCCATGCAGGTCATACGGTTGCCCGTTGAGGATGAAGCCCCGCACGGGATCGAGGTGAAAGGTGCGGAAGCCGAGCGGCTGGCGGACGCGGTCCGTCAGCGTGCCGTCCGCCGCAACCTCCACGACCGCCTGATAAAGATACGGGTCGATCCGGCCGTTCCACAGGCGCGGCTTCGCCACGGCCAGTTCCAGCAGGACTTCGGTGACCCCGGGGGCGGCCGCCTGCCCGGTGCGGACCGTGCCAACCGTCGCGCCCGCGGCATCAAGCACGGTGAGCGATACCGCGGCCGGGCGCGTCTCCGTGCCGGCATTGTTCAGGCGGATGCGCGCCCGCACCCTGCCGCGCTCGCTGGTCGCCTCCGGCGTGGTGAGGTAGACGCCCGGGCTGGCATGGTCGAGGAGGTCGACGGAAAGCGGCGACGCCGTGATGAGTTCGACGCGGCGGTAGATGCCGCCGAAAATCGTGAAATCCCCCTCGAGCGGCGGCACGTCGTCGCGCCACGTGCTGTCGGCCCGCACCACCAGCACGTTGTCGGCACCGGGCTTCAACGCGGTGGTGGCGTCGTGGCAAAATGCGGAGGTCGCGCTCCAGTGCGTGCCCAGCTCCTGCCCGTTGAGCCAGACCGTCGACACCGTGCCCACACCATCAAAGCGCAGGTAGCTGCGCCGGCCGGCCGCGTTCGCGGGGGCGGAAAAATGCAGGCGATACCAGCCGGTCCCGCGCCGGAAATCCTTGCTGGTGCCGTCCGCGGCGTTCCACGTGTGCGGCAGGCCGACCTGCTCCCAGCCCGAGTCGTCGAAGGCCGGCAGCTGCGCCCCCTCGGCGTTGCCGAAGTGGAAGCGCCAGTCGTGATCAAGAGCCATGATCTGGCGGGGATCATTCATGGGGGGATTTGGTTGGGATCCTTCGTTCGCGAAGACGGCGGCGGCCGCAAGTGCCGACAAAACGAGCGGCCATGAAATTCGGGGTGACATTGTGGTAGGTGTTCGACCGGGAATCTCCGCCGTTATTGGCTGCGTGACAAGCCCGCAGCCGGCTGCGGTGCGAATGGCCGGACGCCACACCGTCATGCGCGACGCCATCCGCCTGCACCAAATAAAAAGAGGCCGCGCAGGCGACCCGCGCGGCCTTCTTGGCAAAGAGATTAACCGGCCCGCTTCGGTGATGCGGAGGATGGCGCTTCAACTGCCGTTTACGAAATCAAACTCCTGGCTCGCCTTCACCAGCACGCCTCGGCCCCTGGACGTCGGCGGTGCAAACTTCCATTGGTTCAGGGCATCAATTGCCAAGGCGATCAGCATGGTGTCGTCCTTCGCTGACACGGCGGGCAGGCGGACCGCTCCCGTCTCATCGATGAAGAACTCGACCGTCACCTTGCCGGTCACGCCTTTCTTGGCCAGTGCGCCCGAATACTGCGGCATAATGGTGACAATCGGCGTGGGAATCCGGTCCAGTTCCCGCGGGGAGCAGGGTTGATAGGTGTAGTGAGCCGCCATCATTCGCAGCAACCGCCCCTCGAGGATGTCGGTCGCGCTGGAAGTCGATACCACGACTCCTTTGGCCTCATAACTGAAAACAAGCTCGATCGTGGTGCCGACCGGCTCACCTTGCAGTCGCGCCGGTTCGAATGTCCACTGCTTGATGGCCTTCACGGCGGCCTCTGCAAACTCCGGGTGGGTGTATCCAACCACCAGCCAATCTACGAGCTTGCCGCTGGCATCCGTGTTGATGACCACGCGGGCTTCACCTTCCGTCATCCCCACCTGCATGAGGTGGGAGGGGAAGACCGGATCGGCGGTTTGGAGGATCTTGAGTGACTGCCAGTCAGACCTGGATGAGGAGGTCTGCGCGAGGAGGCTGCCTGAAAGCAGCACTCCGATACCGAGGATAAGCATGGGGGATGTTTTCATGGTAAAAGGTGCTGCAGGTGAAAACACCGCAGGGCTGCGAATCCCTTCACGGTTTCCCGCCAAACGCGTCTCCAAGCCGCGGAAACTCGCTCGACGCGCGGCGCGAAAGTCGCTTCATGTCATGGCGGGCTGTCCCCGTAGCTCAACAGGATAGAGCAGCGGTTTCCTAAACCGTAGATCCCGGTTCAAGTCCGAGCGGGGATACCAGCTTTCGGACGAGAGCACTCCTTTGTCGGAGAAAGCTATTCAGACTGACTGGTGGTTTCCGGTCCGGCGCTTCGTCACCAGAAACGCGAGCAGGGCGCAGACGATGCCGCCGACATGGGCGAGCGGAACGACCCGCACGCCGGCGTCGAACCGCGCGAACAACGGGGCGTGTGCCGTCGCTTCAATAATGATCTTCGCGGCGACCAGCAGCAGAACACCGAGCCAGAACCAGCGCGGCTCGCCGGCCTTCCGTCGCAGTTGCACGAGCGCCAGCAGCACCAGCAGCCCGGTCGCGACCCCGGAAAGTCCGGCATAACGCTCGAGCGTGGGATCGCCCCAAAGCAGGACGGCAGAAATCGCCGGCGGGGCCAGCACGTAAAACCAGCGCGCCAGCCGGGGGGCGATCCATTCGAGCCACGCGCCCGCCGCCACGAACACCGCCAGATCCAACCACAGATGGCTGGGACTGTAGTGCACCAGATGGCCGGTCCACAGCCGCCACACCTGCCCCGCGAAAATGTCCGCGCGCTCGTAAATCAGCGCGCTGGCCAGACGCGGCCAAACAAAGGCCAGGCCGGTGGCGGCGGCGATGGCCAGCGTGGCCCGGGACCGGACCGCGATCTCCCGGATTTTCTTCGCGCGGTTCATCGTGCCATTTCCCTGCGGCAGTGCCATCGGCCGCGATGCTGCAGATCGCCTCACCAATACACAAACTTGAATACCGGACCGGTCCCCCGCCCCGCCCCCACCGATAGGCCGGCGGCCGTTCCGTGCGGTCGAATAATTCCACGTTGATCATGGCGCTGACGCGGGGAAAATGCGGGTTGACAATGCCTGGGTGCGAAGCAGCCTCACCCGTTCCTCACTTTTCTTCCGCCATGACCACCACCGAACCGAAGCCGCGCAGCCTGACGCCGGCCGAGATCCCGTTCACCAGTCCGCACATGCTGAACCGTTGCATCACCGACACCGGAAAAATCCTGCCGCGGAAATACACCGGCCTCACTTCCAAGCATCAGCGCGCGGTCACGAAGACCCTCAAGCGCGCCCGCAGCATGCTGCTGGCCCTGTAAAGCGCTGAATCCTGCCGATTTTCCGAGGCCGGAGCTTCCGCTCCGGCCTTTTTTGTGATCAGCTGCCGCCTTCATGGCCGCCCAGATCCATCGTGGCACCCTGGCAAACCTGCGCCGGCTCGCGCGGGTGCTCCGGCGCGGCGGCCTGGTGGCCGTGCCGACCGAGACCGTCTACGGCCTCGCCGCCAACGCGCTCGATGCGCAGGCGTGCCGCCGGATCTTCCGTGCCAAGCGCCGCCCGGCGAACGATCCGCTGATCGTCCACGTCGCCGACCTGCGCATGCTGGAGCAGGTCGCGGAGCCGAATGACGCGGTGGCCAGGCTCGCCCGCGCCTTCTGGCCGGGTCCGCTGACACTCATCCTGGCGCGCAAGGCCGTCGTCCCCCCGGTGGTGACCGCCGGACTGCCGAGCGTGGCGGTGCGCATGCCGGCCCACCCGCTGCTGCGGCGGCTGCTGCGGATTTGCGGCCTGCCCCTGGCCGCGCCAAGCGCCAATCCCTTCGGCTACGTCAGTCCGACCACGGCCGCGCATGTGCAGGAGGGCCTAGGCCGGACCATCGCCCACATCCTCGACGGCGGGCCGTGCCGGCACGGACTTGAATCCACCATCGTCGACATCCGGAATCCGCTTCGGCCCGTGCTCCTGCGGCCGGGTGTCATCACCGCGGCGCAGCTCGGCCGCGTGCTCGGCGTGCCGGTGCGCACCGTGACCAAGCGCCACGCCGCGCGCTCTGCTGGCCGGCAGAGCGCGCTCGCGCCGGGGCTGCTGGCCCGCCATTACAGTCCGCGACGGCCGCTCATCACCCACCGGCGCATCACGGCGGCCATGGTGGCGCGGGCGGGGACGGACGAGGCATGGCTCTGCTTCCGCAAGCCAAGGTGGGCGGGCGGCGCCAAAAACATCTTCTGGCTCAGCGCCGCGGGCGACCTCCGCCAGGCGGGCCGGCGGTTGTTTGCGCTGGTGCGCCGGCTCGATCGCGGCGGCTGGAAGCGCCTGCACGCCGAGCTGGCGCCATCTGCCGGTCCGGGCACGGCGATCAACGACCGCCTGTGCCGCGCCGCGGCCGGCCGCGGCTGACGTCACCCTTCATGGTTTGTAACGTATTACGTTACAAACCACAGGAGGGCTGGCAGCAGAAATTTGTAACGTAATACGTTACATCCTTTGCTCTGCTCCCTCATGGGTCCCGCGCCCGGCGGCAGAGCGGAACAGCCGCCGGTGCTTTACGCCGCCGGAATCTGGGTGCGCTGGCGGCTCGGCACGAACACGACCTGTATGCCCGCGGCGCGGGCGCCGGCGATGCCCGGCTCGGCGTCCTCGAACACAAGGCAGCGCTCCGGCGCGACTCCCATGCGCCGGGCCGCGACCAGGAACATGTCCGGCGCCGGCTTGCCGCGGCCCGGCGGCACGTCGGCCGGCGTCACGACGATGTGGAAGAGCGTGTCCAGACCGGTGAGTTGGAGCGCCCTCCGGGCCACATTGGGCATGCCGCCGGTGACGACCGCCACCGGATGCGTTTTGGCCACGCGCCGGGCAA
Source organism: uncultured Opitutia bacterium (assembly GCA_903940425.1). Classification (GTDB taxonomy): domain Bacteria; phylum Verrucomicrobiota; class Verrucomicrobiia; order Opitutales; family Opitutaceae; genus Fen-1467. The sequence continues at coordinate 3,518 of CAJAKX010000125.1, read as the reverse complement.
ACGCCACCACCGGGGTGATGAGCTTCGCCCCGCGCAGCCGTTCGATATAGATCTTCTCCTTCACGTGCTCGACCTTCGCGGCGTCGAGTTTGACGCCGTAATGCTCGCCGATCCGCTGCGCCACCAGCCGCGTCGGCACCCCGCCCAGCGAGTAGAAATAGTCCTCCTCGAGGTCGCGCCCGAGCCCGCCGCGCTGCAGCGCTTCGCGCCACGCCGCGTAGTGCAGTGGCATGGTGTCGACGAGCGTTCCGTCGAGATCGAACAGGTAGCCGGCGAAATCGCCCTTGGGAATGACCAGTTTCATGAAGCCGCGCAACAGAGCAAACCCCGCCCCGCCTTGCAACCGAAACCCGCGGTGCGGGTTTCTATTTGGCGATGGGATCAGGCCGTCGTTGGCGCCGCTTCGAAAAACCGGCGCCTGAACCAGAACGCGACGTGCACCAGACCGATCAGTGCCGGCACCTCGATCAGCGGCCCGACGACGGCGGCAAACGCCACGCCCGAGTTGATACCAAAGACCGCAATAGCCACGGCGATGGCCAGCTCGAAATTGTTGCCGGCCGAGGTGAACGCGAGCGACGCGGAGCGCGGATAGTCCGCTCCCAGCCGCTTCGCCATCATGAAGCTGGCGAAAAACATGATCGCGAAGTACAGCACCAGCGGAATCGCGATGCGGAGCACGTCGAGGGGAAGCTGAACGATCGCATCGCCCTTGAACGTGAACATCACGACGATGGTGAAGAGCAGCGCCGTGAGCGTGATGGGCGATATCCTTGGTATGAAAACGCGTTCGTACCACTCCTCTCCCTTCAGCGGCACGAGGATGACTCGGCTCAGCACGCCTGCCGCGAACGGGATGCCGAGATAGATCATCACGCTCCAGAAGATATCGGCCATGCGGACCTTAACCACCGCCCCGGCCAAACCGAAATAGGGAGGCAGCACCGTGATGAAGAGCCAGGCGTAGAAGCTGTAGAAGAGGATCTGCGCGATGCTGTTGAGCGCGACCAGGCCGGCCGCGTACTCGCGGCTGCCCTTGGCGAGTTCGTTCCAGACCAGCACCATGGCGATGCAGCGCGCGATACCGACCAGGATGAGGCCCACCATGTAGTCCGGGTGATCACGCAGGAGCAGGATCGCCAGAAAGAACATTAGCACCGGTCCGACGATCCAGTTCTGCACGAGCGACAACGTGAGCACTCGCATGTCCGCAAACACCTTCGGCAGCTGCGAGTATTTCACCTTCGCGAGCGGCGGGTACATCATGAGGATGAGCCCGATTGCAATCGGCAGATTCGTCGTGCCGACTGTCATCGGCGCGAAGAATCCGGCCGGATCGGAGATCACGAAATGGCCGAGGACAACGCCAAGGCCCATGGCGGCAAAAATCCAGACCGTGAGATAGCGGTCCAGAAAGGACATGTTTTTGGCAACGGCGTCTGACATGGTGGAGATATGTGAAGATTTTGGCGAAAGGAGTCAGATGTGTTCGTCGGATCAACCGCAGCAGCCGCTCGGTCCGCAGCAGGAACTTCCGCCGGAGGGCTTCTCCGCGCCGCCCGACTTCAACACGCCAAACCCGCCCATGACCACGCGGCGGATTGGCTCGCCGGTATCGGGGTGCTTCGTCAACGGCGCGGCGTTCATGCTTTGTTTGATTTCGAAAAAGCGCGGCTTTTCTCCGACCTTCTGCGGGATGGTTTCGTAAACGCAGGTTGTCATGTTCGGTGTGTTTTCAGTTCTTCTGGGATGGTTGGAAAAACTGCTGCAACTTCGCGGGGCCGACCGGTTCTTCCGGCACCCACGGCACGATCGCCGTGCGGCGGGCTAGGTCGCGCGCGACTTCTTGGATGAAGGGCCGTTCGCCCGCGCCCCGCGCGCGTAGCAGCGGGTCGCGTGTTTTGGCGCGGGCAAAACTCTGGTTGATCACCCATGCGAACGGCTCGATCTGCGCCCGGCGCAGGTCGGCCTGCAACGCCGCCGCTTCGTGCACGGGCGTCGCTTCCGGAAGCGTGACCACGAGGACGCGCGTGAAGCGCGGGTCGCGAAGCCGGGGCAGGAGTTGGAGCACTTCCTCCGGCAGATTGCTGGCCTTGCGCGCGATTTCGCGGTGGTAAGCCTCGGTGGCGTCGAGCAACAGCAGGGTATGCCCCGTCGGGGCGGTGTCCAACACCACGAACCGATCCTGCCCTTGCGCCACGATGCGGGCAAAGGCGCGGAAGACCGCGATCTCCTCGGTGCAGGGCGAGCGCAGGTCCTCCTCCAGCAGGGCGCGACCGTTGGCGTCGAGGTTCCTGCCGGTCGTGGCCATAACTTGCTCAACGTAGGCTTTCGTCTCGGCCTGCGGGTCGATGCGGCTGACCCGCAGGCCTTCGATCTGCCCCGCCGCCGCGGCCACATGCGCCGCCGGATCGGTCGTGCTCAGATGCACCGGCAGGCCGCGTCGCGCCAATTCCGTGGCAATGGCGGCGGCCACGGTGGTCTTGCCCACCCCGCCCTTGCCCATCGTCATGATGACGCCCCGCCCAGCCCGCACCAAGTCATCCACCAAAGACGATAATGATTCCAAAGGCGGCAGGGTCAGCTCGCGGTCGTTTGGCCCGGCGTTTTCCGGTTCGCCGCTGTGCACCAGTTTTCGCAGGGCCGGAATACCCAGGAGGTTGTTGGGCCGGAGCGGCACCTCCGTGACCGGCAGGCGCGACAGGAATGCAGCTCTCGTCGTCAACGCCTCCGAACCGCGCCGTTCCAGAGCCATGGCTACCGGGTCGGAGTCGGAAGCCTTGAAAAGCCCATTCAAAATCAGCCGCTGGTTCCGCACCCCGATGGCGGCGAGTTCGCCGCTGGTGCGCTCCGCCTCGTCCAAGTCCGCCTTTTGGGCGCGGCTGACCAACACGAGCGTCGTGTGCTGGCGGTCAGCCAGCGCCGCGACGGCGTTCTCGTAGATCACCCGTTGTTTCTCCAGTCCCGCCAGCGGTCCCAGGCAGGAGTTGCCGGTCGTGCTCGAATCAAGAAAGCCGGTCCAAGCCGTGGGCAGCTTCATTAGCCGCAACGTGTGACCGGTCGGCGCCGTGTCGAAGATGACGTGGTCGAATCCGGCGGTGGCGGCCGGCTCGCCCAATAGCCGGGCGAATTCGTCAAAGGCCGCAATCTCCATGGTGCAGGCGCCCGACAATTGTTCCTCCATGCTGCGGACGATGGCCTCCGGCAGCTTCCCGCGATAGGGCCCCACCATGCGGTCGCGATAGGCTTGCGCGGCGGCTTCGGGATCGATGTTCAAGGCCCGCAACCCGGCCGCTCCGGGGATCGATGTGGGAGCGCCGTTGAGCTTCTGGCCGAGCACCTCATCCAGATTCGAAGCGGGATCGGTGCTGACCAGCAGAACCTGTTTGCCGAGGTCGGCCAAGGCAATCGCCGTGGCGCAGGCCAGCGATGTTTTCCCCACGCCGCCTTTGCCAGTGAAGAACAGGAAACGAGTCGGCGCCTCCAGCAACGCAGCGAGCGTGGGAACGGAATTAGCG
>CAJAKX010000124.1 GCA_903940425.1 uncultured Opitutia bacterium | reverse complement strand
GGTCGGGAAAGTCGGCGTGGTCGGAGAGCGGGAAAACCGCATCGCACTGGTAGCGGTAGACGGCTCCGGCATCGAGCGCCCAGCCGGTGATGGCGGCCGTGCGCCGCTTGGGAATGTCCTGGAAGAAGGCAGCGCGGCTCGATTGCGGAGGACAGATGACCACATGCCCGGCGAGGTTTTCCGCCTCGTACAATCGGTAGGCGGGGAAGGCCAGTCCCAGTTCTTCGTAGATCTGCGTGAGCTTGTACGTCTGGGGATGGAGCATGACGGGCAGTTGCGCCGAAGCGAGGCCCTGCAGCAGTTCCTGGCTCTTGCCAAGGCTGTAGCCGTAGAGAATCGGTGTGGCCGCGTCGGCGAGCGCCTGGCGGCAGAAATCCGCGATTTCCGCCAGCACCTGTTCGGTCGGGGGAAACACATAGCGTGGCAGTCCAAAGGTGGTCTCCATGATCAGGACGTCTGCGCGTGGGGTCGCGCAGGGCTCGGCGGAGCGTCCGGGGCGCAGCTTGAAGTCGCCGGTGTAGAGCAGCGTGCCGTGGCGGTCATGGATCAGCAGGCACTGCGCCGATCCCAAGATATGGCCAGCGGGATGCAGGGTCACCGCGGTGTCGAGGGTGAGCGGCTCGGCCTGCCCGAATGGAAGCACGTGCTCGATCCGGCCGGCGGAGAGGCGCGCCTGCAGCAGGCGCGCCGTACCGGCGGAGCAGAGGATTTCCCGATGCGCCGCGATATGGTCGGCATGCGCATGCGAAACGAACGAGCGGACCACGGGGGAATGTGCATCCAGCCACCAGCCGACTTGCGGCAGCCAGACGCCGTTGCGGAACTGGACGTCCCAGGACATTGAAGCGGCGATAAGCTTTAAACTCTAAGCGTCAAAGCTGTCCGAGGCTGTTGCAGCAAGCGTACTCGTCCGGGGATTCAAGCGAAGCCGTGCCGGCGGCTTATCCGGCCGGCGAGGCTCGCCGCCGAAGCCCGGACGCGCCATGGCGCTCATTGTTCGTCGTCATTATCGCCCAGACCGAGCCGCAGGCGGATGTCGGGACGCTCGGCGAGTTCGTCGAGCAGTTCGTCGACGCTGAAGTCGGACACCACGAAATCGCCGTACACGAAGGTGGGGACATTGCCCTGGTCGCTCACCTCGAAGAGGCGCTTCATGTCGGAATTACATTTTGACACATCCCGGATTTCGACGGCGACGCCGTGTGTGGAGAAGAACGCCGCAGCCTGACGGCACCAAGGACACCCGCGCCGGATGTACAAGATCGGGCCTGCGTTCATGCACGCAGCTTACACAGCCGGCCATGGCAGGCAAGGGCGGAGGTGGAATCCGCCGACGTTTATTTCGCCGAGTCCGGCCTGAAGGGATGGGTCGTCACGCCTTTTTTCCGATGATGCCGGTACAGCCAGCGGGCCATAGCCGGCAGGAGGAGGAGGGCGCCCAGCATGTTGACGAGAAACATGAACGTGAGCAGCAGGCCCATGTCGGCCTGGAACTTGAGGTCGGAAAAGACCCACATGCTCACGCCAATCGCGAGGGTGAAGCCGGTGAACAGGATGGAACTGCCGGTTTCCTTGAAGGCCACGAACATGGCGTCCTCGAAATATTCGCCGTCGCGGAGCGCCTTTTGCAGTCGCGCAAAAAGGTAGATGCCGTAATCCACGCCGATGCCCACACCGAGCGCCACCACCGGCAGGGTCGAGGTTTTCAACCCGATGTGCAGATAGACCATGAGCGCATAGCCGAGGTAGCTGACGATGGCGAGCGGCAGCACGATGCAGATCGTGGCGCGCAGGGAGCGGAAGGTGAGCAGGCACAGGACGATTACCGCGCCGAAGACCCACAGCACGATGGGGAACTGCGCCGCCTGCACCACCTCGTTGGTCGCGGCCATCACGCCGGCCGTGCCGCTGGCCAGCAGGAATTTCACCTTGGGCGAGGGATGCGCGGCGCTGAAGGCCTTCACGGCGTCGGTGACGGTGCGCAGGGTCTCGGCCTTGTGGTCGGTGAGGAAGATCATGACCGGCAGGACGCTGCCGTCGGCGTTGAGCAGGCCGGTGGCCGTGTCGATGGGCGAGATCGCCTGGGCCAGCGACTGCCGGTTGCGCGGCAGGATGCGCCATTTGAGCGAACCTTCGTTCCAGCCGGCGTTGACGATCTTGGCCACCGAGGCGAGCGAGATCACGGATTGCACCCCGGGCACGGCCCGCATGTGCCACTCGAACTGGTCCATGAGCGCCACCACGTCATGGTCGACGCAGCCGTTGGGCACCGTTTCCACAATCACCGAGATGATGTCCACGCCGATGCTGAACTTGGTGGTGATGATCCGGGTGTCCCGGTTGTAGCGGGAATCCTGGCGCAGCTCCGGCACCCCTGCGAACAGGTCGCCGATTTTGACCTGCTGCGATTTGTGCCAGCCCCACACCCCGAGGGCGACCCAGACGGCAATGACGACCAGCGAGGGTCCCGGCCGCATTTCCGCGGAGAGGCGCGCCCAGAGCCGCACGGTGCCGGCCTGGCGCGCCGCCACCCATTCGCCGTAGGCCGGCGGCAGCCGCAGGGAGGACAGGATGATCGGCAGCAGGAAAAGGTTGGTGAGGATGATGACGCCGACCCCGAGGCTGGCGGAGATCGCCAGTTCGCGGATGGACTGGATCTTGATCTCCAGGATGGTGAGAAAGCCGATCGTGTCGGCGATCAGCGCCACGCCGCCCGGCACCAGCAGCTGGGCGAAGGCGCTCTTGGCCGCGTCCAGGCTGTTGTCGCAGCCGGAGAACACCGCCGTGCGGAAGGCGCGCATCATCTGCACGCCGTGACTCACGCCGATGGCGAAGACCAGAAACGGCACGAGGATTGACAGCGGATCGATGCCATAGCCGAGCGCGGTGAGCAGACCGAGCTGCCAGACCACGGCGATGAACGAGCAGAGGACCGGCGCACCGGAAATCTTCCAGCGGCCCGCGTAATACCAGACCAGCAGCGTGGTGATGGCGATGGAAACGACGAAGAGCAGGAGCACGCCCCGGGCGCCGTCGCCGACGGCCCCCATCACCTTGGCGAAACCAATGATGTGGACGCGCACGCCGCCGCCGCTCTCCCGCTCCACCCGGGTGCGGATGGCCTCGAGCTCCCGGGCGACGCGAAGGTAATCGAGCTTCTTTCCGGTGGAGGGATCGACCTCCAGCAGCTGCGCGCTGACAATGGCGCCGGTGAAATCGTTGGCCACCAGCTGGCCGATTTTGCCGGACTTGATCACGTTCTGCCGGACGCGGGCGAGCCCCTCGGGCGTGGGCTGAAAGTCAGGCGGGATGACGTTGCCGCCGGAGAAGCCGTCCTCGACCACCTCGGTGTAGCGGACATTGGGCGTGAAGAGCGACTGCACCTGGGCCCGGTCGACGCCGGGCAGGAAAAAGACGTCGTCGGTGACCTGCTTGAGGAGCTTGAAGAACTCCGGCGTGAAGATGTCGCCCTCCCTGGCCATCAGGGCGATGATCACGCGGTTGGCGCCGCCGAAATCGCTCTGGTACTTGGTGAACGTGCGGATGTAGGGGTGATCGAGGGGCAGGCCCTTGTTGAAGCTGGCGTCGACATGCAGGTGCGCCGCGAACCAGCCCATCACCACGGTGAGCAGGCTGAAAACAATCACCAGCGGGAGGCGATGGCGGAAAACCCAGGCGGTGAAACGTTCGATGGTGACTTTCATTTCAGGGAGCCGGGAGGTGGGACACCCCTTCCTCGCCAAAGGCCAGCGGCCGGCCATCGGGCGCCTCGGCCAGTTTGGCCACGCCGGTGGTCAGGCCGGGCGACCAGGCGGAGAAACTCGCGCCGTCATCGCGGCTCACGAAAAACGACCGCGCCTGTCCGGCCACGACAATCGTGCCGTCGTGCAGCCGCACGGCGGTCGCCAGCAGGACGCGCTGCTCATTGGGCACGAGTTGCCAGCTGTCACCGTCATCCTCGGAGCGGTAGATGCGCCCGCGCAGGCCATGGGCCAGCAGCCGCCTCGGGCCGAGGGGCAGAATGCCGTAGAAGGAGCCGTCGTAGGGCGCCTGGATCGGCATCCAGGAGGCACCGCGGTCGGTGGACCGCAGCAGCGTGCCGTGCTCCCCGGCAATGTAGAGCGTGCCGGTGGGGCCGATGCTGAGACGGTTGAGAAAATAATCCTCCTCGATGATGCGGCGTGACGTCCACGTGCGGCCGCCGTCGGTGGTGGCCAGGAACTGTCCGTAAGCCCCGACGGCGAAGCCGGTCTGGGCATCGAGGAAGCGGACATCGAGGAACGAGACCTGCAGGTCCTCCCCCTGGTACTGCTTCGTCCACGTGCGGCCGCCGTCATCGGAGTGGAGAATGAGGGCATCGTGGCCCACGATCCAGCCGTGCTGCGCGTCGGGAAAATGGATTCCGGTGAGCGTGGCCAGCGTCGGGGCCTTGACCAGCTCCCAGGTGGCACCCCCGTCGGTCGAGCGCAGGATGTGGCCGCTGGCGCCGACGGCGATCACAGTGTTGCCGATGGCCT
>CAJAKX010000123.1 GCA_903940425.1 uncultured Opitutia bacterium | reverse complement strand
TGCAGGACCACGTGGTGCATTTCTATCACCTGCACGCGCTGGACTGGGTCGATGTGGTCAGCTCCCTGAAGGCCGATCCGGCCGAGACGGCGCGCATCGCCCAGAGCATCTCGAACTGGCCCAAGAGCTCCCCGCAGTACTTCCACGACCTGCAGAAACGCCTGACCGCCTTCGTGGAGAGCGGCCAGCTCGGCATTTTTGCCAACGCCTACTGGGGCCACCCGGCCTACAAGCTGCCGCCCGAGGTCAACCTCATCGGCGTCGCCCACTATCTCGAGGCGCTCGAGTGGCAGAAGGAGATCGTGAAGGTCCACACGATCTTCGGCGGCAAGAATCCGCACCCGAACTATCTGGTGGGCGGCGTGCCCTGCGCCCTCAACATCGACGAGGCCAACGCCATCAACGCCGAACGCCTCGCCTACGTCGGCCGGCTGTTCGAGGAGGCGGCCCGGTTTGTGGAGCAGGTCTACCTCCCGGACCTGCTCGCGATCGCGCCGTTCTACCTCGACTGGGCGGAAATCGGCGGCGGCGTGTCCAATTACCTCTGCTATGGCGACCTGCCGACCAATGGTTTTGCCGACGTGGCGCGCTTCAAGTTCCCGCGCGGCGCCGTGCTCGACCGCGATCTCAGCAAGGTGCATCCGGTCGATCCGCACGACCCCGACGGCGTGCGGGAGTCGATCAACCACTCGTGGTATTCCTACGACGGGGGCGAGGACAAGGCGCTGCATCCCTGGGACGGCGAGACCCGGTTCAACTACACCGGCCCCAAGCCGCCGTACGACAACCTGAACGTCGACGGGAAGTATTCCTGGCTGAAGACCCCGCGCTGGAAGGGCCACGCCATGGAGGTGGGCCCGCTCGCGCGCATGCTGGTCGGCTACGCCAGCGGCAACCAGGAGATCAAGGATGCGGTGACCGAGACACTGGCCGCGTTAAAGGCGCCAGCCGCGGTGCTCTTCTCGACCCTCGGCCGCACGGCGGCCCGCGGCATCGAGACGCGCCTGATCGCCCGCTGGGCGACGGAGTTCTACAGCCAGCTCCTCGCCAACATCCGCAACGGCGACTCGCGGACCTTCACCAAGGAGAAGTGGGAGCCGGCCACCTGGCCCGCGCAGGCGCGCGGCGTCGGTGCCTCCGAGGCGCCGCGCGGCGCGCTCGCACACTGGATCGTCATCAAGGACCAGAAGATCGAGAACTACCAGCTCGTCGTCCCGAGCACCTGGAACGCCTCGCCGCGCGACGGCCAGGGGCAGCGCTCGCCGTACGAAGCCGCGCTGATCGGCACGCCGGTGCATGATCCCACGCAGCCGCTCGAGATCCTGCGCACGATTCATTCGTTTGATCCGTGCCTCGCCTGCGCCGTCCATCTCTACGACGACCGGGGCGGCCGGCTCGGCGCGGCCTCCACCGCTCCCGTGCTCTGAAAGGAGGAATCACCATGACTCCCGAAGCCTCCCCGGCCGCCCTCTCCCCGGCGGCAGCGGCGCCCGTGTTCAAGCGCGTCTATGTCTGGGAACTGCCGGTGCGCCTCTACCACTGGCTGAACGCCCTCTGTGTCCTTGTGCTCATCGTCACCGGCCTGCTCATCGCCCATCCGCCGGCGATCACGAGCGCGAGCGAGGCCTCGTTCAGCTACTGGTTTGGCGTCAACCGCTTCATCCACTTCGTCACGGCGTACG
>CAJAKX010000122.1 GCA_903940425.1 uncultured Opitutia bacterium | reverse complement strand
CGTGCGCCGCACCAGCCCGAACAACGTCAGGCAGGCGAGCGCGTGGATGAGGACGTTCACTGCATGATAGCCGCGAACGTCCAGTCCGCCGGCGGCATAGTTGAGCGCCAGCGAGAGGTTCAAGACCGGCCGGACACTGACCGTGAGGCCACCGCTGAGCGGCGCCAGCACCTCCGAGAGCGGCCAGAGGTGCCGCAGGGTGAGGTTGTTGACGATTGAATCCTTGTCGTCGTAGACAAACGGTCCGGACAGGCTGTTCGCATAGGCCGCGAAGACGGCGAGGACGAGCGCGCCGCACGCGACGGCGACGACCCGGCGCGACGAGGTGGCGGCGGCCGGTTCGGGCGGGCGGGGCGGGGAGTGGGGCGAACCCATCATGCGATGGCCTTGAAGTGAGCCGGTTCTTGAGCGGGCACGCAGCCAAAAAAGGGCGGCAGAAAATCGCGGTGCGCGCCGTAGGCCGGCGGACGCCCAGGGATTAGGGCGCACCCGAGCCCGGGTGCCCCGGCAATGCGATCCCAGCCGGTCGCTGCCCGGGCGGATTATTTCCTCTTTTCCGGCAGGGCGCGGGTTGCGACTTCGGTGCGCAGCTTCTCGACGTAGGCGTCGAACGGCATCACGCCTTCGTCGCCTTTCGCCCGCGAACGCACCGACACGGCCTTCGCCTCGGCTTCCTTGCCGCCGATCACGAGCGCGTAAGGCACCTTCTCCACCTCGGTGCGGCGGATTTTCGCGCCCAGCTTGTCGGAATGCTCGTCGAGCGTGACGCGGAAGCCTGCGTCCTTCAGCCGGGCGACGACCTCGCGGGCGTAGTCGCCGACCTTGTCGCTGATCGGCAGCACGCGCGCCTGCTCGGGCGCCAGCCACGTCGGAAAATCGCCCGCGAAGTGCTCGATGAGCACGCCCACGAAGCGCTCCATCGAACCGAACGGCGCGCGGTGGATCATCACCGGGCGGTGCGGCTGGTTGTCGGCGCCGACGTAGGTGAGATCGAAGCGCTGCGGCAGGTTGTAGTCGACCTGCACCGTGCCGAGCTGCCACTCGCGGCCGATGACGTCCTTGACGATGAAGTCGATCTTCGGGCCGTAGAAGGCGGCCTCGCCCGGCTCCTCGGTGAAGGGCATGCCGAGCGTCTTCGCCGCCTCGCGGCACGCGGCCTCGGCCTTGTCCCAGTTGGCCGGATCGCCGGTGTATTTGGCGACGTCGGTGCCGCGCAGGCCAACGCGCACGCGGTAGTCGGACATGCCGAGGGTCGTGAGGATGATCTTCACGAGCGCGAGGCAGCCGAGGATTTCCTGCGGCAGCTGCTCCTCGGTGCAGAAGAGATGGGCGTCGTCCTGCGTGAAGCCGCGCACGCGCGTCATGCCGTTGAGCTCGCCCGACTGCTCCCAGCGGTAGACCGTGCCGAACTCGGCGAGGCGCACCGGCAGGTCGCGGTAGGAGTGCGGCTGCGACGCATAGATCTTGATGTGGTGCGGGCAGTTCATCGGCTTGAGCAGGTAGCCGTCGATGTCGCCCTCGGTGAGCTTGTTGGCGAGCTGCGCGCAGGTGCAGCCCTCGTGCGCCAGCGCGGCGAGCGTCTCGCGCTCGATGATCGGCGGGTACTGCGAGTCGCGGTAGTAGGGAAAGTGGCCCGACGTGCGGTAGAGCTCGAGCCGGCCGATGTGCGGCGTGAAAACCTGGTGGTAGCCCTGCTTGCGCAGCTCGGCCGCGATGAACGTCTGCAGTTCCTGGCGCACGACCGCGCCGGCGGGCGCCCAGAGGATGAGGCCCTGGCCGACGGCGTCGTCGATCACGAACAGCTTGAGGTCCTTGCCGAGCTTGCGGTGGTCGCGGAGCTTGGCCTGCTCAAGCTGGTGCAGGTAGGCGGTGAGCTCGGCCGGGGTGGGGAAGGCCGTGCCGTAGATGCGCTGGAGCTGCTTGTTGCGCTCGCTGCCGCGGTGGTAGGCGCCCGCAATGGTCAGCAGCTTGAAGGCCTTGATCTCCTGCGTGTTTTTGACATGCGTGCCCCCGCAAAGGTCGACGAACTCGCCGTTCTGGTAGAAGGAGATCGCCTCGCCCTCAGGGATGTCGGCGAGGCGTCCGATCTTGTAACGCTCCTGGTCGATTTTTTTGATGATGCCGACGGCCTCGTCGCGGCTGACCTCTTTGCGGGTGAAGGCCTGGTTCTCGGCGACGACCTTCTGCATCTCGGCCTCGATCTTTGCGAGGTCCTCGGCGGTCAGCTTGTGGTCGAGGTCGACGTCGTAATAAAAACCGGTTTCAATCGGCGGGCCGATATCGAGCTTCGTGTCCGGAAAGACGCGAAGGATGGCCGTGGCGAGCACGTGCGAGCAGGAGTGGCGGAGTTCTTCGAGCGGTGACATGGACATGGTTTGGTCTGGTTTGTGGTCCTGCCTACGATTGCAGGGCCGGGAAAGTGTGTTTATGGCGCGGGCGGGCGGCGGTGTCAAAAAGGCCGGGTGTCGACATGCACGGGACCGAGCAGCAGGCGCTGGTCGCGGACGGGGGCCCAGGTCGGGTCGTTCCCGCCGTAGAACACGTTGTGCATGTATTGCGTGAGCTTCCAGGCCTGGCCCAGCCCGAGGAAGCGGAAGGGCCGCTCGATGCGCAGCTCGTTGTCGATCCACAGCCGCACCTTGCCGTCGGTGTCGGACGTGCCGAGGTCGACGCGCAGCTTGATCCGGTAGGTGCGGCCGGCCTCGACGCGTTGCGCGAAGAAGCGGTCGCCATATTTCTCGGCCTGGTGCCGCCAGTAGAGGTAGAGCTCGAGGTAGTCTTGCGGCTCCTTTGAGAAACGCGAGTCGCGCCGCCACATGGGCCGCGCGCTCATGCCGTCGGGCTTGCCCAGACCGCCGGACGGATGAGAACCACCGCTGAGGCCGGGGAGTTTGCCGCCGCCATAGGGATGCGTGTTGCCCTGGCTGAACTCCCAGTCGGCGGGGAAGTGCACCTCGTATTCGAGCGTATAGCTGTCGCGCGGCGCGAGGTCGGCGGCGAACTTCGTGCCGTGCCTGCCGCCGCCAAACGTGCCGGCGGGCAGCCCGGCCTCGAGCCAGTGCTTGCCCGAGCCGGCGGGGAATTCGCGGATGTGCCCGGCGCCCGGCTCGTCGAACCACTGCAGGGTCGGCCAGTCGCGGCTGGCCTCGGCCTTGCCGTAGACGTGACCGTCCGGCCAGCGGGAGTAGTCCACCGTCCAGGCGCTGGGCGCGGCGGAATCGGGCGGAGTGTCAGCAGCCAGCGTGGTGGCGGTGCCTAGGACCGTAAGGGTGATGACGAGGAGACGGAGCACGGTGAAAAGGTGTCGGGAAAATTAGCGTTTCAACGGTTCGAGCCTGTAGCCGTCCTTGCCGTCGAGCATCGACCAGCCAGCGGCGGCGAGTTCCTTGCGCAATGCGTCGGCGGCCTTGAAATCCTTGGCCAGCCTCGCCGCCCAGCGCTTGTCGGCGAGGGCGGAAATGCTGTTCGGGATATCTACTTTGGGTTTTCCGATGTCTGATAAATCAAGGCCTAAAGCCCAAATTGCTTCATCGAAGGAAGCCAAATCGTTTGCAGCTTGCTCAGGTGAGAGCTGCGCGGGCCATGGAGTTCTAATTATAGAAAACAAGGCACCCAAAGCCATAGGCATGTTCAGGCCGTCGCACAGACCTCTCTCGTCGTTTCTATCTATGAAACGCCCGGTAACCTCATTGAAAAGAGCCGAGTTTTGGCCTTTTGTGTTTCTGGCGAAGGCGACGAGCTTCTCGCGGTAGCGCTTCAGGTTATTGAGTGAGCTCTCCGCTTCGTGAAGCGACTCCAAAGTGAAATTAAGTTGCTGCTGTGGGTGCCCCTTTAACAACGCGTAACGCACGGCCATCGGCGAGAAGCCTTTCGCGACGAGGTCGTCGAGCGTGTAGAGGTTGCCGAGGCTCTTGCTCATCTTCCTGTCGTCGACGAGCAGGAACTTGCAGTGGAACCAATGGTGCGAGAAAAGGTGGCCGGTGCAGCCTTCGCTCTGGGCGATTTCGTTCTCGTGATGCGGAAAGAGGAGATCCTCGCCGCCGGAGTGCAGATCGATGGTGTCGCCGAGATGCTTCCGGCTCATCGCGCTGCACTCGATGTGCCAGCCGGGCCGGCCCTCGGCCGCGCCGCGCGGCCCGGGCCATTTCACGTCGCCGTCCTCCTCGGGCTTGTACGCCTTCCACAGCGCAAAATCGCTGGCGTCATCCTTGTGGTCGTCGGCGGCCGCCGTGATGGTGGCCTTGAGCTCGCGCTCCTTGAGGCGTGAAAGCGCGCCGTACGGGGGGAACGCGGCGATCTTGAAATACACCGAGCCGTCGGGCGCAACGTAGGCCAGGCCCTTCGCGAGCAGCTCGTCGATCATCGCGACCTGCTCGGCAATGTAGTCCGTCGCCTTGGGCTCCACGTGAGGGGGGAGCAGGTTAAGCGCTTCGCAATCGACATGGAACTTGTCGGTCCATTTTTTTGTGATCTCCGCGAGCGGGCGCTTTTCTCTCTTGGCCTGTTCAATGGTGCGGTCGTCGACGTCGGTGATGTTGCGGACGTGCTTCACCTTGTCCGCGCCGAGCTCCAGCTCCAGCAGGCGGCGCAGGACGTCCTGGATGATGAATGTGCGGAAGTTGCCGATGTGCACCGGCCCGTAGACGGTCGGCCCGCAGCAGTACATGCGGAACACGCCGTCGGGCTGGGACGGCTTCAATTCGCGGAGCTCCCGCGTCAGGGAGTCGAAAAGTCGGATGGCCATGGATCTAAACCGCTAATCCTCGCTAATTGGCGCTCACAAATGCCAGTCTTTCCATATCTTTTTTGAAGATTAGCGTGAATTAGTGTGGATTAGTGGTTAACTCCCTTGCTCCGACATGTCTATGCCTGAAAACTTCAAGTTGGATTTAATCCACCGCCCGCGGCGCCTGCGCCGCACCGCCAGCCTGCGCGCGCTGGCCGAGGAGACGGTGCTGCGCCCGCAGGATTTCATCGCCCCCCTGTTCGTGATCGACGGGCCGGGCGGCCCCGAGGCCGTGGCATCGATGCCCGGCGTCTTCCGCCTCAATCTCGCCGACCTCGCGAAGGAGTGCCGCGCGCTGCACAAGCTCGGCGTGCCCGCCGTGGCGCTGTTCCCCTCGATCAATCCGAAGCTCAAGGACCCCGAGGGCTCCATCGCGCTGCGCGCCGACGCGCTCGTGCTCCGCGCCGTGCGCGCCGTGAAGAAGGCGGTACCGGAGCTGACGGTGATGACCGACATCGCGCTCGACCCCTACACGACGCACGGTCACGACGGCGTGCTCACGCCGGACGGCCGCGACGTCGACAACGACCGCACGGTCGGCATCCTCTGCCAGATGGCGGTGCAGCACGCCCGGGCGGGCGTCGACCTCGTGGCGCCGTCCGACATGATGGACGGCCGCATCGGGGCCATCCGCCGCGCGCTCGACGCCGCGGGTTTGACGGGCACGGGCATCATGGCCTACTCGGCGAAATTCGCCTCGGCCTATTACGGGCCGTTCCGCGACGCCGTCGGCAGCGCGAAGGCGGCCGGCACGCCGGCGCTCAGCAAGGCCACCTACCAGCTCAATCCCGCCAACCGCCGCGAGGCGCTCCTGGAGATCGCCCTCGATGAGCAGGAGGGCGCGGACATCCTCATGGTGAAGCCGGCCGGGCCGTACCTCGACATCATCCGCGAGGTGCGCAATGCCACCCGCAAGCCGGTGGCGGCCTACCAGGTTTCCGGCGAGTATGCACAGATCCACGCCGCCGCGCAGAAGGGCTGGCTGGACCTCGAACGCTGCCGCCGCGAGTCACTGCTGGCGATCAAGCGCGCCGGCGCCGACATGATCCTGACCTACTTCGCCAAGGACATGGCGAAGGAGCTGGCCGGCTGACG
>CAJAKX010000121.1 GCA_903940425.1 uncultured Opitutia bacterium | reverse complement strand
GGGGAGGAGTCTCGTTTTCCATGTCGATTCTTTCCGTTAGACCAAGGTCGGCTCGAGCAGGCCGTCGATCTCATTGAAGATCTCGGCATCCTCGAACAGGTTCTGCACGATGGAGCCGGACGGGCAGGCCGCCACGCAGGTGCCGCAGCCCTTGCAGAGCGCCTCGTTGATGTAGGCCTTCTTCTTGTCGGCCAGAAGGGAGATGGCGGTGTACGGGCAGAGCGGGATGCAGGACTTGCAGCCGCTGCACTCGACCTCGACCACGTAGGCCGTGTTCGGCTCCTGCTCGATGTTGCCCTTGTCGATGAGCACCAGCGCCTCGGCCGCGGCGGCGCCCCCCTGGGCCACGCTGTCGGGAATGTCCTTCGGACTCTGGCAGCAGCCGGCGAGGAAGATGCCGTCCGTGAAGGTGTTCACCGGGGCGAGCTTCGGGTGCCGTTCAAGGAAAAAGCCTTCCGTACCGCAGCTCATGTTGAACAGGCGGCGGACGTTCTGCGCGTCGGCGTGCGGCTCAAGGCCGGTGGCCAGCACCACCATGTCGACCGGAATCCGCCGGACCACGCCGGCCAGGGTGTCCTCCACGCGGATGACGAGTTTGCCTTCCTCCTCCGGGATGAAAGCCCAGTCGGTCACCTCGCCCACGCGGCCGCGGATGAAATGCACGCCCTCCTCGAGCAGCTTGTCGTAGAACTCCTCGTAGCCTTTGCCGGGGGCGCGGATATCGATGTAGAAATTGTAGATCTCCGCCTCGGTGTGCTCCTTGAGCAGGTGGGCCAGCTTCATGGAGTACATGCAGCACACCCGCGAGCACCAGCGGTTGGTGTTCTTGTCGCGCGAGCCCACGCAATGGATGATGCCGATGGACTTGGGATGGTGACCGTCGCGCAGGATCACGTCACCAGCCGTCGGGCCGCTGGCGTTGACGAGCCGCTCGACTTCCAGCGCGGTGTAAACGTTCGGATAGCGCCCGTAGCCGTACTGCGGCATCCGGCCGACATCGAACGTCTGAAACCCGGTCGCGACGATGATCGTGCCGACGGTGATTTCCCTAAGTTCCTCCTGCTGCTTGAAGTCGATCGCCTTCCGATCGCCGCAGGCCTCCACGCAGGTCTTCTTGCACTTGTCCGTCAGGACACCGCGCTTGAAGTTCAGGCAGACTTCCGGGTCGATCAGCACCACCTGGGGCGTGGCCTGCGGGAAAGGAATGTACACCGGCTTGCGCTTGCCGAGGCCTTCATTGAAATCGTCGTGGAATTTGGGCTCCTTGTAGACGCAATGGGAGATGCACTCCTGGCAGCCGGTGCAGAGGTCTTCCAGCACGTACCGCGGCTTGCGGCGGACGGTCACCTTGAAGTTGCCCACATAGCCGTCCATTTTCACGACCTCAGAGTAGCTCCACAACGTGATGTTCTCGTGGGCGCCGACCTCGGACATCTTCGGAGTCAGAATGCAGGCCGCGCAGTCCAGCGTCGGGAAGGTCTTGTCGAACTTGGCCATGTGCCCGCCGATGGAGGGCTCACGCTCCACGAGGTAAACCTTCTTGCCGGCGTTAGCCAGCGTCAGGGCCGCGTGGATGCCGGCGATGCCGCCGCCCACGATCAGCACATCGGGATGGACCGGCACCTTCTTCACCTCAAGGGCCCGGTGATGCGCGACGCGCCGGATGGCGGCGCGGGCGAGGGCCTTGGCTTTCGCGGTGGCCTCGGCGCGGTCGGTGTGCACCCACGAGTCGTGCTCGCGGATGTTGACCATGTGGAAAAAGAACGGGTTCAGTCCGCCGGCTTCGACCGCGCTGCGGAAGGTGTGCTCATGCAGGAGCGGCGAGCACGCCGCGACCACGATCCGATTCAGGCCGAACTCCTTGATGTCCTTTTGAATCAACTCCTGGCCCGGATCCGAGCACATGTACTTGTAGTCGCGCGAGACGACCACGTTGGGAAGCGTGGCGACATATCTGGCCAGTGCCTGCACATCCACCATCCCGGCGATGTTGGTGCCGCAATGGCAGACATAAAAGCCGATCCGAACGTCATGGTTGCCGTTAACCTTGTCCATTGGAGTCCCTACGTAGGAAAAATTGCCTCGTGGTCGGGTTCGTCATGCGTCAGGCGGCCGCGGGCTGCGGTTGGGCGCATGCCGGTTTCCGCATCGGGGCGAAGCCGCGCTGCAGGCCGAGTTCCTTTTCGGACAGGCCGAAGGCGAGGCCGATCAATTGGGTGAAGAACACCACCGGTATATCAAGGTGCGGGCCCACGGGGACGCGGGCGTCCTTGTTCCGGGGATCGGGGATGGTTTCGTTCCCCCATTTGCTCACCATCTTGTCCCGATAACAGTCCAGGTTGAACTGGCAGAGCGGGCACACGGTGGCGATGACATCCGCTCCGCGGGTGATGGCTTCCTTCAGCAGAATGTAGGAACAGAGCAGACCGGGCTCCGGCAGGGTGCCGGTCAGGCTGCCGCCACAGCAACGGGTCTTGAGCGGGTAGGTGACCATCGTGCAACCGATGGCTTCCAGGAGCCGGTCCATCGTCGTGGGATTGTATTGGTCATCAAACGTCGCGTAGGGACGCACGATCTGACACCCGTAGTACGGGGCGATCTTGAGCCCCTTAAGCGGATGCTTCACGTGTTTCTTGATCTCCTCGATCCCCACGTTGTTGACCAGCACATCGAGCGGATGGCGCACGGGCGTGTTGCCGCTGTAGGTGAGGTTCGCTTGGCGGAGCGCCTTCTGCACGACTGCCTCGACCACGGGCGATTCGTGGAGGTAGTGCTTGGTCTTGTTCAAGACCAGGTAGCACGCGCTGCAGGGCGCGAGCAGTTCCTTGTGGCCGGCCTTCTCGGCAATGGCCAGGTTGCGCGAGGCCATCACGCATGCCTTGACTTCGTCCACCGCCATGTAGGCCGTGGCACCGCAACAGTTCCAGTCGTCCAGTTCTTCCAGTTCCACCCCGAGAACCTTCAAGACTGGCAGCAGGGATTCCTCGTAAGCCCGGCCCGTGCCTTTCAACGAGCAACCCGGGAAGTAGGAGTATTTCATGGTTTAATGTGCTCCATGTTGGCGCCCGCCGTTGCCGCCGGTCTGGTGGCCGTTGTTCAACGCGTCGATGGACAGTTTATCCACCACCGCCATCATGCGCACGAGTTCGTCCTTGCGTTTGATGCCCTCGAGCTTGAGCGGGAAGCGTCCACGTATGAGGAGATTCAGCCCCAGCCGCCACATGCCCAGCGCCGCCGGGATGTTCGTTTTAAGGAACATGATGGTGGCCAAAAAATTCTCGGTCACGCGGCCGCGCTTGTGCGACATCTTGTAGAATTCCTGGGCCAACACGGGAATGGGAAAGCGCTTGGGATAAAAGCCCTCGTGAATGGCCCGCTGCTTGAGCTCATACATGATGTCGGTGATGCGAATCTGCTTCGGGCACTCGACGGTGCAGGCGTAGCACGAGGCGCACAGCCAGATGGTCGTGCTCCGCAGCACCTCGTTTTTGAAATCGGACCGCGTCAGCTCCATCACCTGCCGCGGGGTGTAGTCCATAAAAATGCTCAGGGGGCACAGACCGGAACAGGTGCCGCACTGGATGCAGTGTTCCAACTGCTCGCAGCCCGGCACGCTCATGACTTCACGGCCAAAGCCCTTCACCCGGTCGGACTCGTACTTGATCGTCCGCTTGAGCTCCATCACCGGCTCATTGGCGTTGCCGGCTCGCTGAATAACTGACGGGAAACTGGATTTTTGAAGGGGTGGGTGAGGAGCGGGAGGGGCGGAAAGGGCAGTCATTGGGTGAACCGTAAAAGGTGGTTAGTCAGGTGCGTGGTTAAGATCGTCACCTGAGTTAGGCGCCTTGAATGGATAAGAGGAGGGCGGCGTGACATACGAATCGCGTACTTTTGGTGGTGCGCGATCAGCACGAACAGAAGGCGTGCGAATGCTGGGCGCGAGAAAAATCATCCATTCTAATGTGCTCCGCAGCGCCGTTTCGATGTTGCGGGGCTCGGATAGTATGGCTCGCCTTGAAGGCGGCCGCGGCGTTCAAGTGGTCGGCTTTTGCCGGCTTGAAAACGACGCCGTCCCGAAAAAACGCATCCGCATCTGGGCGATGCGCAATGAAATGAAGGTTACCCTCGTTCCGCCACCCCGGGAGCCACCGAGGTGATATTCCACAGCGCGCCCAGCGCCTGACCGGCGGACAGCCCTCCGTCGTTGGGCGGCAAGTCACGATGGCATAGAACATTAAACTTCGCTGATCGGAGCGCACCGCAGGTCGTGTCCAGCAGTCGCCCGTTTTGGAAGCAGCCGCCGCTGAGGACCACCGTTTCAATGCCCGTTCGCGTGGCCACGTCTATGATGCAACGGGCAAGGGCGTTATGGAAACGTGCCGCGAGTACTCCCGGTCTGGCGTTGGATCGCTCTTGCAGGATGGTCGCCACCGCCGGACGCCAGTCGAGCTGCCAGATTCCCTCCAGACCCTGGGCTATAATGGGTATGATTAAACCCGCTTCTTCTTGCGGTTCAGAGGCGGCCGCGAACTCCACTTCCATTGCCGCCTGTCCCTCAAAAGAGCTCTGCTGCCGCAGGCCGAGCAAGGCGGCGATGCCGTCAAAAAGCCGGCCGGCGCTCGTAGTCACTGGAGCCTGGACTCCGCGTTCCAGCATCGAGCACAGAACCGCGGCTTCGCGCTCGCGGAAACCCAGAGCCCGGGTCAGCGGCTCAAGTTGCGCCACGTTTCCGTCGAATAGTACGTGGAGAAGCCCGAGCGCGCTCCGCCGTGGCTCGCGCACCGCGGCCTCTCCGCCGGGCAGTCTAAACGGCAGCAGGTGGGCCACCCGCCGCGCTGTCTTGGCCATCCGGTCGACCACGATAAATTCCCCGCCCCAGACCGTTCCGTCGGGACCGTAACCCGTGCCGTCCCACGCCACGCCCAGCACGCGTTCCGGACCGCCGCCATGCTCAAGCAGACAGGCGAGGATATGGGCGAGATGGTGCTGCACGGTCACGACCGGCACGCCCAGATTCTGGGCGAAACGGGTCGAGGCATAGTCGGGGTGGGCATCGCAGACGACGCGGGCAAAGCGCCCGGTGTAGAGAGTGCCGAGCAGCGCGACAGTCCGGCGAAATGCCTCCATGGAAACGGGGTTGGAGAGGTCGCCGATATGCGGGCTCAGCACCAGGTTCGTCCCCGCGGTTATCGCAATCGTGCTTTTGATATGCCCTCCAACGCAGAGCAGCGGCTCCGTGGCCGCCGCGTCCTCGGGCAGCCGAAAAGGGGCGGGGGCGAATCCCCGGGCGCGGCGCAACAGCACCGGGCCGGCGGCCGCCCGCCTCAGCACGGAGTCGTCGACCGGCCGGGCGATGGGACGGTCATGCACCAGGAAGAGATCGGCGATCGTCCCCAGCCGTTGTCGCGCTTCCTCATTGTCCGTGCAAAGCGGTTCTTCCGAGAGATTGCCGCTGGTGGCCACCACGGGACGCGCGACGGCCGCAAGCAGCAGCACATGCAGTGGCGTATAGGGCAGGAGTGCGCCGACCCACGGGTTGCCCGGCGCCACCGCCTCCGCCAGGGGTGCCTCCGCCCGGCGGCGCACCAGTACGATCGGGGCGGCGGCGGACGTCAGCCAGCGCACGTCGTCCTCGCTCAATTCAGTCGCCGCCCGCACCGACTCGAGCGAAGGAAACATCACCGCCAGCGGTTTCTCCTCGCGATGTTTGCGGCGGCGCAGTTCGCGGACGGCCGTTTCATTGGCGGCATCCACCATCAGGTGGAATCCGCCCAGGCCCTTGACCGCCACGATCTGCCCGGCGCGCAACGCCGCCGCGGCTGCGGCGATCGCCGCCC
>CAJAKX010000120.1 GCA_903940425.1 uncultured Opitutia bacterium | reverse complement strand
ATACATGCCGACCAGATTCGGGAAGAGCACGCCGTAGGCTTTCGTCACGGTCTTGTTGAGGTCGGAGAGCAGCGTGACCTTGATGCTGTTCTGCTTCGCCCAGACTTCCTGCGCGAACGGGCTGTCGACGCTGATGCCGTAGACCTCGGCGTCGAGTTCCGTATACTGGCCGAGGCCGGCGGTAATGTCGCACATCTCCTGCGTGCAGACGCCGGTGAAGGCCGCAGGAAAGAAAAGGAGGACCGTCTGCTTCTTGCCGAAGCTGTCGCTGAGTTTGACGTCCTTCGGGCCGTCAGCGGTCTTGGTCTTGAGGGTGAAGTCGGGGGCCTTGGTTCCAACAGAGAGCGGCATGGTGATCGCGGTTATGGGTTGAGGGCGGCGGCGGCGTGGTGCCGCATGGTGGGAAAGGGACGTTACGGCAGCCGCCGCCGTCGAGACAAACCGTTTTTCCCGTTATAAGCCACCGTTTTGGAATGACCGGGGCGGGCATTAGCCAGTCACTTTCCCCTTGTCCGCATCCCCGCCCGCCGCGATAACCTGCCCGGGTCACCATGAACCTTCTCGAAGACCTCCAATGGCGCGATCTGATCGCGGACTGCACCGACCTCGACGGCCTCGGCCGGCGTCTGGCCAGCGGACCGATCACGCTCTATTGCGGCTTCGACCCCACCGGCGACAGCCTCCACGTCGGCCATCTCATGGGCCAGCTCACGCTGCGGCGCTTTCAGCTCGCCGGCCATCACCCGATGCCGCTGGCAGGCGGCGCCACCGGCATGGTCGGCGATCCCGGCGGGCGTTCGACCGAGCGCAACCTGCTCAGTCGCGAGGAACTCGCCCACAACGTCGCCTGCATCAAACGGCAACTGGCCAAGTTCATCGATTTCGAGTCGCCGCAAAATCCTGCCCGGCTGGTGGACAACGCCGACTGGATCGCGCCTCTCAACTATCTCGATTTCCTGCGCGATGTCGGCAAGCATTTTTCGGTAAGCGTCATGCTGGCGAAGGACAGCGTGCGCTCCCGGCTGGAGAGCGACAGCGGCATCAGCTACACCGAGTTCAGCTACATGCTGCTGCAGGCCTATGATTTCCTGCATCTGCGGGAGAAATTCGGCTGCGAGCTGCAGATCGGCGGCGCGGACCAGTACGGCAACATCACCGCGGGCTGCGACCTCATCCGCAAGAAGCTCGGCGTGCCGGCGTGGGGCCTCACGTTCCCGCTCATCACCGACGCGGCCGGACAGAAGTTCGGCAAGAGCACGGGGGGCGGCTCGGTCTGGCTGGATCCGGAGAAGACCAGTCCGTATCGCTTCTACCAGTTCTTCATCAACACCGAGGACAGCATGGTGGTCGAGTACCTGAAGAAATTCACCCTACTGCCGCGCGCCGAGCTCGAGGCGCTGGCTGCCGAGCATGCGCGGAATCCCGGCGTGCGCGCCGCCCAAAAGACGCTGGCCCGCGAGGTCACCACACTCGTCCACGGCCAGTCCGCCTGCGACGACGCCGTCCGCGCCAGCGAGATCATGTTTGGCGGCGGGCTCAAGGGCGTCACGGAGAACGTGTTCAAGGACGTCGTGGGCGAAGTGCCCACCAGGGACCTCGACAAGGCGAAGCTGGCCGGCGCGGGTACGCCGATCATCGACCTCCTCCTCCCTGCCGGGCTGTGCTCCTCCAAGGGGCAGGCGCGCAAGGACCTCGAAGCCGGGGGCATCTATCTCAATAGCGTCCGGGTGACCGACCACGCCAAGGCCGTCACGACCGGCGATCTGCTCTTCGGGAAATACCTGCTGCTGCGGAAGGGCAAGCGCACCTACGCCGTGCTTGAAGTGCGTGACTGATTTGAAACCCCATCTTGATGGCGCGCCTGCCAGCCGCCCGCTGAGGCGGGTCGGTGTCGAGCTTTTCACCATCTCCTTTGTCGTCCTCTTTCAGGAGCTGACCCTGATCCGCTGGCTGCCGGGGCAGATTCGCGTCCTCGCCTATTTTCCGAACCTGATCCTGCTGAGCGCGTTTCTGGGACTGGGCCTTGGCTGTTTGCGATCGGCAAAGCGATCGTTGCTGTGGCTGTGGCCGGCGAGTCTGCTCGTGCTGGCGGTGGCGGGCTGGGTGATGAGCCGCGTCGCTTTCACCCAGAACTCCGTGACCGAACACTTGTGGCTGCTCTACTATGATCTCGGCGATCAGGCCCCTGTCATTGGTGATGTCCGTCTGCCCATCATCCTCTGCTTTCTTTTGAGCGCGGTCAGCTTCGTACCCCTTGGGCAAATGCTGGCGGAACGGCTGCAGGAGTTCAGCGCACGCTCCTTTGCCCTCTGGGGCTACTCTTGTGACATCCTGGGCTCGTTGGTGGGAGTCGTCGCCTTCGCTATCATCGGGTTTGCGCGGACCACTCCGCTGCTTTGGTTCGCGGTCTTTCTTGCGGCCGGACTCCTCTTCTTCATCGCCAAGTGGCGCGCGGCGCTGGCCTACATCGTCGCTGCGCTGGCGCTTCTCGGCGTCGTGCGGCGGGCGGATCACGCGGATTACTACAGCCCCTACTACGCCATCAACGCGACCCGGCTGCCCAACAATTTCCAGATCGCCATTCTGACCAACGGATCGCTGCATCAATACGCCCTGCGACTCCGGCGGGTCGGATTGAAAGACACGGATGTCGTTGAACAGGGGTACCACCTGCCCTATCGTCTCCTTGGCCGTCCACCGGGCAAGGTGCTGGTGCTGGGTGCGGGCACCGGCAATGACGTGTCGGTCGCCCTTGACGAAGGCGCCGAGCGCGTGGATGCCGTCGAAATCGACCCCGTCATCCTTGACCTCGGCAAACTCCATCCCGACCGGCCTTACGACTCCCTGCGGGTGCGGCGGATCAACACCGACGCCCGGGCCTTCTTGAATGAGTCGACCGAAAGATACGACCTGATCGTTTTTGGGACGCTCGACTCGATGACCCGGCTCTCCGCCTTGTCGAACGTGCGGCTCGACAATTTTGTCTATACGCGGGAATGCATCGAGGCAGCGAAGGCGCATCTCTCGCCGCAGGGTGGTCTGGTCCTGTATTTCATGTCCACCAAGGTCTACATCAACCAGCGGCTCTCGGGCCTGCTGGCAGAGGCCTTCCAGCAGCTGCCTCACGTGATAAGCGGCGAATATTATGTCTTCAACCGCATCTATCTTGCCGGACCGGCCTTTGAGCACGTGAACGGCGGGCAGCGGCGCGAGGCCTTCCCGCTGCTGAAACCCCTGTTTGCGAAGGTTGGATTCCTGCAAGACGACTGGCCTTATCTTTACTTGCAGGACCGGGCGATCAGCGGCTTCTACCTCCTGCTCATCGGCGTGGTTGCGTTGATCGCGGTTACTTCCGTCGTACTCGTCTCCCGCGAAATGCGGCGCAGCCTCGTCCACCACGGCCTCGATGGCGAAATGTTCCTGTTCGGGCTCGCCTTTCTGCTGCTGGAGACGAAGTCGGTGACGACCATGTCCCTCCTCTGGGGGGCCACTTGGTTGACCAGTGCCGTGGTTTTCGGCGCCATCCTCGCCATGGTGCTTGCCGCCACTCTCCTCACGCAGTTGCGACCGTTGCCCTGGGCGCTGTGCATGGGCGGGTTGATCGTGTCCCTTGTCGCCGCTTATTTCGTGCCGGTGCACGCCCTGTTGCGCATGAGCGAATTCGTGCGGCTCCTGCTGTCGATCGCCTTCGTGGGCACACCGATCTTCTTTGCCGCGGCCTGCTTTGCCCTGCTTTTCCGGGACCGCCCCGAAGCGAACACCGCGTTCGGCTGGAACCTGCTCGGGGCGGTCGCCGGTGGGCTGACCGAGTTTGTCTCGATGATCACCGGCATCCGGGCGCTCTACCTGCTTGTGCTGGCCGCCTACCTTGGCGTGGTGCTTCTGCGAGTGCGTGCCCGAAGAAAAATCCGGCCAACTGCACCAATCGCCCTTGCCTAAAAGGTCAGGCAGTGGCGCGCCCGGCTCAGCCGGCCGGCAGAGCGCCCTGCCCCTTCGTGTCGTCCCTGTGTTTTATGGTGATCTTGCTCACTTCGGCGGCTCCCAGAGTTCGATGCGGTTGCCATCAGGGTCCGTGATCCAGCCGAACTTGAGAGCCGCGCCTTTCATAGGGAAGGGATTAACCACGGATTTCGCTGATTATCACGGATGAATTTCCTGATCATCCGTGTCTATCCGTGTAATCCGTGGTCAAATTCATTCCTTCGTGATCTTCGGGTACTTCGTGGTGAATCAATAGAAGATCGCCTCGCCGAGGGCGGCCTCGGTCGACAGCAGGCCGGTGGTCATGGGCAGCGTCTGCCGGCAGCCGCCGAGGTTGCTTTCAAATTCCGCCCGGCCCCGGTTGAAATCCGCGCACCAGTGGAAATACCGGCCGTCGGTGTAGGTGAACGTCATTTCGAGCGACAGCGTCGCCGCGGCGGCGGCCTGCCTGGTCCCGTACGCCGGAGCCGCCGCGCCCGCGGCGCCGCAGGCCTCGAGGCGCCCCTGCATCCACTCCCGCAGCACGCGCCCCTCGGCGGCGTACGCCGGCTGGCAGATCAAAATCACGGACTTCAATCCCCGCGCAATCGTTTCCGGCGCGAACGCGCTGAGGAACTGGCCGACCGACTGCCGCACCGGCAGCAGGCGCGCGTGGACGAGGTCGCGGAAGCCGTCGGGCCGCGGCCAGGCGTAGGTCCGCGCCTCCGGTGTGGAGACCGCGGTGTCCAACAGGAAGCGGTTCGAATTGCGCAGGAGCCACTGGTAGGTCGCGATCTTGTTCACCTGCGACATGCGGTGGACCCAGTAGTAGATGGGCAAATCGGCCTCGACGATGATCGATACCTGGTTCTCGAGAAACTCGCGGTGCTCCTGTGGGTAGCTGAGCATCACCGCCTCGATGCAGCTCATTTCACGGCGTGACTCGCCGATGAAGCACTCGCTGTAGATTTTCGCGCGCATGGCCAGGTCGGTGCCGCCCTCCGCGCGCGGGCAGAGCACGAGGATGCGCGCCGGGTAGCGCTGGGTGAAACGGAGCGCGGCATTGAACTGCGCCACCCCGTCATCGGGCGTGGTCGGCAGCCCGACGTGCAGCACGAGGTTCATCTGCGACGCGCGGAACTCCGAAGGGGCACGCTGCTGGCCCGCCGCGCCGTCCCCGGGACTGCCTTCCCAGAGCCGCGCGAGGCTCTGCGCAATGCCGCCCACGGGCACCTCGAGGCCGGGCAGGGAGTCAAAGACCGAATCCATGGGAAGAGACTCCAAATCCCAAAGGGCCAAACGCCAAATAATCCCAAGTCCCAAGCCCCAAGTTCCAAGGAAACCTTAAAGCCCGGAATTCCAGATGAGCCCGCCAGCGTGATTTGGATTTGGCCATTGGGTCTTCCTTGGAATTTGGGATTTGGAACCTGGGATTTGCGCGGCTACGCCGCGCTCAAGGCTTTCGCCATTCATGTCCGCGCGGGGCGACGAGCGCATCGGCGGACGGCGGGCCCCACGAGCCGGCGGGATAACCGTCCAGGCCCTCGCGCGGCCGCGCCTGCCAGTGCTCGAGGATGGGCGTGATGAGCTTCCACGAAGTCTCGGTCTCGTCGCCGCGAATGAAGAGCGTGCCGTCGCCGATCATCGCGTCGAGCACGAGACGCTCGTAGGCCTCGGGCGTGTTGGAACCGAAGGTGGTGGCGTAGCGGAAGTGCATTTTCACCGGTTGCGTGCGCGTTTCGAGGCCCGGGATCTTGGCGTTGAGCAACACGGTGCTGCCCTCGTCGGGCTGGATCTGGAACGCGAGGGTGTTGGCCGCGAGGTCGAACTGCCCCGTCCCGGCGAAGAGCGTGCCGGGCGGGCATTTGAACTGGATGGCGATTTCGGTGACGCGGCGGGCCAGGCGCTTGCCGGAGCGCAGGTAGAACGGCACGCCCGCCCAGCGCCAGTTGTTGATGGCGAGGCGCAGCGCGGCGAAGGTCTCGGTGGCCGACTGCGGACTGATGCCCTCATCCTGCACATAACCCGGCACCTGCTGGCCGCCGACGAGGCCGGCGGCGTATTGCGCGCGGGT
>CAJAKX010000119.1 GCA_903940425.1 uncultured Opitutia bacterium | reverse complement strand
CGCGAATGTAAAGAGCCTCCCCGGTGGTGTCTTGAACGGGATCGTTGCTCCAGGGCGTCAATCGAAATTCATGGGCGTTCTCCCCCCAGGTGTACGCGCCGCCGCTTTCCGAAACGACTGTGCCAAAAGACGGATTGGCGAGCACGTTGACCCACGGGGCTGGAGTCATCTGCCCGGCCTGGAGGGTGATGACATACTCGTGCCCATCGCGGGTAAAGCCGCCGAAACCGTTCTGGAAGATCAGCTCCCGCGGAGGGACCGGCTTGGGTGAATCGGGCCACGCGGAGCGGGTGGGCGCCAGCGCCGGAACCAACGGTGCCGGCACGCTCCGCTGTTCCAGTTGCTCTGCCAAGGTTCCATTTTCGTCGTCCAAGACAATCCGCGCCACGGATTGCAGCAGCACGCGATCGTCGTTGGGAACTTGTTCGAGGCGCCGGACGAAGAGGCCGCCCGGCTTGTCCAGCATTTGCGCTTCAATCCCCGAAGCAATCAGACTGGTGATTTGGTCGTGCAAGGACTGGCGGTAAACCGAAACGTTTTCGTTCAAAATAACCAGTTCGACCGCCAGCCCCTTCATGCGCCAGTAAGCGTGCGCCTGGATCAGCTGCCGAACGATCTCGATGTTCTCCGTGTCGCTGATGCGGAGCAGGACGAGCGGCGCGTCGCCCGAAATGCCGTAACTCCAAAGGCCGCTTTGGCCGCGCCGGTTGTTGCGCAGCACGCCGGGGTTGGCCCGACGGACGGGGTCGGCATAAATCAACGCGCTGGCCAGCCGGCCGTAGAGTCGGGCCTCCCCCTCCGTGGCATTGAGATGGCGCAAGGTCACCTGGCTGTGGGTCCACGCCAGATCGAAGGCGCGGTCAGCCATGCGGGAGCTTTGATATTTCTCCACATGCGCCAGCGCGGCTTCCCGGCTTTCTGTCACGCCAAGAACCAGGTCAATGATGGCGGTTTCATGGGGTGGCAGAGAGACCGTGCGCCGCAGCGCAATGATGGGATCGAGCATGGAACCAACGGTGTTGGACAATGGCGTAATGCCCTGCATCGCGGCCGGGTTGGCCAAGGTTCCGCCGCGTCCGACGAATCTGAAGCGATCGGTTTCGCAGGAGATTTCCCCCTGTTCACCACCTTGACCCACCATGAGATGCAGCAGCCACGGCGGCTTTTCTTCCTGGGAACGGGCGCGGCGGGTGCAGAGAATGGCGGAAGATTTTCGCGCGAATTCTGTTTGCACAAAGAGATTGCTGAAAGCGGGATGCGCCGCGTCCGCGGCCGGTATCGCGAGCACCACTTCCGCGTAACTGGTCAATTCAATGACGCGCGCCACGGGTGAACGATTGGTGATCGTGATGCGCCGCAACTCCACGTCGTCTTCCGGCGACACGCTGATCTCGGTGTGGATTTCGAGGCCGGCATGACGTTGCCGAAACTCCGCGCGCGCCTGCGTGAAGATGGCCTCGTAGCCTTTCGCCGCACGCAAGGTGGGTTGATACGCGGTGGACCAGAATTCTCCCGTCGCCAGATCGCGCAGATAAACAAACGTTCCCCAGCAATCGCGCGTGGCATCTTCGCGCCAGCGGGTGACCGCCAGATCGCGCCAGCGACTGTAGCCGCCGCCGGCGCTGCTGATGACGACATGATAGCGACCGTTGGACAAAAGATGAACCTCCGGTGCCGGTGGTGTGGGATCCGTGAAAACACGCATCACGCTTTCGCCTTCGCCAGAAAGCGTCCGCGATGTCTCCAGGGTCAAATCTTCGACGAACACGCTCGCGGCGGTCTTGGGCACCCGCTCCTGCAACAGCAAGTTCGCCGCCTTGAGCAACGGACAGGCCATGAAGCGCCGTGGCATGGGGTCGTCCCGCAATAGATTGACCAGAGCCAGCAAGCTCATCCCTTGATGATGCACCATGAAGGATCGGACAGTAGCGCTCGTTTCGTCCGGCGGCAGACGTGTCGGCGTGTAATCCACCGCTTCGTAGAAACCGAAGGCCCCTTCGCGCCCCTCGACCGCCAGCCGTTGCAGGTTTTCACACGCGGCCCGCGGCGCGATCATCAGCGCCAGCGCGGTGGCGTAAGGAGCGATCACCAAGTCCTCGGCCAATCCTCGTTTCAAACCCAGGCCCGGCACGCCGAAGGCGCGGTATTGGTAATTCAGGTGAACGTCGGTCCGGTTGTAGCCCGATTCGGAAATGCCCCACGGCACGCCGCGCAATTTCCCATACCCGATTTGTTGTCGCACCGCCGCTTTGCAGGTGTGATCGAGCAAAGTGTTCTCATAGTTGGGCATGACCAGCAGCGGCATCAGATATTCGAACATCGAGCCGCTCCACGAAACGAGGATCGGCTCGCCCCGCGAAGCGACGAGCAGACGGCCCAGCGAGAACCAGTGGTCCTGCGGAACCTGCCCCAGGGCGATGGCGACGTAGCTGCACAAGCGCGCCTCCGCGGCCAGCAGATCATAGAAGCCGGTGTCACGCCGGCGTTCGGCGACATTGAACCCAGTGGAAAATAAATCCCTCGCCGGGTCGAACAGAAAAGTAAAATCCATCGCGGCCAGTTCGTCGCTTTGCTGGGCCAGAGTTTCCAATGCGAGCAGGCGCTGCCGCGCATGGTCGCTGGCTTCACGCAAGCAGCGCGAGAGTTCAGTGAGATGTTTTTGTTCTGCCTTCCGGGATTGGGCAGGTCCCGTTGGGAGGCCCTGCAATGCCGCTTCGACCAACGGACAGAGCGATTGCTCAAACTTCGCGACCTCCCGCAAGGTTGGTGCCTGGTCGAGTTGGGCGAGCTTCTCCTCAAGCCTTGCCGCCGCCGACGTGAGGAGCCTCTCAGCTTCTTTCGCCGCCAGGGAAGGAGAAGTGGGAACCTCCTCCCGCCGGCTGCCACGACTTGGGGTTGGCAAAGCCAGCCACGGCGCGAGGAAAAGCATGTCTTCCAAATGCTCCTCGCAATTCCGCTTCAGAGTTTGGGCCCACCCTTTGAGTTCTTCCTCTTCGTTCGCCAGCGAAGCAGCGATCTTGGTCGCTTGGCCCGTCGCCCTTTCCAACAAGGCCAGCGCCGCGCGCAGACTGGAAGGTGCTTTCTCCAATTCTGCGTCAAGCTTTGCCAGCGCAGTATTTTCGCGGGCCAAATCCCTGAGAATCCTCACCGTGTCGCGCAGACCGGCAAAAATCTGTGGCGTGAAATTTTTTTCATCGGCCAGTTCCCTCAGTCCGGAGCCGAGCGTCAGCAAATGCCCCGCCAGGTTGCCGCTGTCCACACTCGATACATAGAGCGGGAGGAGTGGTTGGAGCGTGCGGGTCTCATACCAATTGTAGAAGTGTCCGCGATACCGCTCGAGTCGTTGCATCGTGGCGAGGGTGTCTTGCGTGCGTCGAATCAAGCCGCCCACCGAAAGATACCCAAAATCCCGGGCGGCCAGATTGGCGAGCAGCGCCAGGCCCATATTCGTGGGCGAGGTCCGCGAGGCGATCGTCGGGGCGGGAACTTCCTGTAAATTGTCCGGAGGCAGCCAGTTCTCCTGCGCGGTGACAAAGGTTTCGAAAAAAAAACCACGTCTTGCGGGCGGTGCGTCTCAGAAAGAGCAATTGCGCTGCCGTCAAATCCGGAGGCGCGGAGG
Source organism: uncultured Opitutia bacterium (assembly GCA_903940425.1). Classification (GTDB taxonomy): domain Bacteria; phylum Verrucomicrobiota; class Verrucomicrobiia; order Opitutales; family Opitutaceae; genus Fen-1467. The sequence continues at coordinate 10,396 of CAJAKX010000119.1, read as the reverse complement.
CAATGGGCTGGCTGATCCACCAGGCGATCCACGGAGCCGCCAGCCAGATGCCAAGGATCGGCAGAGCCAGGGGCAATTGAGTCGGCTGGAGCGAAACCAGCAAGAATCCACTCAGCAGAGCGACGAGCGGCGCGATCCACATGGTGGCATAAAAGCCGGTGAGGCCTGCGTGCGTTGTCCGTTCGGAATCACTCGACGTCTGCCATTCGAGGAGTCGTTTGTGCGTCACCAGCAAGCGCAGCAGCGTCCTTCCGATTGCGTCCAGGCTGATGAAGGCGTCGTAGGGTAGAAACGCCAGGGTGAGAAAGATCTGGCCGAGCTGCCGGCCGCACGACCCGGCCACTCCCCGCAGATGCATCGCCCACGGCAAATCAGCCAACTTGCGAAACACAGTGCCCAGCGCCGCCAACAATCCGGGGAGCGTGATGATCGCAAGGACCAGCAGCGATCCCAAGCCGCCGAGTTCAGGAAAGAGCAGCCAATCGCCCAGCAGCAAGAGTATCAGGGCAACGGGGACGAGACTGCGCCTCAGGTTGTCGAAGATCTTCCACTGCGATAGCCCGGAGAGCGGATTGGCCATGCGCCGGACGTCCGCTCCGGGAACCCGCGGCAGGAGCCATTGCGTGATCTGCCAATCGCCGCGAATCCAACGGTGGCGCCGGTCAATGTCCACGTTGTAGCGGGAAGGATATTCTTCGTAGAATTCCACGTCGCTGACGAGGGCGGAGCGGGCATGGCACGATTCCAACAAATCGTGGCTGAGAATGGTATTCTCCGGGAAGCGCCCGGCCATGGCTCGCTCGAAGGCGTCCACATCGTAGATTCCCTTTCCGATGAAGGAGCCTTCCTGGAAGAGATCCTGATACACGTCGGAAACCGCCCGTGTGTAAGGATCGATGCCCACGTTGCCGGCAAAAAGCCGGACGAACCAGGATCGACCGGCGCTCGGCAGACTCACCCCCACGCGCGGCTGCAGGATGCCGTAGCCTTCGTTGACAATCCCGCGCACGGGATCGAATTCCGGCCGGTTCAACCGATGGGCCATCGTTCCGACGAGCTGACGGGCGGCATCGCGCGGAAGCTGGGTGTCGGTGTCGAGCGAGATGACATACTTGATGGCCGGCAAGATGGCCGTCTCCCCCACGATCTCGGAAAAACATTCGCGAGAACCGCCGCGGAGGAGGGCGTTGAACTCCGCGAGCTTTCCCCGCTTGCGTTCGTAACCCATCCACAATCCTTCTCCGGCGTTCCAGCGGCGCGGGCGATGAAACAAGAAAAAGAGGTCTTGTCCGTCGGATAAATATCTGCGGTTTAGCATCTCGACTCCGGCCCGCGCCCGCTGCAGCAACACTTGATCTCCAGGCAGAATCTCCTCCGGTGCGTCGCGGAAATCAGTCAACAAAGCGAAGTGGAGATGCGGATCCCGATTGGAGAGGTGGTGAATCTCCAGGGTCTCGATGAGGCGATCAACGCCTGCCAAGCTCGTGAGCATCGTGGGAACGACCACCATCGTGCGGCAATCTGAAGCGATGCCGGAGGAATAATCCAGGCGCGGGAGCAGGCGGGGTTTCACCAGCAGCGTGGACAGCCAGTTCATCAACGCCACAGCCAGTTGGCTGCCACAAAGGAGGAAAACCAAGGTGAAGAAAATGAGTTTCCATCCCTGCACTTCGAGCGCCTGGGCCTGCCACATAAACCAGAACGTGGCGAGCAAGGTGAGCACCCCGATACCACCCGCATAAAACGTCAGCGGAAAACGGTGGATGCTTCGTTCGATGATCGTTCGCCATTGCCACCGCACATTCGCCATGCGCCCCAGCATGGACTGGCCTTTGTCGATCAGATAAAAGCCCACATGGGCGGTCCGGTCTTCGCGCCCCTTTTGCCGGGCACCGTCGGCGGCCAGTTGGACGGCCTTTTGCGCGACCTCCGCTTCCGAAATTTGGCTGTGCCGGGAGATGGCTTCGACCGAATGGCGATAGCGATCGCGGGTCGAAAAATCCATTCCGCTGTAAACGTCGCCCGGGTCGGAACGCAAAGTCTCCTCGACCAGGCTCAGGGTCTCCACGAACTCCTTCCAGTCCATGGCGCTCAAGAAACGAAGACTGGCAATACTGTGGCTGACGGAAACCTGATCGGCCGCCTGATTTTGACTCTCCAGCCGGACCAGCTGCTCGATGGACAACCCTTGTTCAACGAGGCGCTGTTCGAGCCAGCTGCGCGCGAGATGCAACACCGGACTTTGTCGCGACAAACGCTGACAAAATTCCGCCACGAACGAACTGGAGATGGGAAGATCGGATTTCGCCATGTCCGCCACCACGATGACGAGGTGGGACGGGTTCTTCTCCGCCATATCCTGCAAACGATCCACCCATAAGTCCGCCAGATCGCGATCCTCCCGGGCGACGGTCAGCCGGGTGGTGACGCGCCGGAGATTTTCAATCAACCCCAGGCGCAACATGATTGGAATGGCCCACAACTCGCCCAGTTTCAAGGAACCCACCGTTTGGTAAGCGGCGATGAAGGCGCTGAGCGGTCCCGCATCAATCTGCGCATCCACGTGCGCGATCAATTCGAGCACGATGTCGTAAACGCGCGGAAGTCCGGCGGAAGGGCCGTTCAAGAGGCGAGGCAACTCCCGGCTGTAGCCCCGGGGCAAATGCCGCCTGGCCATTTGGATCTGCTCTTCGATCAGGTAGAAGTTGTCGAGAAGCCATTCGGCGGCGGGAGTGATGCGCCGGCTTGGACTTACGGCGAGGGTCGCGCGATTATAGGCTCGGAGGCTCTGCTCGTTTTCGTCCAATCGAGCCAACAGGCGGTTGGAGCTGTGTTGAGTGACGACCTGGTGAATCGCCGCCAGGGCCCGGGCATGGCGCGCGAGTTGTTCGACGCTGAACAACTCGGCCCGCAAAGGCGGCTCGCTCGCGTGCGGGCGCGGACGCGTTTGCCTGGCCATCCAGGCTGGCCAGCGTAACGAAAGAGTCTGCATGTTGTTCTTACTTTCCGACCGCGATTCCTGCCATTGACCTACCCATAGGAATTCATCCGGTTGGGCAACCACCGACTGCTCGTCGATCTCGAAGCTAGCTGGACCGGGCTCAGCAAGTGCAAGTCACCTCCGCGGCACTCGATTCCCGAGTCCGACCGAAGTGCCATGAGAAGATGAAAACGAACTCGCGAGGAGATACTGGTTTCTATTTAGCATGATGGTGCACAATAACCCAAAAAGATGATATGGGGTGTTGTTCCCATGCGATTGTTGAGCGTTGAGAGGCAGTCAGGCGTGGGCGATCCTGACAGAGGTCCGTGCGAGGAGAATCCATGTGCCAATCCACGTTCGACTAGGGTTACACCCCATAGCTCGCGCAGAACTTTGAGCGCATCTTGAGCCGCGTAGAAATGACACCCGCGGCTTATCACAACTGAGCCGACAAGCGACGTGCGTGCCCCATCCCGACCGACCAAGTTCTCACTGGCGGCGAACTACGATCCGGAACTGGTTCCGGCGCTCGCCGCGTACCCGGTGGATGAAGTCTATGGCCGGTTCCCCACCGACGGTGTCAGCAGCGGCCGTCCCCGCTACCTGGCGACACCGCTCTCGAAAGCGGATCTGCGGCGTTACATCCGTCTGCTCGACCATCATGGCATTGCCTTCAATTATCTCCTGAACGGCGCCTGTTTCGGTAACCACGAGTGGACGCGCCCCTGGCAGAAACGGGTGACGGCCCTGCTGACCAAGCTGGGCGACTTGGGCGTGCGCCGGGTCACCGTATCCACCCCTTTTCTTTTGGAACTGGTCAAACGCCGTTTCCCCGAATTCAAGGTAAGAGTCGGGATTTATGCCCAGGTGGACACGCCCCGGCGCGCCCGCTTCTGGGAAGGGCTCGGGGCGGACGCCATCACGCTGGAGAGCTTCTCGATCAACCGGAACTTCCGCCGCCTGGCGGCGATCCGCCAGGCGGTCCGTTGCGATCTGCAACTGATTGCGAATCACGTCTGCCTCCTGAACTGTCCGCTGCAAACCTATCATCAGAACGGTTTCGCCCATGCGTCTGACGACACCAGCACGCTCTTCATCGACTACTGCTTCCTGCGCTGTTCGCGGTTGCGCTTGATGGATCCGTCGCAGTTCATCAAGGCGGCCTGGATCCGGCCGGAGGACCTCGCTGCCTATGAAGCGATGGGGTACACGACCTTCAAGCTTCTGGAACGGGGGATTCCGTCGGCGGAACTGCTGCGGCGCGTCAAAGCCTACAGTGAGCGGCGGTTCGCGGGCAATCTGGCCGGACTGCTGCTGTCGTATGGCTTCAAGCAACCGGTCCGCAAGGAATCGCTCTGGACTCTGCGTCACTTCTGGAAGCCGCGCCAGGTGAATCCGCTGCGACTAAAACCGCTGCTGGATCTGGCGCGCCTGCAAGGCTGGCTCTCGCCGCTGCCGGAGTGTCCGATCCGGGTGGATGCGCGGAAGATCCCGGAGAATTTCCTGGACGGTTTTCGCAACCGTGACTGCGCCTCCATGGACTGCCAGGTATGCGGCTATTGCGAGCGGATCGCCGCGGAGGCCGTTTCAATCTCGCCCGAGTACCGCACCGAGGTGTTGAGAAAGTACGCGGAAATGGACGAGACCCTGGCAACGGGAAGTCTCTGGGGTGTTTGACTCGCGCGCCACGCAGATCACCTCAAAGCGGCTTCGCTCACAGCACACGCAGGAACGCCTCGAGTTCCGTCTTCTCGTCCGCGGTGAGGTGCGTCTCAAGGATCAGGTTGAAGAATTCGACCGTATCGGCGAGCGTGAGCAACCGCCCGTCGTGCAGATAGGGCGGCGAGTCCTTGATACATCGACAAATACGGCGAGGACCTGCCGGAGCTCTCGGCTGGATCCGGTTTCGGAGGGCGGCGGCGCCTCCAGCATCCACTATAGGGTTATGCCCCATAGAAGAAAGCCGGCCCGGAGCGTAGCATGAACCGGCATTCGAGCCGCGGGAATAATTTTGCCGGCACATTGCTGGCGCCAGAAAGCGAAAAACAAAACGAACGATTATGAACACACTCGAAATCAAGGGCGACTGGAACATCACCAAGGGCAAGTTAAAGCAGAAGTGGGCCAAGCTCACGGATGACGATCTCCAATACGCCGCAGGCAAGCAGGAAGAACTGGTTGGCCGGATTCAGAAGCGTACCGGCGAAACCCGTGAAGCGGTCGAAAAAGCCATCAAGGAATTTTGCTCCAGCTGCGGCTGCGCAAATACCGGCAGAGTCGAACATGAAAGACCACGTCTATAAACTCATCGAACTCACCGGCACCTCGACCATTTCCATCGAGGACGCCGTTGATAAGGCCATTAAGCGGGCGCACAAAACCATCAAGAACCTGTGCTGGTTCCAGGTGGTCGAAACGCGCGGCAATATCAGCAAGGGGAAGGTGGATCACTGGCAGGTGACCATCAAAGTCGGCTTCTCCGTGGAAGCCTGAGCGCAGCCGGACCTGGAAATCTGCAGCCTGATTTTAAATCTTTATGACTAAGGAAAACACCACCACCGAATTGAATATCACCCGCGCACAGATGATCCAACTGCTGAACGAGGATCTGTCGGGGGAATACCAGGCGATCATTGCCTACACCGTGTACAGCCAGGTGCTGAAGGGTGCCGCCTACACGGACATCGCGCGGGAATTGGAAGCGCATGCCGGGGAAGAACTGGCGCATGCCATAAAAATCGCCAAACAGATTGATTATCTGGGCGGCATGCCGGCGGTGCTGCCCAAACCGGTCAAAATCTCGAATGACCCGGTCGCAATGCTGCGCGCAGATCTGGAGAACGAACGGGAAACGGTGGGGCGTTATCGCGAGCGCATCCGGCAGGCCGAGGCGATGGGGGAATTCGCGTTAAGCGAGACCTTGCGCGCGATCATCGTGCAGGAGCAGGAGCATGAAATTGATTTGAGCGCTGCACTGGACATCAACGTGCCTCTCCCTAAAGAGCCTTCGGGCAAAAAAATCGTCGAAACCAAGTAAAGAGCATCGGTGCCTCGAGGAAGGCGCCACCTGTATGAAACCCTCTTCCGAGAACAACCCTGTTCACCACACGCAGAAGATCAAAGCTCAGATGCGTCAGCTCATCGATCATCTGCGCAAAGACGTTGGAAAAGTCACGGAGCCGAAGGCCCAGGCGCTATTCGAGACTTCGGCGGAAGTGCTCACCGGCTTGGTCAAAGCCTTCGACGACTATGAGAAAAAAAGCGAAGCGGCATGGCGGGCTAAATCCATGGCGTCCCGCGCGAAAGGGGAAACCACCCATGCCTCAAGGCGATAAATCCAGCTACACTGACAAACAGAAGCGTCAGGCGGAACACATCGAAGCCGGCTACGAGAAAAAGGGGTTCAGCACAAGAACCGCGGAAGCACGGGCTTGGTCCACCGTAAATAAACTCACCGGCGGCGGCAAAAAGAGCGGCTCCGGCCGGAAGAAAACTAATTAAAAGCCTTTGTGTCGTGAGAACGCAGGTTCCCGCGCAAAACCCCACCAACATTAACCCAGCAATCACTTATGAATACCAATACAGAATCAAAGCACGCGGTGGAACAAGACCATGCGCGGTTTTCCCAACTCATCGTCAGCTCAGCCGCAGCCAGACTGGGCACGGCCTTGGTGGCGGTGGGACTCCTTTTCGCAGTTTCATGCGCCAAGACGGAAACGAAGCTTTCCACGGCGGACAACGACTTCATCCTCGCGGCTGCCCAAGGTGGCATGACTGAGGTGAAACTGGGCGAGTTGGCTGCCCAGAAAGGGCTGCGCGATGATGTCAAGGCGTTCGGTCAGATGATGGTGAAGGACCATACGGCCATCAATGGTGACCTGAAAGCGTTGGCCACGCAAAAGGGCGTGACTTTACCCGACAGCCTGGATGCAAAACATCAGGGGATGGTGGATAAAATGGCGGCCCTGACGGGTTCGGAATTCGACGATGCCTATATCGCCGGCATGATCGAGGACCACAAAATGGATGCCAAGGAATTCAAAGCCGAATCTGCCGAAACGAAAGACGCAGATATCAAAAGCTTCGTGGATAAATCCATTCCGGTTGTGGACGAGCATTTGAAGCGCATCACCGCCATGATGAAATAGCGGCCTTCGGTACGATCAGGCCCTTTGGTGCGAACGCCATACCGACAGTTGCACATAATCAAAAGGTAAGCGTTCCGTATAACGCAAATTCCTATCCAAAATCATGACCACCACCGCCATCGCCTCCTCGCCCGCCAAGAACGCATCGCCGGACTATTCCATCCAAAAGGTCCTCGCAGAACGGTGGAGCCCCTACGGCTTTGCCGATCGACCGGTCTCGGAGGCCGACCTCAGTTCGTTGTTCGAGGCGGCTCGCTGGGCCGCCTCCTCGTATAACGAACAACCCTGGACCTATTTCGTTGCGACCAGGAAGGACCCGGGGGAATTCGAGCGACTTCTGTCCTGTCTCGTTCCCGCGAATCAGGCATGGGCGAAGGCCGCACCGATGCTGGTCTTGGGTATCGTCAGCCTGAGGTTTTCGCGGACCAACAAAGACAATCGGGCCGCCGTTCACGACCTCGGTCTGGCCTCCGCCAATCTGGTGGTGGAGGCGACGTCGCGCGGCCTCTCGGTCCATCAGATGATCGGCATCCTCCCGGACAGGGCGCGTGAGCTTTACCAGATTCCGGAGCATGCCGAAGCGTGGACGGCGATGGCCATCGGATACAGGGCGAACGCTGACGCATTGCCGGATGGCTTGCGGGAGCGCGACCTGGCGCCGAGACAGCGCAAGCCGACCAGTCAGTTCGTTTTTACCGGCTCATGGGGACAACCGTCGTCGCTCGCGCGGCGAGAGTCCAAGCCCGCGACGGAGTGAGCGCCCCTCGGCGCTCCCCGATTTTGGCCGGCATGCTTGATACCATGAACCCGCCCCCGGCACTCACTGGAGCGCACCTGCGCACCTACCAGACGATCTTCCAACATCCGGTCTCGCACAATCTGGCATGGCGCGCGGTTCGCGCCCTGTTGGGGAAGCTCGGCCACATCACGGAGGAACCCAACGGCAACCTGAAGGTGACGCGCAACGGGCAAATCCTGGTCCTGCATCCGCCCCGCACAAAAGATGTCGCCGAGACGGGCGAGCTCGTGGCCCTGCGTCACTTTCTCGAGCGGTCGGAGACGACACCGCCTGAAACGAATGAAAAGGAGGTTCATTGGCTGCTCCTGATCGATCATCATGAGGCCCGCATTTTCCGTACTGAAATGCACGGGGCCATCCCGCAGCAGATCCTGCCGCACGAGCCGGAAGACTATTTTCGCCATGCGCATAACTCGAAGGATTTTTCGAGAGGCCGGGAAAAGCCGGACCCGAACAGCTTCTTTGAACCGGTGACCAGGGCGCTGCAGGCCCCCGGCCAGATCCTCATCTTCGGCAGCGGCACGGGCACGAGCAGCGAAATGGACCAGTTCATTGCGTGGTTGAAACTCCATCACCCGGAACTGGCCAAGCGGATCATCGGCTCGCTGGTCGTGGATGAGCACCATCTGACCGAGGACCAGCTTCTCGCGAAAGCGCGGGAATTCCACGCAAATGCCCGGAGGCCCTAAGCATGAAAACCATGAAGGCGGTGTGCATTTATTCCTATGGAGGCCCCGACGTCCTCGTCTATGAAGACGCGCCGCGCCCACATCCGGGCGACGGAGAAGTGCTGGTCCGGGTCCACGCCGCCGGGATCAATCCGGTGGACTGGAAAATCCGCGAAGGACACCTCAAGGAAATGCTCCAGCACACGTTGCCGCTGGTGCTCGGTTGGGATGTGTCCGGCGTCGTCGAAGCCCTCGGCTCCGGTGTCACCCGGTTGAAGGTGGGGGATGAAGTTTTCAGCCGCCCCGACATTTCCCGCGACGGGGCCTATGCCGAGTTCATCGTCATCAAGGAATCCGAAGTGGCCCTGAAGCCAAAATCCATCGACCATATTCACGCGGCCGCCCTGCCCCTCGCCGGGCTGACGGCGTGGCAATCCCTCTTCGACGCCGGCGGGCTTTCGGCCGGCCAGCGGGTGTTGATTCACGCGGCCGCCGGAGGGGTAGGGACCCTCGCGGTGCAACTGGCGAAATGGAAGGGGACCCACGTCATCGGCACGGCGTCGGCGCGCAACCATGACTTCCTGCGCAAACTCGGGGTCGACCAGATTGTCGATTACCAGACGGTGCGTTTCGAGGAGGCGGTGCAGGCGGTGGATGTGGTCTTTGACACGATGGGTGGAGACACGCAGGAGCGCTCATGGAAGGTGCTCAAGCGCGGCGGGATCCTGATTTCAATCGCCAGTCCGCCCCCGGCCGAGATCGCGGCGGCGCACGGCGTGCGACAGGCGTTTGTGTTTACCCAACCCAACGCCGCGCAGCTGGCAGAGATTGCCAAACTGGCCGATGCCGATAAGCTCAAAGCGATCGTGGAAACCATTCTGCCTCTTTCCGATGCAACCCGCGGCCAGGAACTGAGTGAGCGCGGTCACACGCGCGGCAAAATCGTGCTGCGGGTGGTTTAGCGCCGGGGTGGACCACGGACGCCGCGCCTCATGGCTGTTAAATTCCAGGACTACTACGAAACGTTGGGTGTGGCCCGCACCGCCTCACCGGAGGAAATCAAGCAGGCCTTCCGCAAACTTGCGCGCCGATATCATCCGGACGTCGCCAAGGACAAGAAGACCGCCGAGGAAAAGTTCAAGGAGATCAACGAAGCCAACGAGGTCCTGAGCGATCCGGTCAAGCGCAAGAAATACGATGAGCTGGGAGCGCAGTGGCAGGAGGACGGCCGCACGCCATCGCCCCCCGGGTGGGAGGGGCGCGGGGCGCAGGCGGCGGATGGCGGGCCGGCCCACGAGTTTCATTTCACCGGGACAGGATTCAGCGATTTCTTCGAACAGTTTTTCGGCGGGGGCAGCCGGTTCGGTTTTGAATCCGGCGGACGCGACTTCCACGCGGAATCCCGCGCGGAGGGACGGCGTGGAGCAGATGTTGAAGGTGAGATCCTCGTCACACTGGCCGAAGTGATGCACGGGACGATGCGGGCGATTTCGCTTCAGACCGTCGACCCGCGCACGGGCAAGGCCGAAACGCATTCCTTTCAGGTGCGCATTCCCTCGGGTGCGATGGAGGGGCGACGGATTCGAGTGCCGGGAAAAGGCGAGCCGGGCGCGGGTGGCGCGCCGGCTGGCGATCTCTATCTGCGAGTGCGCTACGCCGCGCATCCTGATTTTCGAACGCGGGGCGCCGATCTTTATCACGACGTCGATCTCGCGCCCTGGGAAGCGGTGCTGGGGACGACCGTCGTCGCCCCCTCTTTCGAAGGCCCGATCAAGGTTCGCATTCCACCTGCCACTGG
>CAJAKX010000118.1 GCA_903940425.1 uncultured Opitutia bacterium | reverse complement strand
CGCTGGGCTGGATCGATCATCGCGGCGGCGGCGAATTCCTGGTCGGCATCCGTTCGGCGCTGATCGACGGGGTGCGGGCGCGGGTTTATGCGGGCGGCGGCATCGTGGCCGGCTCGGAACCGGAAAAGGAGTTCGCCGAGACCGAGCTCAAGTTTCACGCCCTGCTTGATGCGTTGCTCGGCTAGAGCGTTCGCGCCCCGCAGCCTCTGCCGTCCGACGAGCGCGGCAATGTTGTGGGGAGTTCTCCCAGAGCGGCCGACCTCGCGCCTTCCTCAACCCGGGATGTAACGTAATACGTTACAAAAATGCCGGCGCTTCCCCCTGAGGGGGCTGAGAAAGTTTGTAACGTAATACGTTACAAATGGCGCGGGACCTTCGGGCCGGTTCGAACCTTCCATTCACCGCGCCGGGCCGACGGACGTTAATGCAGGGGCTGATCTTCGAGCGGCAGATTGAGTAGTTTCTGGAGCGCGATGTCATTGATCCTCACTAATTGCTTCATTAGTGTCCATTAGTGTGAATTAGTGGTTCCCCAAAAATGACTGCGCCTACGCTCGATTTCCGCAACACGAACAGCCTCTGGTGCAGCGTCATTGTGGAGACGCTGGCCCGGCTGGGGTTGCGGCACGCGGTCGTCTCGCCGGGCTCGCGCTCGACGCCGCTGACCTTTGCCTTCGCGGGGCATCCGCAGATCGAGGCCCTCCCGGTGCTCGACGAGCGCTCGGCGGCGTTTTTCGCCTTGGGGCTCGCCCGGCAGTACCGCCGCCCCACGGCGCTCGTCTGCACCTCCGGCACCGCCGCGGCCAATTTTCTGCCCGCCATCATCGAGGCGCAGGAGAGCGGCGTGCCGCTGCTCGTGTTCACCGCCGATCGTCCGCCGGAGCTGCGCGAATGCGCCTCCGGGCAGGCCATCGACCAGCAGAAGCTTTACGGCGCCCATGTGAATTTCTACCACGAGCTGGCCGTGCCCGGGGCGAAGCTCGAGCTGCTGCGCTACGCGCGCCAGACCGCCGTGCATGCCTTCGAGCGCACGCTGTTTCCCTTCGCCGGACCGGTGCACCTCAACGCGCCGTTCCGCGACCCGCTGCCGCCGGTGGAGGACGGCCGGGCGGAAAAACTGCGACTCGAAATCGATGCGGAAACGTTTTTCACCCACGTGCAGGAACCGCACCCGGCGGCGAAGGCTGGAATCGCTTTTGATCCGCCCGAGGGTGTCCGTGGCGTGATCATCGCCGGCCCGGCTCAGCCGGCGGACCCAGCGGCGTATGGCGCGGCAGTGGCCCGGCTGTCCTCGGCCCTCGGCTGGCCGGTACTGGCGGATGGGCTTTCCCCGCTGCGCAATCACGCCGCGCTCAATCCGCTGCTCGTCGTCAACTACAACGCCGTGCTCCGTTCGCCCGCGCTGGCGGAGCGCCTCAAGCCCGCTGCCGTCCTCTGCCTGGGCGAATGGCCCACGGGCAAGCAGCTCCGGCAGTGGCTGCAGGCGGGCGGGGCCGACACGTGGCTCGTCGCCGACAACGCGAAGAACCACGATGCGCTGCACGGACGCACCCGCCACCTGCGGTGCGCGGTCGAGGCATTGGCCGCGGTGCTTCCGGCCGGACGCGCCGAACCGTCGGCCTATGCGCGCGACTGGCTGCGCGCCGACCAGGCCGCCCGTCAGGCCTTCGCCCTTCGGCTTGCGACTTCGGACGCCCTTTTTGAGGGCAAGGCCAGCCGGCTGCTCTCGCAGCAGCTCCCGCCGGAGACGCCGCTAATGATCGCCAGCAGCATGCCGGTCCGCGACGTCGAGTTTTTCTGGGAGACGAACGACCGCCACGGCCGGCCCTTTTTTAATCGCGGCGCGAACGGCATCGACGGAACGCTGTCCACGGCGCTCGGCGTGGCGCACGGCAACCGACCGGCGGTGCTGCTCACCGGCGACCTCGCGCTGTTGCACGACACCAACGGCTTCCTGCTGCGGCCCAAGCTGCGCGGCAGCCTGACCGTGGTGCTGATCAACAACCGCGGCGGCGGCATCTTCGAAATGCTGCCGGTGGCAAAGTTCGATCCACCCTTCGGGGAGTTCTTCGCCACGCCACAGGAGGTCGACTTCGCGAAGCTTTGTTCCGCCTACGGCGCCGAGCACGTGCTCGTGCGGGACTGGTTCCATTTCACGGAACTCATTTCGGTGCTGCCGGCGGCGGGCCTGCGCGTGCTGGAACTGTGGACGGATCGGAAGCACGACGCGGCCTTCCGGAGAGAACTGTTCGCCGCCGCGGCGCAGTCGGCAGAGCAGGCGTTTGCTCCGTAGGAGTCCGCCCTCATCGCCCGGGGTTCCGCCAGGGTAAAGAGCGGTTTGCCACGTCATGGTCTCTGGCGTCTGATTAGGCATTCTTTTCATCCGGAATGCGGGAATCGAAGCTGTGCGTGAATTCCCGGTAGCACACTTCGAAACGATTACCAGAGAGATCCTCGAAATAAACCGCGTAGTGCCCCTGGTAAAACATGTCCGGTCCTTCTATTGCCGGAGCACCAACTTCACGGAGAACCATCGCAATCCTATCCACCTCTGGCTTACTTTGCGCCCAAAACGCGTGGCAAACATTGCCCGCCTTGTAGGTGCGATCTTCAGTAATCGCCAGATACTCTCCAATCTCGGGATACGGTTTGGCGCAGAAACATATCCACTCTGGGCCATCTTCCACGTGCGGAAATCCGAGTGCGCCGCAAATCTTCGCATAGAAGGCCCGCGCCGCCACAGCGTCCACGACACGCAAATCAATATGGTCGAACCGGCGCATATCTTGCCTAACCGTGTTGTTGTGACAAAAGGTAGAACTAAGAGGTTCGGGGCTTTTTCCGACTAAAGCCAAAAGAAATTATGGAGCAACGGAAATGATCGTTCATGGAATCCAGTAGTCGCCGAGGCGGATGAAGGGAAACCGGGCGGGCGGGGTGCTCCGATGATCTATCCGAAAACCCTGCTGCATTGCCCGGTGGAGGGCGCTGCGCCGTCAGCGCCGCTCGGACATTTGGCGGCGACAGCGCGCCGCCCTCCAATTTCTGACGGTTTTCTGATAGCCTCTATTTATACCAATCGTCCGAGAGTTTTAAACCAATCCCACGGGCGAGACGCCCGTGCCACGTGGCATGGGCCTCTGGCCCATGTCCGAGGAAGTCCAAATGATTAGGGCGGTTGGTCTGAAGAGCCGCGCTACTAACTCACGTCAGCGTCTTCTGCACGAGCACGAGATCCTCGCGCGCGGCCCAGCCGTGTTTTTCCCAGAAGGCCCGGCCGGACTCGTTATGCGCATAGAGGAAGAGGTTGCACTTGAGCATGCCGGCGGCCTTAAGCCGGGCGAGCGACGCCTCGACCAGCGCGCGGCCGATGCCGCAGTGGCGCCAGGCCGGCGTGACCGCCAGATGGTGCAGATAACCACGGCGCCCGTCATGTCCGCCCAGCACGGCGCCGACGATGCGTCCGTCAGCGACCGCCACGAAGCTCATGCCGGGATTGCGCGCCAGATAGGCGCCGATCGCCGCGCGTTCGTCCGACACCGTGAGACCGATGCCCTCGGTGGCGCGCCAGAGGTCGATAACCTCGTCGTGATCGGCGAGGGTCATCACGAGCAGCTGCCAGTCGGTCGGTGCGCTCACGACGGCAGCGGCAGGCGGATGTGGAAGGTGGTGCCGGCGCCCTTTTTCGACTCGAAGGTGATCTCGCCGCCGTGCGCTTCCACAATGCCCTTGGCAATCGCCAGGCCGAGGCCGGTGCCGCCTTTCTTGCCATGGGTGGTGAAGGGCTGAAAGAGGGTGCCCCAGATGACCTTGGGGATGCCGGGGCCATTGTCGCGCAGGGTGATCTCGCACGTACCGTCGCGGCGCCGGGCGGTGAGCGTGATGGTGCCGTCCTTGCCGGGACCGATGGCTTCGATGGCGTTGCTCAGGAGGTTTTGCAGCACCCGGATCATCCGGTCGTGATCCAGCACGACGCTCAGGTTGGCGGCGCGAACCCGCACGGTGATGCCGGCCTGGCGGATCGTGTCCGTATTGAGGGAGATCAGGTCCGCAAACAGCTCGCGCAGCGACACGGGGCGCCGGTCCAGCCGGGCCTCGCCCCGGGCAAATTCGAGCACCTCCTCGACCATCGAGCCCATGCGCCGCAGCTGCCGGGTGATGATCTCGCAGGCCTGCCGGGTGGATTCGCGGGCGTCGTGCTTGCTGATCGCGCCGAGCGCCAGCTGGATGGAGGTCACCGGGCTGCGGAAGTCGTGCAGGATGCTGTTGGCCATCTCGCCGATGAGCGTGATCTTTTCCTTGCGGATCAGCTCCTGCACGTAGCGCGAATTGGTGCTGCGCAGATTCTCGATCACGTGCATGAACAGCCCCATGGTGGTCTCCCACGGGCACCGGCTCAGCACGTCGAGGAAGTTCCGGCGGGGCAGCAGGGCCGCCGTGACCTCGGTCAGCGTCGCCACGCGGGCGCTGCGCCCGCTGCCGTCGAGTACGCCCAGTTCGCCGAAGTAATCGTTTTCGCTGGCGTAGGCGAGCGTGTGGTAGTGGTCGCCGCTCGAGTGCTTGAGAATCTCCACCCGGCCCGACAGCACGAGATAGATGGCGTCCGAGGGATCGTCTTCCTCGAAGATGATTTTACGGGCGGGGAAGGTCACCCGGCGCGCAGTCCGGGCCAGTCGTTCCGCGTGTTCAGACGGAAAGTACCCGAAAAAGCGGTGCGCCTTCAATTCCATGAAATTTGCCGGACCGGTCACATGCCAGCAACGGCCCCGGGGTGAGTCGAGCAAAACCGGGGTCCGCCTCCGGCGCGGCGCCGGGGATGCGGCCTTTTTTCGGGTTGCGAACCAGTGGACAACCGCCGGCAAAAATCCCACGCTTTCCGCCATGAGCATCCAGTGGCAGGCCGCCAAGACCTACAAGGACATCCTTTACCACAAGGCCGACGGGATCGCGAAGATCACCATCAACCGTCCCGAGAAGCGCAACGCCTTCCGCCCGCGGACGGTGACCGAGATGCAGGACGCCTTTGCCGACGCGCGCGAGGACCAGGGCATCGGCGTGGTGCTGCTCACCGGCGCCGGCCCGCACACCGACGGCAAATACGCCTTTTGCTCCGGCGGCGACCAGAGCGTGCGCGGCCACGCCGGCTACGTGGACGAGGGCGGCGTGCCGCGCCTCAATGTGCTCGACCTGCAAAGGCTCATCCGTTCGATGCCCAAGGTTGTCATCGCGCTGGTCGCCGGCTGCGCGATCGGCGGCGGCCACGTCCTGCACGTCGTCTGCGACCTCACCATCGCGGCGGACAACGCGGTCTTCGGCCAGGTCGGCCCGAAGATGGGGAGTTTCGACGGCGGCTTCGGCTCGAGTTATCTCGCCCGCATCGTCGGCCAGAAAAAGGCGCGCGAGATCTGGTACCTCTGCCGCCAGTACGATGCCTGGCAGGCGCTCGGGATGGGTCTCGTCAACGCCGTCGTGCCCGTGAAGAAGCTGGAGGCGGAGGGCGTGAAATGGGCGCGCGAAATTCTCCAGCACAGCCCGCTGGCCATCCGCTGCCTGAAGAGCGCCTTCAATGCCGATGTCGACGGGCAGGCCGGCCTGCAGGAACTGGCCGGCAACGCCACGCTGCTCTACTACATGACCGCGGAGGCGAAGGAATTTCATCGCGCCCAGCGCGAGAAGCGCCGGCCCGAGGCAAAGAAGTTTCCCTGGCTGCCATGAGCCTGGCGGCCGGCGCTGGGTTCATTTCGCCGTGTCGGGCCGCTGCACTTCCAGCAGCGCGGCGCTGAGGAGATAGTTCTGGAGATAACGGCACGTCACCCAGCCGTAGCCGCCCTCGCCCCAGGCCGGGCCATAGGAATTCTTGAACACAAAGGTGGTGTCTTCGATCCACTCACCGGGATTTTTGTAGCCGACCAGGGTGACGGCATGCGTGGCGCCTATGACCGGCGTTTGTTCGCTGAGAAAGCCGGCCCGGAGGGTGCGGTAGTTTGGCCAGGCCAGGCCGATGGCCACCGGCACGCCGGCGTTGAGTGCCTGGATGATGTTGCCGATCCGCGCCGCATTGTCGCGTCCGGGCACCAGATGGACATAGACCCGCCGGTGGGTGCGCGCCTGGCTGATGACGTCGGGCGAAGGTTCGTCGATGTCGGTCATTTTTCGGCCGAGGGTGTACGGCATGACGGACTGGGGAGGAATGCCATAGGTTCGCAGCGCCGTGACGACGTCAGACAGCGAGAAGCCCTCGTCCTCGTCGCCGGCCGCGGTCTGGCCGTCGGCGGGCGGGCCCTGGTCGCCGATAGCAGGCGCCGCGGGCCCGAGCGCGCGATTGAGGACCTTGCGTGTGGCCCAGATGAGATATTCCTCGGATAATTTCTCAGGCTGGCCGGTGACCTCGGCATTCTGGTATTCCAGCGCGCTGACCACGGCGAAAACCGCGCAACTCGGCCGGCGGCCCTGTTCCTTGACGCCGAGTTCGAGTTGGAAAAACCGCGGGCGCAGGTCGATTTCGCCCTTGATTTCCGGTTGCTGGCCGAAGCGTTGCAGCAGGTTCTCGAATTTCGAGTCGGTCTCCGCCGGCCGCGGCGCCGCCGGGGCGTGGCGTTCCTGCTGGTGCTGCTGCGCCGCCCGTTGGAGCGCGTCGTCGGCCGCTGCTTCGGCGGCCGGGTTGTACCCAAAGCGCGCCTGCAACTCCGGTGACAGGTCGCGCAGCCGGATGGAAGCCACGCCGCCGGAATGGGCGATCACGAGGGTACGCGCGTTGACGGACCGCACCTGCACCTGGTGATAAGTTACCGCGCCAACCTGGAGCGTCTCGAAGCTGGCGCCGGATCCCGAAGAGGGTGGCGCGGGCGGCGCGGCGGTCTGGGCGGGAGCCGCCGCATAGGCGAGGCGCGCTGGCGGCAGCAACAACGCAACCCACGAAAGAACCAACGTGGCCCGCCAAGAGGCGGCGGTCCGTATTCGGAGGGCGGGCATGACGTCGTGGGCGCGGTTCACCGGACGGTCAGGATCGATTTGAGATAATCAACTGAAGACCGGCCGACCATGATCTCGAATTCCCCTGGTTGGACGACTGGCTTCATGTCCAGGCCCAGCGCCGCGAGCTTTTCCGGGGTGAGCGCGAAGGTCACCGTCTTTGTCTCGCTGGGTTGCAGCTCCACCCGGGCGAAATCCTTCAGCTCCATTACCGGCCGGGTCGGCAGGCTGACCCCAGCGTGAATGTAGAGCTGGACGATCTCCTCGCCCGGTCTCGTGCCGGTGTTGCGCACCTCGACGGAGACCTGGGTTGCGCCATCCGGGGCGATCGTCGCCGGCGCCAGACGGAGGTTCCGGTATTCGTAGGTCGTGTAGCTCAGGCCGAACCCGAAGGGGAAGAGCGGCGTGGAATCCGTCGCCACGTAGTCGCGGAAGCGGGAGGGCTTGTGGTCGTAATAGCAGGGCAGCTGCCCGACGTTGCGCGGAATGGTGACGGTGAGCTTGCCGCTGGGATTGACCTTGCCGAAAAGCACATCCGCCACGGCGCGTCCGGTTTCCTGCCCCAGATACCAGCCTTCGACGATGGCCGGTGCGTGCTGCTGCAGCCAGTTGATGGAGAGCGGCCGGCCGTTAAGCAGGAGCACGGCGACGGGTTTGCCGGTCGCGAGCACCGCCTGGGCCAGCTCGTTCTGAAGGCCGGGCAGTTCGAGGGTGTCGGCATCGCCGAGGTGCTCGGCGCTCCACGCCTCGCGGCTGAGAAGCTCGTTGTTGCCGAGCACGAGCACGACGGCGTCGCTCTGCGCGGCCACCGCCGCCGCCTCGGCGATGAGTTTCCGGTCCTGTTCCGGATCGCTCAAAATCGGATTCTCATTCACGCGCCAGTCACAGTCCTTGTTCAGCGTGAGCTGGCAGCCTTCGGCGTAGCGCACGGCGAAGGCGCTGCCGGCGGATTCCTGCAATCCCGCGAGCACACTGACGCCGTGCATGGGGACCGCCGAGTAGCCGCCGAGGTGGATGCCGGCGGCATTCGGTCCGATCACGGCGAGGGTTTTGATTTTCGCGGCATCGAATGGCAGGACGGCTCCGTCGTTCTTGAGCAATATCATGGCTTCCCCGGCGGCGCGCCGGGCGAGCGCCTGGTGCGCCGGGTCGCGGTTGATGGCCTCCACCTGATCGGCATCGGCGAAGGGATCTTCGAACAGGCCGCAGAGAAACTTGACCCGCAGCACGGCCCGCACTGCGCGGTCGAGATCCGCCAAGGCCACGCGGCCCGACCTGACTTGGGCGGCGAGGTTTTTAAAGGCTCCTTTGCTGCTGAGGTCGTAGTCGAGGCCGGCCGCGATCGCCAAGGCGCCCGCCTCGGTCACGTCGGCCGCGGCGTGGTGATTCTCGACCAGAACGTTCAGGCCGCCACCGTCGCTCATGACGAAGCCGCGAAAGCCCCATTCGCCGCGCAGGATGTCGGTCAGCAGCTTGTGATTAACGTGGTTCGGGACGCCGTCCCACTCGTTGTAGGAGGCCATGATCGCCTGGGCGTGCGCCTCGAGGATCGCGGCGGCGAACGGGACCAGGTGCGTTTCCCGGAATTCGCGCTCCGAGTAGTTGACCGGCGCGATGTTCCGGCCCCCCTCGGGCTGGCCGTGCCCGGCAAAGTGCTTGAGCGTAACGGCCACGTGCTGGCGGTCAATGACCAGGCCGCGGCCCTGCAGGCCGTTGACCGCCGCCACGCCGAGACGGGCGACCAGGTAGGGATCTTCGCCATAGCACTCGTCGAACCGGCCCCAGCGGGGATCGCGGGCTAGGTCGAGTACAGGGGAGAGCACCTGGCGGGTGCCGCGCGCACTGGCCTCGAGCGCAGCGACGGTGAAAACCTGTTCGAGCAAACCGGGATCCCAGGTGCCGCCGAGCGCGATGGCCGCGGGGAAACTGGTGGCGCCGGCCGCCATGTAGCCGTGCACCGCTTCGCCGAAGGAAAAGACCGGCACGCCCAGGCGCGATTTCTCCCGTAGGTATTTCTGAATGGCGTTGGTCCGCTGCGCCCACTGCCGCGGCGGCAGCTGAAACAACCGTTCGAACGGCATTCCCCCCGTGCTGAAAAATGCACCGACGCCATGATACAAAAGCTCGGCGTCGCGTCCCCCGACAAAGTTCCCTTTGTCATCCCACGCCTGCGGATCGTCGGAATGGTATTGCTGCAGCTGCGCCGCTTTCTCCTCCAGGCTCATGCGGGAGAGGAGATCGTCGAGCCGCTGTTCGACGGGCAGCGTCGGGTTTTTGTAGGCTTCCTGGCCCAGAGCGAGACCGGCGAAGAGAAGGACCGTTCCGAAAAAGGCGATACGCTTCATAGGCGCGAAGGATTTAATCGAAAAGCGACAGCAGAATCATTTCCGGAGCCGGTAGATCGCATAGCTCTGCGCCGGAACCTCAAGGCGCAGCTCCGACTCCTGTCTGGTGAATCGGACTGCTGTCCCGGCGAGCAGCTGCCAATCGCTGACAGTCACAGCGAGCGGAAATTGTGCGACAGAGGGGCGGGCGGCGGGATTGATCACGATCAGGAGCTCGTTCCCACCGCTGGCGCGCGCATAGACGAACGGGTAGGTGTTTTCCTTGGCAAAGAGCGGGACAAATTCAGCATAGGCGGCCAGGGCCGGCTCGGTGTGTTTCAACGCGATGAGCCGGCGCACGCGGTTGAGCAGCGAGGCCGGGTCGCGCTCCTCGGCGGCGACGTTGGGCGCATCGGGGGCGGCGTCGACTGGCAGATAGAGTTGCGAGGGCTCGGCGGTCGAGAAGCCGAGGTTCCTGTCTCCGGTCCACTGCATCGGCGTGCGGGCGCCGGCGCGCGGCTTGTAGGCGCCTTCGATCTGCGGCAGGTCCTGCAACTGGCGCATGCCGATCTCGTTTCCATAATAGATGAACGGCACGCCCGGCATCGTCAGGCCGAAGGCCATGATCATCTCGAGATCATCGGTGGTGCGGTTGGCATTGAGCCGGGCGATGTCGTGATTGCCCAGGGGCAGGCAGATATAGCCCTTGGCGCGGGTGGCCTGCAGGTCGGCCAGATACTCCGCGAGGAAACCGGCGACGTCTCCCTTGCCCTCGCGATCGAAGAAACTGTGCCCGTCGGACATGCCGTTGCCGATGCGCCAGCTTTCCTTCTGGTAGAGATTGTTGAAACTCTCGATCCAGTGGAGGAAGCAGGCATGGAACGCGCCATCCAGCGCGTTCCGGGGGGCGGACCATTCGGCGACGGTGAAGGCCTCCGGGTAATCCGTCCGCAGAATTTGCCGCACCTCCTGCCAGTAGCGCTTGGTGTCTTGGCGGGGATCGTGCTCCTTCACGAGGGCGCTGGCCATGTCGGCGCGGAAGCCGTCGGCGCCGAGGTCCATCCAGAAACGCATGACCTTTTTCATTTCCGCCCGCAGCGCCAGCACGTCGGGGTGGTCGGTCGGCAGCTGCCACGGTTTGGCGGGATCCGGCCGGCCGTAGCCATAATTCAACGCCGGTTCGGACCAGTAGAAATTGCTCAGGAAATTACCGTTGCGCTGGCCGTAACCGTGGACCCAGAGGTTGCCCGGCTCGGACTTCCAGGCGTTGTCGGTCCAGATGTACCGGTTGGAGTACGGGCTGGGCGCCTGCTGGCACGAGGCGATAAACCACGGATGGTCGATGGCGGTGTAGCTGATGACGTAATCGAACAGGACTTTCAGGCCGCGCTTGTGCGCCTCCATGAAGAGCCGCCGGGCGTCGTCGTTGGTGCCATACCGCGGCGCCACTTTGTAGTAGTCGCGGATGTCGTACCCGGCGTCGTTGAACGGCGAATCGAAGAACGGATTGAGCCAGATGGCGTCGACGCCGAGGCTTTTGACGTAGTCCAGTTTCTGGATGATTCCGGGCAGGTCGCCGATCCCGTCGCCGTTGGAATCGTAGAATGTCTGGGGATAGATCTGGTAGACCACCGCGTGATGAACCCACGCCGGACATTCGGGGATGATGTCCTGGCCGGTGATCTCGCTGCCAGGAGCGCGGAGCGCCATGGCGAGGCAGATAGCGGGCAGGAGGGAGGAAACTAGTCGGGAGCGGAGCCGGTTAGGCATGGGATTGGTTAATGAAACTGCATGGGACCACCGCGCAAGGGCGCGGATATGCTAGGGTGCCACTTTAGCGCTCGAGGAGCCTTCTGACCTCAGCTGCCGGATCATCTTGGGTGCGATGCTCCAGGGTGTACGTGGAGAGTCTTTCGATTTTGTCTCCAACGACCATTCGAGTGAGCGGACCGAGTATTTCCAACTCCACATAGGCCAGGGGATCGAGGTTGGTGTAGATTTCCGCGCTGCTTCCGTCGTCGGGGTATTTCCCTCCGGAAATCAGGGCGGAGTCGATGCGCAACAACTCGGCATGGCCGACCCAAACCAAGGAGCCGGCGAGGGCCCCGATCTTGTGGTTTTTCTTCGGATCCCGGGTCAGCGCGATGAGGCCGTCCGCCAGTTTGAAATTGGCGGGCAGTTCATCCGATTGACGGACATAACCTGCAGCGGAATGCGTGGCCGCCGGCAGGATGGCATAAACGGCAACCGGATCTTTGACCTGGGTAATCACCCAGACGCCGGTCTCCACCGGGGGTCCGCTGATTTTTTCGTAGCAAGTGGTGATGGTCATCACCGGGCGGTCCGGCTGGAGTTCGATCCGGCGGCGCACGCGGATGCCAAAGCCCGGGTCCACCGGCGAAACCAGAATGACGGCGGAACCTTCGACCACTGCTTCCATCGGCATGCCATCGAACCCGCCGGGCGGTGGCCAGCCGCGCGAGATGATTTGCGGCCAGTTTGCCTGCGGTGCCGGCCACGCCTTGTCGCCGCCAAAGTTGGCCCAATCCGCGGAGGCGGAATCAGGCTTCGTGCCGCGGAGCTTGTCGTTCTCCCAGAACGGTCCCTCCTGCTCGCCGGCAAAGCGGAGCTGCATGACGCGGCCGATCGCCGGCACGATGACCGCCTCCACGACTCCATTGCTGAGCACGATGGCATCAGGCCAACCCTGGTAGTTGATGCGCATGAAAATACCGTGCTGTCCAGACACCTCCTTTGCGAGCAT
>CAJAKX010000117.1 GCA_903940425.1 uncultured Opitutia bacterium | reverse complement strand
CGATCGGCCTGCTCGCCATCCAGTATGTCGCCTTTCACATCAGCCTCTGGCTGGGGCTCATTGCCGTGGGCATGGCCTTCGTGCTGAGCCTGGTGGCCTCCCGGGCCACGGGCGAGACCGACACCACGCCAATCGGGGCCATGGGCAAGGTCATGCAGCTGCTCTTCGCCATTCTCTCGCCGCCGGCCGCCTCGAGCGTGCACGTCTCGCTGGAGCACAACCTCATGGCAGCCGCCACCGGCGCCAACTCGGCCTCCTCCAGCGCCGATCTGCTCACCGACCTGAAAAGCGGCTACCTGCTCGGCGCCAATCCGCGCAAACAGTTCCTCGCCCAGTTCACCGGCATTTTTTTCGGCACCCTGGCCGTCGTCCCCGCCTGGTATCTCATGGTGCCCACCAAGGAGAAGCTCGAGGCCTTCAACCCGCCCGCCACCAACATGTGGAGGGCCGTGGCCGAGCTGCTCGCCGGCGGCGGTCTCGACCAGCTTCCGCCCAGCGCCAAGATGGCCATCGTCATCGGCGCCCTGGTCGGGGTGAGTCTGCCCCTGCTGGGTAAATTGCGGCCGTCGGCCGCGCCCTACCTGCCTTCAGCCATGGGCCTCGGACTTTCCTGGGTCATGGTTTACAGCAACACCCAGGCCTTTGCCATCGGGGCGGTGATCTCATGGCTTTGGACCAAGGTGCACGCCCGCACGGCGGATGCCTACAACGTGCCGCTCGCCTCCGGTTTCATCGCCGGCGAGTCGCTCATCAAGGCCGTCATCGCCATGGTCGCCACCGCGGTCGGACTGTGGGCGGCGCGGTCATAGCCGGCTGGCTTTCCGGAGGCGGCGCGAAGGTCCTCCGCTGTTTTCCTTGGAGCCGGCGGATTTTTCGCCAAAGTGGGTCGTGAACTTCCCCGCCCATGAAAAAAAACCCAGTCCAGCGCATTGGAATCCTGACCGCCGGCGGTGACAGTCCCGGTTTGAACGCCGCGATCCGCGCCGTGGGCAAGGCCGCCATCAGCGAATACGGCTGGGAAATCATCGGCTTCCGCGACGGCTTTCTTGGTCTGGCCCAGAACCGGTGGGTGCGTTTTGATAAGGGCCGGCTCGCCGGCATTCTGACCGTCGGCGGCACGGTCCTCGGCACGAGCCGCGACAAGCCCCATCGGATGGAGATCGACGGCCGGATGCGCGACATGACCGGGGTGATCGCCGCCAATTACCGGAAGCTCGGCCTTGACGCCCTCGTGTGCATCGGAGGCGGGGGCACGCACAAGAACGCGCTGCGGCTCGTCGAAAAGGGCCTCAACATCATCACGCTGCCCAAGACCATCGACAATGACGTGGCGCTGACCGATGCATCGATCGGCTTCGACACCGCGCTCGGCATCGCCACCGAGGCTCTCGACCGCCTGCACAGCACTGCGCACAGCCACCACCGCATCGTGATGGCGGAAATCATGGGGCATCGCGCCGGCTGGCTGACGCTGGGCGCGGGCATCGCCGGTGGCGCCGACGTGATTCTCATCCCCGAAATCCCCTACGACGTTGAGAAAGTCGTGGCTGCCATCCGCCGCCGCTCCCGGAGCGGCACCAATTTCAGCATCGTGGCGGTGGCGGAGGGCGCCATGGCGAAACACGATGCCATCGCCTTCACCGCCGCGGAGAAACGCCGGAAGAACGCCAAGACCGAACCGGAGAAGGAGCATGCCAAGGTTGAACTGGCGGCGCTCGAAGCCCGGCATGCCGGCAACACCCTGCGCCTGGCGAAGCAGCTCGAGGAACTCACGCATCTGGAAGCACGGGTGACGATCCTCGGCTATGTGCAACGCGGCGGCACGCCGTCGGCCGTCGACCGGCTGCTGGCCACGCGACTGGGCACGGCCTGCGCCGGTTTCATCAACGAGGGGATTTTCGGCGTGATGGTCGCGGCGCGCGGCGACGGGGTGAAGGTGGTGCCGATCGAGGAGGTTGCGGGCAAGCTCAAGACCGTGGCGCTCGACCATCAGTGGATCGAGGCGGCCCGCCGCGTGGGCACGTGCCTCGGCGACTGACGGGAGTGAAATGTCTCACCAGCGAAGGGTGACGGTCTTGGGGGAGTGACGGCAACCTGACGAGAGCTGCGCCTGCTTGACGAGTGCAGGCCCGGGCTACAGCAGCTCCGCGATGCTGGCGAAATACATGTCGATCCACCGGTGAGCGCAGAGGAAATAGATCAGCGCGCCGGCGGCGAGCATCGGACCAAAGGGCACCTGCACGCCGAAACCAATCGGTGCGGGCGGGATCGCGGGTTTTGAATCCGGGGCCGGCGGTTCGGGATGGGCCGAACCGGAATCCGGGGCGGCCGGCACGGGTTGGCGGAAGAGTCCCTGCCAGAGCATGGCCAGCGCGAACCACAAGGTGCCGATGATGGCGCCGCCAAACACGGCGGCTACCGCGCCCTGCCAGCCGATGAAGGCGCCGATGGCCCCGACGAATTTCACATCACCAAAGCCCATCGCCTCCTTCTTCAACACTTCTTCAGCAAGCAGCGCGATCCACAGCACCAGGCCGGAACCGACCAGCAAACCCACCACGCTGTCGATTCCGGAGCGCAGACTGGCGATGATGAACAGCTCATGCTGCCGTCCGTGCAGCGCGGGCAGCGCGCACGAGAGCAGCACCCCGGCCACGCCCAGCCAGAGGGTGAACGCATCCGGGATGACCATGTGATCCAGGTCGATGAACGTCGCACAGATGAGGGCCGAGCCGAGCAGCATGCCGCCGAAGGCCTTGGCGGGCGGGAAAAGCAGCCAGCAGGCGAGGAAGAGCGCGGCGGTGAGCGTTTCGATGAACGGGTACCGGAAACTGAAACGCCGTCCGCAGCAGCGGGCCCGGCCCCGCAACACAAACCAGCTGAGGATCGGAATATTGTCGTGCCACTTGATCGGCGCGCCGCAGGCGCAGTGCGAACCCGGGGTGACGACCGACTGGCCGGCCGGGATGCGATGGATGCAGACGTTGAGAAAGCTGCCGATGCAGGCACCCAGCAAAAACACGACCAGCGGGAAGAACCACGGAAAGGCGGCGGTGAACGCGGCGTAATCAGGCATGGAGTGGAGCGATTGCGGATGGCGAGGGCCCGAAAGTCAAACCGGGGATGCTAGGAGGATCCCAACGCCGCCCGGGCCGCGCGCAGCATGGTCGGGGCGGTGCGCCCAGCGGAGGCGCCGCTCCAGATTTCGAGCGATTTGGCGCCTTGATGTGCCAGCATCGAGAGACCGTTGGCACAAGGTAAGCCGAGGGCGGCGGCCTGGCGCAGCAGGAGAGTCGCCGGTGGATTGTAGATCATGTCGTAGACGCCGGCGGGACGCGGCAGGCGCTTGAGGTCGACTGGCGGCGGATCGTCGGGCCGAAGGCCGGCGGAAGTGGCGTTGATGACGAGTGCGCCGGCGGGAAGGTCAGCGGGCGGCGCTTGCGGGTCGAAGCCGTGTAGCGGCACCTTGCCGGCCAGCGGACGCAGCACGTCCAGCAGTGCGTCAAGATGGGCGCGGGTGCGGTTGGCGACCCACAGCGAGGCGCAGGGGCACTGCAGGCACTCAACGCCGGCGCCGCGCGCCGCACCGCCGGCACCGAGCAGAATGATGGGCATGCCTCCAAGCGTTATGCCCAGATCCTCGCGTACCCCCATGGTCAGGCCGTAACCGTCGGTATTGTAGCCCTCCCAGCCGCCGGATTCTTTTCTCAGCAGGGTGTTGACCGCCCCGATCATCCGGACGGCGGGGGCAGCCGGCTTCAGGTGCGCGAAGGCGATGACCTTGTGGGGCACGGTGAGGTTGAGACCGCGAAAACCGCGCGCGTGGAAGAGGTCGAGCGCGCCGGGCAGTTCGTCTGGTTGCACCTCGAACTTGTAGTAATGCCACGAGGCAAATTCCAAATGAATGCGCGCCAGCTCCGCGAGCGCCGCGTTGTGCATCGCCGGGCTGAGGGAATGCTGGATGGGGTGCCCGAGAACGGCCAGTGCCGTGCCGGTGAACGACTGGCGCTTCAGGTCGGCGAGGGTAAGGACGGGGTCGGCGAGGCTCATTGCGAATAATGGATCGCCGCCTCTGACGGCATCACGCGGATCAAACCGGAGACGGGAGCAGCGGCGTGAAGGCAGCCTCTATCCACAACCCAAAATCCGCAATCCGCAATCCAATCATCAGCCCGAGGCGGGCTGATCATGACGCACTGGGGCGATTCATAACCGGCCAACCACGGTTCCGGGCTTGGGCAGGCGCTCAGTTGCGTGGACCGAAAAGAGCGGTGCCGACGCGGACCAGGGTGCTGCCCTCGACGACGGCCAGGGCGAGGTCGCCGGTCATGCCCATGGAGAGTTCAGGCAGCGGAACGCCAAACTGGATCGCGAGCCGGTCGCGCAGTTCGCGCAGGCTGGCAAAGGTGCGCTGCGCCACCCCGGGATCATCAGAGAGCGGCGCGATGGCCATGAGGCCGTTGATCTGCAGGTGGGGAAGAGTGAGCGCGGTCTCGAGCAGGCGCGGCGCGTCGGCGGGTTCGGCCCCAAATTTATTGGGATCGTGGCCGGCGTTGATCTGGAGGAGGAGGGCCAGGCGGCGGTCCTGTTCGCCGGCGGCACGGTCAAGCAGGGCCAGCAGTTTTACACTGTCGACGCTCTGCACGCGGTCGAAATGCGCGGCGGCAAGCCGGGCCTTGTTCGACTGCAGGTGGCCGATGAGCTCCCAGCGGATGGCGGCGGTGCACTGCGCCCGTTTCTCCACGCCTTCCTGCACGCGATTCTCACCGACGGCCGGAAGTCCGTAGCGGGCGGCGTATTCGGCGGCGGCCGGAGGATGGGTCTTGGTCACCGCTAGCAGCTGCACTCCACCCGGATCCCGACCCGCCCGGTGGCAGGCTGCGGCGATCTGCTCTCGCACGGCGTCGGCCCGCTCCCTAAAAGTTTCGTAAGCAATGAACATTAAGCAGCCTTCTTAAAAGATTGCACCCCAATTAGTGCACTTGATAATAAGGCCGAAAAAATCGCTTACCATGCAAGTGGAGAACTTTAAAATTTTTGCCGACCTCGTCGAGACCAAGAGCTTCTCAAAATCGGCCAAACTGAACGGCATCACACAGTCGGCCGTCAGTCAACAGGCGCGTGCGATGGAGCGGCATTTCAAGACGCTGCTCATTGACCGCAGCCAGAAGCAGTTTCAGCTCACGCGCGAGGGGCTGCGCGTCTACGAGGCGGCGAAGGAAATCCTGCACCAGTATGAGAAGCTCCTGAGCGAGCTGCAGGAGATGAAGAAGGTCATCAGCGGCACGATCCGCATCTCGACGATCTACTCGATCGGCCTCCATGAGCTGCCGCCTTACATCAAGAAATTCCTGCACGAATATCCGTCGGTGAACGTCCGCGTGGAATACCGCCGGTCGAACCTCGTCTATGAGGACATTCTGCACAACTCGGTCGATTTCGGACTGGTGGCGTTTCCCGTGAAGATGCGCCAGATCGAGATGATCCCCTTCCGCAACGACCACCTCGTGCTCATCACGCATCCGAGCCACCCGCTGGCCAAGACCGGCGACGTGCAGCTGCAGGCGCTCGCCGGGCACAAGTTCATCGGCTTTGACCCCGACATCCCGACGCGCAAGGCCGTCGACCAGATCTTCCGCGAGAACCGGATCGAGATCGACCCGGTGATGGAGTTCGATAACATCGAGACGGTGAAACGCGCGGTGGAAATCGACGCGGGGGTTGCCATCGTGCCGCAGGCCACCGTGCGGCAGGAGGTAAGGCAGGGCACGCTTTCCGCCATTCACTTCAAGGGGAAGGAATTCACCCGCCCGCTCGCCATTCTGCACCGCAAGGGCCGCGTGCTCACGCCGGCGATGAAGAAATTCATCGAAACCCTGGGCACGGACATGTCCGGCGGGCAGGAAACCTAGCCTCCCGGGCGGGGCATTGGCCCGTGCCGCGCGGGCACGAGCGGCGCCGGCTGCCGGCGGGGAATGGCCGGTGATTTGCGGCCTGGACCCGTGGGGAAGGGTCCGACTCTCTGAGCGCATGGCTGCCGCGCATCGGCGGGGCACGGACCTGACGAAAACTTGCGGGAATGGTTGCGGGGGGCGGTGGCTCATACACATTGTCCCGCCTCCCCGCCTTATGAAATCCACCCGGTTTCCCTCCACCATCCTGGTCCTCTCCCTGCTGTTGACTGCCCCAATCCTGCGCGCCGCCGATGATTTCAAGCCCACTCCGGCGCCCGCCTGGCAACTGAAGGATGTCAACGGCACGGTCGTCAGCTTCGATCAGTTCAAAGGCAAGGTCGTGGTGCTCGACTTCTGGGCCACCTGGTGCGCGCCATGCCGCTCCGAGATCCCCGGCTACGTCGCGCTTCAGGAGAAGTATGCCCGGGCCGGGCTGGTGATGGTGGGCGTGTCCCTCGACCGGGAGGGTCCTGAAGTCGTGAAGAAGTTCATGACCGACCAGAAAATCAACTACCAGATCGTGCTGGGCGATGAAAAGATCGTCGAGGCATTCGGCGGCGTGGAGGCGATCCCCACGACCTTCATCATCGACCGCCAGGGGACCATCCGCTACCGCAAGGTGGGCGCCATGCCGGCCGGTGAATTCGAGGCGGTGGTGACGCCCTTCCTGCAATAGCCGCGGCCCGGACGTGCGCCGCTTTCGACGCCGGGGCCGGCACCCGCCACGATGCGGAAGACGGAAGGCCGGGAAGGTTGCCGGGAATAAACGGAAGGGGCCGGCGATAACCCCTAACGCCGGCCCCATTGTTTTCCTGGTCCGGCTTCAACCGAACCTCCATGTTACCCCAGGCCCTGCGGGCAGGACCGGTGCAACCTGTTAATCATCCACCCGAGCATTGCCTGTGCCAATACGCCGGGGTGCCGGGCGCCGGCCATTTTTATCCACGGCGCACAAAATGGGCAGGGCGGGCTTCGGTGTAGAAACGCGACAGTTCGACAAGCTGGTCGGCCACGAGGCGGTCGGAGCGGCAGCGGGGCATCTTGCTCTGGCCACCCCACCGGCCGTTTTTCTTCATCCACTGTTCGAACACGCCGGGCATGACCAGCCGCACGGCCGGTGGCTCGAGGCCATGACCCTTGCGCTTGGTCTTGTAGTCGTCGTTGCGCTGCATGAGCTCGGCATCGAGTTCGGGGCTGATGACATTGGCCGTCGGCGTTTCCACCGAGGGAACCTTCAGTTCGATCCACCATTCGTGGCCTCCGCGCATCTGGCCGGTCAGCGTGCCGGCAAAGACGGGCGCGATGTGAAAGCTGACGATGGTCCAGCCGTGGCGCCGGCAGACCGCGAGGAGCGAGTCGGTGAGCTCCTTCTCGATGACATGCTCACCAAACGCACTGAGCTGCAGGCTGGTGCGGCCGACATAGATGAGTCGCGGCACGTCGGTGGAAAGGAAACGCACGACGTCCCCGATGACGTAACGGCAGAGTCCCGCCGGCGTGGTGAGCAGCAGGGCATAGTCGACGCCCACCTGCACGCCGTCGAGCGGCACGACTTTCGCGCCGAGGTTGGCGAGGTTGTCCACATCGAAGGAAGCCATCGGCAGAAACTCGAAGAACAGCCCCGTGGCAGTCATGAGCCGCAGCCCGTTCTTGGCGTCGGCGTCCTGGGCGGCAATAAAGCCCTCGGAGGCCGGATAGACTTCGTGGAAGTTGACGTCAGGCCCGAGGGCGGTGCGCAGTTCATCCGCAAACGGTGCCAGGGGCACGCCGCCATGCACCAGGCATTCCAAGTTTGGCCAGATGGCCTTGAGGTGCGGCGCGGCTGCCTGTTCGCGGGCCGCGCGCGCCCGGAGCACCTCGGCCAGCACCAGCACCCAGCTTGGGATGCCGGCGAGCAGCGTGATGTCGCGATGCAGGGTACGCTCGGCAATAGCCTCGAGTTTGGCCGGCCAGTCGTTCATTTGCGCAATGTCGGAACCGGGTTCGTAGAGATGCTTCTCCGCCCATGCCGGCAGGTTGAGCGCCGCAATGCCGCTCAAGTCGCCGGTGTACGCGGCATGCGGCCTGGCCTCCTTGATGCGGGTGAGCGTGGTGGAGCCGCCGAGAAAAAGATGCCGGCCGAGCATCACGCTGGTATGCCCCACGCGGGCGGTATAGTAGAGCAGCGAGTCGAGCCCGGCCTTCCGGAAGTGCGCGAACATCTCCTCGGTGATCGGCAGATATTTGGTCCGGCCCGCCGTGGTCCCCGAAGACACCGCAAAGAAGGCGCACCGGCCGGGCCAGAGCACCCCGGGTTCGCCGCGCATCATGCGCTCGATGTAAGACACAAACGCCTCGTAGGGTCGCGGCGCCACGCGGGTGCGGAAGGTCTCGTAGGGCAGGCTGGCCTCGAGGCCCACCCGGCGGCCAAAGGCGGTCGCGGCCATCCGGGCGGTGAGTGAGGCGAAGGTATGTCGCTGGACCGCATACCCGGGATCGGCCCGGCGCAGCCGCCGCGCCGTGCGCGCGGACAACCAGCCCGCGGCGAAATTCACCAGGCCTCTGGGCGGCACAATCATGACGTGGTCTTCACGCCTGACGAAGCCAGAGCCCGGGGATGCCGCAAGCGAATTCACGCCGCCTGGCGCGCCTTACCTGATTTTAACCGGCAAGAGAATGTCGCGATGGGCGGCTGGAAATCGGAACAATGAAAAATGAGTGACGCATGCTGGACGGGGCTGCCCCGGCGGTTGGTGATCAGCCGGCACTCGTCCTTCGGGAACCAGGTCCGCGGCGTGTTTTCGAGTGCGCAACGCGTGGGGGAACATTCGGCGAGCACGGCGCTTTCCTTATCG
>CAJAKX010000116.1 GCA_903940425.1 uncultured Opitutia bacterium | reverse complement strand
GTGAAACACTGTTCCCAAAAAGTTCCCAAATGATATTCGCAACGGGTCAAATGCAGCCGTTGGGTGTCGCGGCCTGTAACCACCCTGCTCGGCGTCAACCAACGTAAAAGAAGGCAACCATGCCGACGAATATCAGAATCATCCACGCGCACGACTTCATCAAGGCGACCCCGGAAGGAACGCTCGATCTCGAGAATTCCAAGAAACTGCTTGTTGAGTTCGCGGCCGACTCATCCACGTCGGGCGACCACGAAATACTCCTGGACACTCGAAAGGCGCAGTCAGCATTGTCTGCAACCGACCTTTGGTATCTGGCAGCCGAACTCATCAGCTTTCGCAAGGCCCTTTCTCGAAAGACGGCCGTTCTTTGTCCACTTGACCGGTTTGATCACGCGGCGTTCTTCGCGCTCTGCGCCCAAAACAAAGGCTTCCGAGTCCATGCATTCACTTCTTTCGAGGAGGCCATGGAATGGCTGATGGCGAATGAGACCTGACGGCCGCGGGCGTGGGTGATGTCCGCCTTCGCCCTCTCACCGAACCCGAGGGTAGAAACTACCCGAAATCCTTGCTGCGCTGTCCGGTGGAGGGCGCTGCTCCGTCAGCGCCGCCCGGGCATTTGGCGGCTCTGCTGGCCAGCAGAACGCGCCGCCCTCCAAGTTCTGACGATTTTCGGATAACCTCTAATGCCCGCCTTCGCCCCTTGGGTTTCCGCCGCCGCTGCGCTTTGGCGCGAGAAACCGGCGCGGAGAATCGCGGCCTGGGCTCTCACCCTTTTAATCAGTGGGCTCGCTGTACCCCGGGTAATGTCCTCCTGCGCTGAAGCTTCGGAGGACATTTTTCTTTCCGGATCGGAAAGTAAATTGGCCTGCCAGCCGTAGCCTCGATCCGCTGCCGAGTGAATCGCCCTCCTTCGCCCAGCCTACGGAGGGCAGCCTTCACCTCCGCTACGCTGCGGCGAAGGATGGTGGACCCGATCAGGTTCGAAACGACCCCCTTCCAGCGGCTCAAGTACCCGGGCAACCGCCCTAAATGGAGATACTTGTCTCGGCCAATTCCGGCGCGGGGCGGTTGACTCTCAGGGCGGGGTTGTGGCCGGTGGCCTCTTCCACGGTATTCACCAGCAGGGTCGCAGCCTCCGTTGCGAATTCGTGCGGCACTGCGAGGCTGTTATGCACGGTCAAGAATGACACATGAGGGACGGTCTCCGCCAAAACCTGCGGCCTTCAATTTCCGGATGAGTTCCCGCCAGAAGCTTGCCCGCCATCTAAACTCAGCTTAAAACCCCGTCCGTTATGAAAAAGTCTCTTGGGGCCAAAACCCTCGTTTACCCGACCCCGGTGTTTGTCGTTGGGACCTACGACAAGGCTGGTAAACCCAACGCGATGACCGCTGCCTGGGGCGGGATCTGCTGCTCTCAGCCGCCCTGCGTCGCCGTCTCTCTCCGCAAAGCTACCTACACGCACGGAAACATCATGGCGCGCCGGGCGTTCACGATCAGCATCCCGTCCGAAAAACACGTCAAACAGGCGGATTATCTGGGGCTGGTGTCAGGCAGGAGTGTGGACAAATTCGCTGTAACCGGGCTGACGCCGGTGAAGAGCGACCTCGTTGATGCGCCGTACGTGAAGGAATTCCTCCTGGTTCTGGAATGCAGGCTCGCGCACACGATCGAGCTGGGGTTGCACACGCAATTTGTCGGGGAGATTTTGGACGTGAAAGCAGAAGAAGCCGTGCTGGGCAGGGGAGGACTAGTGGACATCAAGAAAATGGACCCGCTGGTGTTCACGCCGGACACGCAGTCCTACTACGGCATCGGCGGGTTTGTGGGGCAGGCTTTTTCGGTGGGCAAGACGCTTTGACGAGTCCTCGAAAATGACCCTCGCCAGCGGGGCGCAGCTTCACACCGCCCTGGAGCGCGGTCGTTGCCAGCCGCAGCATTTAAACGCTCCCGAGAGCGGGGAGGACGGACATGAGACCCATCGACGCCGCGTAGTCGAAGGCTCGCTGGACGGTCACGTCGAGGATCTTCCCGCGGTGTCAGCATGGCGCGCCAGGGCGGCGGCGAAGCCGAGGACGAGGCCAGCGGCGAAACCCGTGAGATGCGCTCCGACATCGGTGTGCACCTCGCCCGCGCCATACAGCCCCAGCAGCGTGAGGCCCGTCGCCAGCGGCCCGAGCACCGTGCGCCAGCGGTGCGGCCGACCCGGCCGTTGGAGCACGCGGATCGCGCGGCCGGTGAGCAGCCCGAGCCCAGCAAAAACCGCGGTGGAAGCGCCGAGCGAGCGGTACGGCCCGGGATAATTTAGCGCAGCGACGGCGAGGCTGCCCGCGAGCGACGCGAGCGCGAGCAGCAGCCACCCGCGCCGCCGGCCGATCGTCGAGACCACCGCGGCAAAAACGAAAACACCGCTGAGCACGTTCCCGACCAGGTGCCCAACGTCGGCGTGGAGAAACAGCGCCGTGGCCAG
Organism: uncultured Opitutia bacterium; assembly: GCA_903940425.1. Classification (GTDB taxonomy): domain Bacteria; phylum Verrucomicrobiota; class Verrucomicrobiia; order Opitutales; family Opitutaceae; genus Fen-1467. The sequence goes on along the minus strand of CAJAKX010000116.1, from coordinate 7,541 downwards.
CCGCCACCATTCGCCTTGGTCAAATACCGCCCGCGGGTCCAAGGCGCCCGCTTCCTCCCACATCCCCGGCCAAGCGCCCTGGCCCCAGAACACCGCCATAACCAGGAAGGCCCAGAGCAGCGGCGTGAACAGCTCGAGTCGCCGCACCGATCGCTCTTCGACTGCGGGCCGGGGCGGCCAGCCGATGCTCTCGCGATCAAAGTACGCGAGTTGTTCGCGCACCGCGGCGAGCGCCGCCGGCTCAACGAGCAGGCGGTAACCGTTGTCCGAGGGCGCCAGGTAATATGACTCTCCCATCGCGAGCACCACCAAGCCGTGCTCGAAACCCTCGGCGGACGTCGAATAAACGCCCGCCTCGACGAGATCCGTGGAATCTCGCTCGTTGGTCGCTCCGGCCGGAACGTCGGGCGAAGACATCAACGGCATCACACCACGACGGCACGAAGATCACGAAGTGAAAATTGGTGCCTAGGTGGTGAAGAACCTTGCGACTGGTTTTGATGGCAGAGACCGAAAACCGGAAAGAGACGGCGGTGACCTTGACCCAAGCCCGCCCGGAGATCGGACTCCACCTCGACGCAGGATGGAAGCCTGCCCCAAAACGCCTGGCAGATCGCGGCGGTGATGTCGCGGGAAGAGCAGAATTGATAATGAAAGAGCCGATGATACACTGTTCCCAAAAACGTTCCCAAATGATGTACGCAACGGGTCAAATGCAGCCGTTTGGAGTCGCGACCTGCTCGATGAAGGAAGCGCCCAATCAGCTGTCAGAGCCAACGCGCACCGTTAACGTTAGGCAAAGATTATGAACCTCACTGACGAACTGCGGAAGCTTGCTGATTTGCGACAGGAGGGCCAACTCACGGACCAGGAGTTTGCCGATGCGAAGCAGCAGCTGCTGGCGCAGGGTCCGGACGCGCCGCCACCTCTGCCACTGAAGATAAGAGAAGAAGGGATTTCCGACGGCGTGAGCCGAATCGCAGAGAAGACTTATTGGTCGAGTCGGTGGTCCGCGAACAACCTGTTTTTCCGAGATTCCGTCGTCGTGGCGAGCGACGGAATTTTGTTCCGTAAGGGAAGGTTGTTTGGGTCTAAGGAAGAGCACATCAATTATCGGGCGGTCGCATCATTCCGTATTCAGAATGGCATTTTCCTTTCCACCATCTCCATCGAGACGTCAGGCGGGAGTCAGCCCATCTTCGTGAACGGCCTTTGGAAGGGTGACGCCAAGGAGATTCAGGACACCATTCGTGCTTTCCAAGAAAGAGCCTCCAATAGAAATAGCACCTAAAACACCGTTTCCAAAACGTTCCCAAATTATGTACGCAACGGGTCACAAGCAGCCGTCTCGTCTCGCGGCCTGTCGCAGAGGCATTTCCATGCAAGAAGCGCCACTCGCCGTGGCTAGACGACCCGCCGGACTTGGGTGACGCCCTCCTTCGCTGAAGCTTCGGAGGGCATCCTCCGCCTCATCGGCCGTCTCCTCGAACCAGGCACGTGGTTTGCTTTGTACTGGCGTGCCATCCGTAGCCCGTAGGGCGAAGGATGGTGGACCCGATCAGGTTCGAACTGACGACCTCCGCAATGCCATTGCGGCGCTCTTCCAACTGAGCTACGAGCCCATGAAATCCAGGAAGGGCTGTAACATCAAAGTTTGGCCCCCGATGGCAAGGACTTTCTGGGCGGCTGCTGTCCCTCACGCAAAGTCCGCCAAGGACGCGGCGAAGAGCTGGGAGGCAATCATTCCAACCGTTGCGATCTTTGCGTCCTTGGCGTGAGGAAAAACAATCACCGATCAACCCCTGGCATCAAAATTCTTACGAATTTGACTGCGGGCCTTCCCGCAATGGGGGCTTATCGCTTTAAGCTTAGCGCTTACTGCTTAGCGCGGCCCCAGTCCGCCGCGCTAATCCTCCTTCATCCGGAACGTCAGCACCCACGTGTCGGACTTGCCGTCGGGCTTGGGGCCCACCGAGCCCACCCGCCTGAAGGCCTCGATGCAGGACAGGTCAAAGTCGGTGTTGCCGGACGAACGAACGATTTGCACGCGCGAGATGGTTCCATCGGCGGCGATCAGGAATTCGACGTCGGCCGAAAGCAGATCCGAAAGTCCCGGCGGCTTCTCGTGATTCTGCCGCAGCGCGGCGACAAGGCGTGCAATGTAGCCCTCCAGTGCGGAGTGCTGCGCGGCGGTCAGCGCGGTGCCGCCTCCCCCACCCTTGGAGCTGGCTGAGCCACCGATCACGCCGTCGGGGATACCCTTGGTGCGGATTTGCGGAACCGCCACCGCCCGGGGCGCGCCGGAGCTGCCAGATTTCGAGGACGCCGGCTTGCCGTACTTCTTCACATACTGGTCATAGGACAGCCGGGATTCCTTTAACGAAGGCGCCTTGGTCGCGGTGGCGGCCGCCTTCGTCTCCGTTCGCGTGGCGGGCCTGGATGTTTCGGACTTGGACGGCGGCGGCGCCGTCTCCTCCACCACTGGCTCGGCCCGGGCCGGTGGCTCGGGGATTTTCACCTCCACCGATCCCTCCGGGCTGCCCAGGGCCGGCGCCGCGGTGGCGGTGGGATCCGTGGGCGGACCGGCGACGAGCTCGAAGATCTGCACCGGCGGCGGCGTGCGCTGCTGCACAATAAACGCCAGGACCACGATGGCCGTGACGATCGTGCCGTGAAGCAGCAGCGAGAGGAAAAACGCCGTGGGCGACCGCGCGTACATGGTCAGTCCGCCGCCTGCGTGTCGAAGGTGATCTTGCTGATGTTACTTTTCATCAGCAGGTTCATCAGGCGGATCACCTGCTGGTATTGCAGCGTCTGGTCGGCGCGGATGCGGACCACCGGCGGATTTTTTCGCGCGCCCAGGCCGGCCACCAGCGTCTCCAGCTCCCGGTAGCTCACCTTGTGCGCGCCGAAATAGTACTGGCCGGTGCGGTCGATGGCGATGGGCTGGAATTCCGTCTCGCTCGGCGCCTTGGGCTGCCCGCGCTTCGACTCGGTGGGCAGATTGACCGGGATCGTCTGCTCCTGCTGGATGAGCGGCGTGGCGATCATGAAGATGATCAGGAGCGTGAACCCCAAATCGATGAGGTTCGTCAGGTTCAGATCCGCGATCGGATTGGCAGTGCGCTGCCGGCGAAAGGTCCGGGCCATGGGGGAAAATTGTTAACGGTTATTACTTATTGCCCATTTGTTATTGCCGGTCACTCGGCACCGGTCGGCTGGGAGTGGCGCGGATGCGCGCGGTGCGCAGGGAAGCACCAATGATCCGGCGCAACTCATCGCATTCCTGGATCAATCCCGACAGATCCACGCCCGGTAACAGATCGGCTTTGGTGATCACACGCAGCCAGATCGCGGTTTCATTGAGCTCCTTGATCGCAATGCGAAGCTTGTGGATGAAATCGGCCCGGCTCTCCGCTGATCGGGCCTCGGCATAATTGGGCGCAGCGGACGTTCCGGAACGGATGATTTGCCCTGCGAGGTGCCGGCCGGAAAACGATTCGCTCAGACGGTTGGCAATGGGAATGACCCCGACGGCAAACTCCACCAGACGCTCCTCGAGAGCGTCGGCTTTGGATCCGTCATGCCCTTCCGTCGTCATGAGCATTAAGCAACAGGCAATAACCAATAACAAATAACCAATAACCAATTTCACCTACATCTTCATTTCGAGTTCGATGCGGTCGGCCAGGATGCTGGCGTAGTTCTCCGTTTCGGTGACCAACAGGCGGCTGCGCGCCAGCAGAATGTTGTAACCGAAAACCGCGGGAATCGCCACGATCAGTCCGGCGATGGTGGTGAGCAGCGCGGCGGAGACGCCGGGCGCCAGCGTCTGGATGCTGGCGGTTTGCTGCACCGAGATGGAACTGAACGCCTCCATCACGCCCCACACCGTGCCGAGCAGGCCGAGAAACGGCGCGCCGGAGACGATGCTGGCGAGGAAGATCATGCTCGACTCATAGCGCAGCGTCTGCCGGGCGAGTCCGCGCTGCAGGGCGTTCTCCGCGTGCTCGAGCCGCGCCCGGAGCGTGTCCTCGCCCTTCTCCTTGCCGATCGCCGCAGCGTGCCAGTACGCCTCGATGGCGTCGGCGAAGAGGTCGGCATACGGGATCGCCCGGCTGTTGCGGAACGCCTCGGGCAGGTCGAGCAGCGTGCGCTGCTCGCGCAGGCGGTTTTCGAAGATGTGGTTGAGCCGGCTGAGCTTCTTCAGCTCCATGTGCTTCCCGAACATGATCGTCCACGCGACCAGGCTGAAAACGCCAAGCAGGACGACAATCACCTGGCCGACGGGATCGCAGCGGACGAAGAGCTGCCATGGGTTGGTGGTCGCAAAGACGGGCGTCAACAATACAAACGGGCACATGCGGTCGAGTGATGGCGCGAATGTGGGGATCGCGCAACGAAAATGGTCGCGCCGGTCCGCGCGAATCTGATTGCGGCCACCCGCCGCTCATTTTCTGCTTGGATCAAATCAGCGCCATGAATTTCAAGACCCGCACCCTCGAGGAGCTCCGCACCCGACGGGCCTCGGCCGCCGGCAAATTCGCCGTGGCCGGCTTCGACGGCTTCGTGGACCGGATCGTCCATCCCGTCGCCACGCGCCACGGGCAGGGCGAGGCCTTCACGCCCATGACCACGATTGAGGAGTTTGGCCGGCGCATCGTCGCGGCGGCGGGCAAGAGCACCAACATCGAGCTTTATCCCCGCCTGGACAAGCTGGGCGGCAATGGTCCCCTCATGGCCAACGCCCTGCTGGCCGCCGGCCTCCGGCTAAAATACATCGGCGCGCTCGGCACGCCCACGATTAATCCGGTCTTCCAGGAATTCGCCCGCCGCGCCGAGGCCGTGTCGCTGTGCGATCCGGGCTTCACCACGGCCCTCGAGTTCACGGACGGCAAGGTGATGCTCGGCCAGATGAAGAGCCTCGACGAGATCACCTACGCGCGGATCGCCGGGGTCATGGGCGAAGGCGCGCTGTTCGACTGCCTCTCCCGCGCCGATCTCGTGGCGCTCGTCAACTGGACGATGATTCCAAACATGACGGCCATCTTCGAGGAGCTGGCCGGCCGCGTCTTCCCCCAGCTGCCGCCGCGCGAACGGTTGTTCTTCTTCGACCTCGCCGACCCGGAAAAACGCTCCGCCAGCGACCTCTCGCTCGTGCTGCAGGCCATCGCGCGCTTTCAAGCCTTCGGCCGCGTGACGCTGGGCCTCAACCTCAAGGAGGCGCAGCAGGTGTTCGCGGTGCTGGGCTTCGGCCCGGAAACCGAGGATGAGAAAGGCCTGCGCTCCATGGCGCGGCAGATCCGCCAGAGGCTGGATGTCGCCACGGTGGTCATTCACCCCACGAAGTCCGCCGCCTGCGCCACCCGGGACGACACCTGGTGGGTGCCCGGCCCCTTTGCCGACAAGCCGCTCATCACCACGGGCGCCGGCGATCACTTCAATGCCGGCTTCGTCACCGGCCAGCTCCTCGGGCTCGGTCCCGAGTCCTGCCTCGGGCTCGGCGTGTGCACGTCGGGCTTTTATGTGCGCACCGCCCGCAGCCCCTCGCTGGGCGACCTTGAAACCTTTCTCGCCCAGTGGCGCTAAACCGCCTAGCCTCCCTTCCTCGATGAAAAAGCCCAAGAAACCGGCCCGGCCCGCCGCCAAAGCCCGCACCCCCGCCCCGCGCGGCGTCCTCATCTCCTTTGAGGGCTCCGAAGGCAGCGGCAAGTCCACGCAGATCGCCCACCTCGCCGAGCACCTGCAGCAGGTCGGCCGCGCGGTCGTTTCCACCCGCGAGCCCGGCGGCACCGAGATCGGCGAGCAGGTGCGCAATATCATCGTCCACAACTCCCGGGGCGACGAGATGTGCGCCGAGACGGAGCTGCTCCTCTTCGCCGCCTCCCGCGCCCAGCTCGTGCGCGAGATCATCGCGCCCAACCTCCTGAAGGGCGTCATCGTGCTCTGCGACCGCTACATCGATTCCAGCACCGTCTATCAGGGCGTGGCCCGCAACCTTTCGCGCGATCCCGTCCAGCAGATCAACCAGTTTGCCGTCGGCAACGTCCTGCCCGACCTGACCATCGTGCTCGACGTTCCCACCGGGGTGAGCCTGAGCCGCATCAACCAGCGCGCGTCGGACCTGCCGAACCGCATGGAACGCGAGAACATCGATTTCTACAAGAAGGTGCGCGACGGTTACCTCGTCCTCGCCCGCTCGCTGCCGCGGCGTTTCTTCGTGGTCGATGGCACGCTGCCCGAGGACAAGGTCCGCCGGCTCATCTGGGCCGAGGTGAAGAAGCGGCTTGGCGTGTGACCTGCGCGTCGCCCGCCGGTCGCCCGCCCGATTCCGATGTCCACCGTCTCCTGGCCTGAATCGCTCGCCGGCACGCCGGCGGTCATCGTCCTCGAGAAGGCCCTCGCGCGCGAACGCCTGGCGCACGGCCTCCTGCTGCACGGCGACGACCTCGACACACTCGTCCTCGTCGCCCACGCCATCGCTGACCGGCTGCTCAATCCGCCGGGCGGGCCGGGCACCCTGGCCCACCGTAATCCGGGCGAAGGCGGGCATCCTGACTGCTTCGAACTGCGACCGAGCGGCAAGGCGCGGCAGATCCGCATCGGGGACACGGTGAACCCCGAGCCCGGAACCATGCGGGAATTTTTGCGCAAAATCTCCGTTTCACCGGCGATCGCCTTTTGCAAGGTCGGCATCGTCTACGAGGCGGATCGCATGAACGAGGCCACGAGCAATGCCTTCCTGAAAACGCTGGAGGAGCCGCCCGGCGTCACCACCCTCCTGCTGCTCACGACGCGCCCGTACGCGCTCCTGCCGACGATCCGCAGCCGCTGCCTGCATTTCCGCTTCGCCTCCTCCGCCGCGCCGCTGGCGCACCCGGCCCTGCCCGGCTGGAAAACCGATTACCAGGCCTGGCTCGGGCGGCTGACGGACGGCATCACCGGGCGAAGCGCCGTCGCCGAGCAGGTCTTCGCCCTCTATGGACTCGTGGTGCGCTTCAACGCCATCGTGGCCGGTGCCACCGCGGAGATCTGGAAGGCGCAGGAGAAAAAGCTGCCGGCCGACCTTGCCGAGGAGGAGCAGATCGCCATCGAGACCGGCATCGCCAACGGCATCCGTCAGAAGCTGTTTGCGGAAATAGAGCACGCCACCATCACCTTCGCACGGCCGCGGCTGGCCACCCATGATGGCGCGATGCGGCGCGCCCTCACCGCGGCCGTGGATGAACTCGAACGCTGCAACGGCCTGCTCCGCCTCAACCTGAGCGAATCGGCGGCGCTGGAGGAGTTCCTGCTCACCTCGCTGCGCCTGTGGACGAGGCGATAGAATTCGTGTGTGCCTTCAAGCCGCCTGTCATCGCGAGGCACGCCTGGCGTGCCGTGGCGATCCAGCTAGATTGCTTCGTCATCCCGCAGGGCGCTCTGCTGGCCAGCAGAGTCGCCATGACGGTTTGAAGACACGCCCTTATGACGGCACTCCAGTCGCGTTCCGGGCACCGCAAAGTTCCCTTTGCCTCCGGCCCGCTTCTGCGCACAGTTCC
>CAJAKX010000115.1 GCA_903940425.1 uncultured Opitutia bacterium | reverse complement strand
GTCATGGTCGCCATCCTCGTCGCCGGCCGCGTGGGCTCGGCCATCACCGCCGAGCTGGCCTCGATGAAGGTGTACCAGGAGGTCGACGCGCTCGTCACCATGGACATCCCGCCCGAGCGCATCCTCGTGCTGCCCCGTCTCGCCGCCGTGCTCGTGATGATGCCGGTGCTCACGGTCATCGCCAATCTCTGCGGCTGGTATGGCGGCGCGCTCGTATGCCAATACACGAAGTCCATCTCCGTCGACTCCCAGTCCTACTTCGCGGTGCTCAAACGTTTCATGACGGCTCGGGATATCAGTGACGGCCTCCTCAAGGCCGAGGTGTTCGGTTTCGTGGTGATAGCCATCTGCTGCCACATCGGACTCAACACCCGCGGCGGCCCGCGTGAGATCGGCGCCTCCCTCACCAAGGCCATCGTCACCTCGCTCATTTTCATTCTCGTGCTCGATTATTTCATCAACGAAATCCTGATCTAAGCCGCCATGAGCACCGCTGACACCGCCCCGCTTTCCCTCCGACAGACAGTCGGCATCACCGTCGCGCATCTGACCAAGAAGTTCGCCAACGTCACGGTGCTGAACGACGTCAGTTTCGAGGTGCACCCCGGGGAGATCTTCTGCCTCATGGGCCCCAGCGGTTCGGGCAAGACGGTTCTCCTCAAGCATATCGTCGGCCTCGAGACGCCCACGAGCGGCCAGGTGCGCATCGGCGAGTTCGATGCGTCCGACCCGGCCACACGCGCCAAGGTCCGCCTCGCCTTCGTCTTCCAGGCGGGCGCGCTGTTCAACTCGATGACGGTCTATGACAACCTGGCGCTCTATCCGCGCGAGCACCGCCTGGGCGATGAGAAGGATATCCGGGAACGCGTGATGCACGCCCTCTCGATCCTCTCCCTCGAGAAGGCGCTGAACAAAATGCCCTCGGAACTGTCCGGCGGCATGAAACGGCGCGTCGCCATCGCCCGCGCCCTCGTCATGGAACCGCAGCTCCTGCTCTACGACGAACCCACCGCCGAACTCGATCCCATCCTCAGCGCCACCATCACCGAGATCATCGCGACGCTGCGCGAAAACACCGCCGTCACCAGCCTGGTGGTCACCCACGATCGTTCCCTCGCCCTCAGCATCGCCGACCGCGTCGCCATCATTATGGACGGCCGCATCCGCGCCGTGGGTGTGCCGGAGGATTTCAAGCACACCACCGACCCCGTCATCACCAACTTCCTCAGTCCGCGCATCGACCTCAAGCATCCCCGCTTCAAACAACTGGAGAACGACCATGAATAACCGCATGCAGACCATCCGTATCGGCCTTTTTTTCATCCTGGGCCTCGCCCTCCTTTGGGTGACCTTCGAATCGCTCAATGGCGGCCGCGTTTTCAAACAAAAGGGGTATACGCTCACCGCCCGCTTCGACAACCTGAAGGGCCTCCGGGACGGCGACGACGTGCTGATGGCCGGCGTCAGGATCGGCGCGGTCGCCCAAACCCACCTCGCCGGCCGCCAGGCCGAGGCCGTGCTCAGGATCGAGCCCACGATCGCCATTGCCAGCGACGCCGTCGCCATGGTGGCCCAATCCAGCCTCCTCGGCGCCAACCATCTCGAGGTCACTGTCGGCTCGTCCGGCGTTCCGCGGCTGGAACCCGGCTCCGTGCTCAAAACCCGGGATACGGTCGATATGAACGAGGTCATCGCCAAGCTCGGTTCTCTCGGTGATCGCCTGGAGAAGGTCGTGACCGAGATTGGCGAGAACCTGGGCGGCGGCGAGGGCGGCAGTCTTTTCACCAAAATCGACAAGCTCGTCACCGCCAACGGCCCGAAACTCACCGAAACCGTCTCCAACCTGCAGGAGATCACCGCCAAGATCCGTACCGGCGAAGGCACGCTCGGCCACCTCGTGAACGACCCGAAGCTTCATGACGAGCTGCTCGCCTCCGTAGGCGAAATCAAGGGTGCGGCCACCGACGCGCGCACCTTCATGGCAAACGCCCAGTCGATCCTGGACCAGGTGAAAGCGGGCAAGGGTGCGCTCGGCACGCTCGTCTTCGACGAACAGACGGGCAACGAGATCAAACTCACGGTTAAAAACCTCCAGGACATCTCGACCAAACTCAACTCCGGGCAGGGCACGCTCGGCAAATTGATAAGCGATGACACCCTCTACCGCCAGGCGCAGGGCACCCTCCGGAAGGTTGACCAGATGACCGATGGCTTGAGCGACCAGGGTCCGATCACCGCGGTGGGCGTCGCCGCCAAGTCGCTGTTTTGAGCCACCGCCGCGTTCTCCAGTCCCTACCCCCACGGCCGGCGGTCAGCGCCGGCCGTTTTGTTTTTCCGCAACAGGTTTGCCTCCGGGGCGGACGCCGGCTTGCATGAATCCTCATGGTCCGGTTTCGCTTTGACCCCATGACCGCCGCCGACTGGCCGGCGGTGCAGCGCATTTACCAGGAAGGCATCGCCACCGGCCATGCCACATTCGAAAGCGCCCCGCCGGCGACCTGGGAGGATTTCATCAAGGGCAAGCTCGCCCGGTGCAGCCTCGTCGCGCGCGACGGGAACGGCGAACCCGTCGGCTGGGCCGTGCTGGCGCCGGTGTCGGCGCGCAAGGTCTATGCCGGCGTGGCTGAGGTGAGCTTCTATGTCGCGGCGGCGCATCGCGGCCAGGGCGCCGGCGATGCCCTCCTCGGCGAACTCATCCGCGTAGCCGAGGCCGGCGGCATCTGGACGCTGCAGTCGGCCACGTTTTCGGAAAACGCGGCCAGTATCGCGCTGCAGCAAAAACACGGCTTTCGCATCATCGGGCGGCGCGAGCGCATCGGTCGCATGAGCCACGGTCCGCTCGCCGGCCGTTGGCGCGACACGGTTCTGCTGGAGCGGCGGAGCCGGGTGACCGGCGCGGATTGATCCGCGTCGGCTCGTGCCCGCACCCGGACAGGCGGCGGGAATTCCCGGAACCGTCCGCGGCTAGAACTTCGCGGTCTCGAGGCCGAAGTAGCGGACGGCGTTCTGGTAGCAGACGTTCTCCACGAGTTCGCCCAGGGCCCGGCGGTCGGCAGGAATGAGCCCCGCCTCGACATCCGCACCCAGCAGGGCGCAGAGCAGGCGGCGGAAATACTCATGGCGTACGTAGCTGAGGAAGCTGCGCGAATCGGTGAGCATGCCGACAAAACGGCTGAGCAGGCCCAGATTGGACAGCGCATTGATCTGCCATTCCATCCCCTCCCGCTGGTCGAGAAACCACCAGCCGCTGCCGAATTGGATTTTGCCAGGGACAGTGCCGTCCTGGAAGTTGCCAATCATCGTGGCGAAGGCGTAGTTGTCGGCCGGATTGACGTTGTAGAGCACGACCTTGGGCAGCTTGTTTTCGGCGTCGAGCCGGTCGAGGTAGCGCGAAAGCGAGCGGGTTTGCGGGAAATCACCGATGGAGTCGACGCCGGCATCCGCGCCTAGGCGCTTGAGCAGGCGGCTGTTGTTGTTACGCAGGGCCCCCAGGTGCAGTTGCTTCGTCCAGCCGCGTTCGGCGTCCAGGCGGCCGAAGAAAAGCATCATGAACGAGGCGTATTTCGTCCACTGCTCGGGCGTGGCGGCTGTGCCGGTGCGCGCCCGGGCGAAGATCGCGGCGGCCTCGCGCTCGGTGCAGTCCTCAGCGGGGACGTACTCCATGCCGTGGTCGGACAGGCGGCCGCCCAGCGAGTGAAAGAAGTCGTGCCGCTGCTTGAGCGCGGCCAGGAAGCTGGCAAGATCCTTCACCTCGACGTTGGCGCGCGCGGCGAGCTGGTCGCACCAGACATTGAAGGCCGCCGGCTGGTTGACGAGCAGCGCCTTGTCCGGCCGGAAGGCCGGGAAGACCCGCGTGGCCAGCCTGGATTTTCTGATCGTCTGGTGGTGCGCCAGATCGTCGACGGGATCGTCGGTCGTGCAGACCACGGCCACCTTGAACTTCGTGAGGATGCCATGCACGGAAAGCGCGGGCTCCTGCAATTTTGCGTTGGCGAGTTTCCAGATTTTCGGGGCGTTCGACTCATTGATCAGCAGATCGATGCCGAAATAGCGCCGCAGTTCGAGGTGCGACCAATGGTACAGCGGGTTGCGCAGCGTTTGCGGCACGGTCCCCGCATAGGCGAGAAACTTGTCGTAATCGCTCGTCGCATTCCCGGTGATGAGGTCCTCCGGCACGCCGTTGGTCCGCATCGCCCGCCACTTGTAGTGATCGCCGGCCAGCCAGACTTGATGAAGATTCTCGAAGCGCCGGTTGGCGGCGATCTCGGCGGGCGGCAGGTGGCAGTGGTAATCGAAGATGGGCTGATGGATGGCATGCTCGAAGTAGAGCGTGCGGGCCCATCGGGTCGTGAGCAGGAAATCGTCGGGCAGGAAGGGTCGGACGGTGGGCATGGCGGGGCGATTGATCACACAACAAGGTTGGCCTTGAGATAATCGAGGCTGATTTTGAGGGAGTCAAAAGGATCATTCGGACACGTGTCCTGTTCAATAATAAACCACTGGCACCCGGACCGCTCGGCCTCGGCGATGATGCGTCGGAAGGGCAGCGTGCCCGCGCCGATCTCGCTGAAGACGGGCTGGCGCTCCCGGGTGATGGCGTAGTCCTTGAGATGGATGAACGGCAGGCGCCCGCGGAGTTTCCGGCACCACTCCACGCAGTCGCCGCCGCCAAAGTGGACCCAATAGGTGTCAAGCTCGCCGACCAGGTTCCGCGGATCGGTGTGCGCGTAGATATAGTCGAGCACCGGCGCGCCTTGAAACTTGAGGAATTCGATGTCGTGGTTGTGGTAGCCGAGGGTGAGTCCGGCAGCGCGGAACCGGGCGCCCGCGGCGTCGAGCTTGCGCACGAGCGTGATGACGCTGTCCGCATCGCCAAAGTCCACGCCCTGCGGATAGGGATAAGCCGTCAGCCGGCAGCCGAGCTTCTGGAGGCTTTCGATGGCCCGCTCCGGCTGGTCGAGGATGACGGCCGCCGGTTCATGCGTGGCGCAGATCACCAGGCCTTCGCCGGCCATGATCTTCGCGATTTCGTGCTCCGGGATCGGACCGTGCCCGCTGAGCTGCACCGCCTCGTATCCGATCGCACGGATTCTCCTCGCCGTGGCGGCCAGCGCGGAGGCGGTTTGGCAGAAATCGCGAACGGTATAGAGCTGGGCGGCAACCTGGGCGGGTTTCATGGAGAAAAGGATGCAGTCAGGAGCGGCGGCTCGCGGTGGTTTCGTGTCCGGACCGAAGACAGGGGCGGACTCCCCTGCCTGGCCGGATGCGCCGATGTCTACCGGCCGAACGATTTGGCAAAATCTTCACCGGTCACAGGAGCCGCGACCTTCTTTTTAAACCTGGATTCCCGGATGTGCCGCCGGAGCAGGCGCTCGAAACGCGAGGCGTCGAGCGGCAGTTCGATGGTTTGATCGAGCCAGGTGGAAAGCAGCATGGCATTGCCCAGTTCGACGGAGTGTATACCCTCATCGGCCGGCGCAATCAGCGGTTGGCCCGCGAGGATGGCGTCGGCGAAGTTCTGCAGAACCTCGTTGTGCTGCCCCCCGTGGTCGACCGCCGGAATCAACGCGTCCACGCTTTCAGGGCGGACAAACGCCTGCACCGCCGTGCGGCTGAATGCAGACATCGGCACCATGTTGCGCACGTGGTGGATTTGATTGTCCTCGTACACGACGCGGCCGCCTTCGGCGGTGATCTCCAGGCGGCTGGTGCCCGGGGCCTCGCCGGTCGACGTGATGAAGACCCCGGTGGCGCCATTGGCGAACTCCAGGTAGGCGGTGACATCATCCTCGACTTCGATGTCGTGATACCGGCCGAAATGACAGAAGGCACGCACGCGTTTCGGCATTCCGAACATCCATTGCAGGAGGTCGAGGTTGTGCGGGCACTGGTTGAGCAGCACGCCGCCGCCCTCCCCCGCCCAGGTGGCGCGCCAGCCGCCCGAGGCATAATAGGCCCCGGTGCGAAACCAGTCGGTGATGATCCAGTTGATGCGCCGGATTTCCCCGAGCTCGCCCTCCCGGACCAGGTCGCGGATCCGGCGGTAGCAGGGGTCGGTGCGCTGGTTGAACATCGCTGCGAAGACCTGCCGCCGGTCCTGATGGGCGGCGATGAGCCGTTCACAGTCGGCCTTGTGGACGGAGATGGGTTTTTCAACCAGGACATGCAGCCCGGCCTGGAGCGCCATGATGCCGATGGTGGTGTGGGAGTAGTGCGGGGTGGCGATGAGAATGGCGTCGATGAGACCGGCGCCGATCATCGCATCGGCGGAAGAAAAACCTTTGACTTGGGGGAACCGCGCGGCTTTGGCCGGATCCGTGTCGCAGACGGCGGTGAGTTCCAGACGGTTGATCTTCCCGGCAAGGACGCTGTTGGCATGCGTTGCCTCCATGTTGCCGAGACCGGCGATGCCAAGGCGGACTTTGTCCATGAAGGGGCGCTGGGGGGGAACCGCGCGGCGGAATGGCCGGGTCAGGTCTTCGGCCCGCCCTGCGCGGTGAGACGCGCCCGGAGACGCAGTCCATTGATGCGAATGAACCCTGTGGCGTCGTTCTGATGATAGCTGCTCTTCACGCCTTCCATCGTGGCGATGTGCGGATCATAAAGCGAATACCTCGACTTGCGGCCGCAGGTGATGACATTGCCCTTGTAAAGCTTGAGCCGCACCGTGCCGGTGACGAATTTCTGGCTCTCGTCCACGAAGGCCTGCAGACACTCGCGCTCGGGCGCAAACCAGAAGCCATTATAAACCAGCTCGGCATATTTCGGGATGAGCGAGTCGCGCAGATGCATGACCTCCCGGTCCATGGTGAGCGACTCAACCTGCCGGTGCGCGTGCACGAGGATCGTGCCGCCGGGTGTCTCATAAACGCCGCGTGATTTCATGCCGACAAAACGGTTCTCGACGAGGTCCACGCGGCCGATGCCGTGCCGGCCGCCCAGCCGGTTGAGCGCCCGCAACACGCCGGCGGGCGTCAGTTTCCGGCCATTCACGGCCACGCAGTTGCCCTTCACGAAGTCGAGTTCGACATATTCGGGTTTGTCGGGGGCGTCCTCGGGCGCGACCGTGAGCTTGTACATGCCTTGGTTGGCTTTCGTGGTGGGATCGAACCAGGGGTCCTCAAGGATGCCGGCCTCGTAGGAAATATGCAGCAGGTTGCGATCCATCGAGTAGGGCTTCTTGAGCGAGGCCTCGACGGGAATCTTGTGTTTCCGGCAGTAGGCGATCATCTCGGCCCGGCCAGGAAACTTCGCGCGGAAGGAGTCGAGCTTCCACGGCGAAATGATGCCGAGTTCGGGCGCGAGCGCCATGTAGGTGAATTCGAAACGACACTGGTCGTTGCCCTTGCCGGTGGCGCCATGCGCGACCGTGTCGGCCCTTTCCTTTCTCGCGATCCCGATCTGGGCCTTCGCGATGAGCGGGCGCGCGATCGAGGTCCCGAGATAATACTGGCCTTCGTAGACCGCGTTGGCCCGGATCATCGGATAGATGAAGTCGCGGGCGAATTCCTCGACCAGATCGAGGGTGTAGTGCTTGGACGCGCCGGTCCGGCGGGCCTTCTGCGACAGGCCTTTGAGTTCCTCCTCCTGCCCGATATCGGCGGAAAAGGTGACGATCTCCGCATCGTAGGTCTCCTTGAGCCACTTGACGATGACCGAGGTGTCGAGCCCTCCCGAGTAAGCGAGGACAATCTTCATGGGGGGGCGAGTGTTGGGCAAAGCGCACGGCGCGCAAAGAAAAAACATGACACCCCCGGGGACGGCAACCAGCGGAGATTCGTGTCACTTGCGTCGAGGGCCGATCCTGCGTCCGATCCCCTTGGGATTCATGGTTTATTGACCGCTGAAGGTTTGTCGTGCATGAGTAAACTCGCTACGCAGGATTGGATCACCCGGAAATCACCCCACCAATCATGGCAGCCCAAGCCGTGAAATTTATCCACACCCCGGCGCCGGCGCGTGTCCATCATGGTTTTACCCTCGTGGAGATCATGGTCGTGGTGGTGATTATCGGCATCCTGGCCGCCCTCGCCATCCCGACTTTGGTGCGCCTCCAGCGCCACGCGCAGAATAGTCGATTCATGAATGATCTTCGGATTTTCACCCAGGCCTATGAAACGTACGCCACACAAAACGGCCAATGGCCAGCCAGCGCTGGTCCAGGTATCGTACCGCCCGGCATGCCGGGCATGTTGCGCGACGCTAATTGGAGCGCTGCGACGTCGGTGGGTGGCAGCTGGAATTGGGATAACAATGTCAATGGCATCACCGCCGCCATTTCTGTCAGCGGAGCCACCGCTGATGACACGCAGATGACCGAGATCGATCTGAAAATCGACGACGGGGATCTTTCCACCGGCCTGTTCATCAAGGCCAACAACCGGTATACGTATATCCTGCAACAGTGAATTCTTGCCGTGATTACGTCTTGAGCGCCGGCGCGCCCTGCACTAATTGTAATGGCAATTGATAATTTTTTGACCCTAGGGTATTTGCCTTAGGTGATGATGGCTTGGTAACTTTGGATGCTGATCAGGATATCATTAATTATTAAGATCGGTCGCCCCTCATGAAACCCTGCTACGCCTCCACTCCGGTGCGGCTCCGTCGAGGATTTACCCTCGTGGAGATCATGGTTGCTGTCACGCTCCTCGGCCTCCTGATCGCCCTTGCCGTCCCGACTTATCGGCGCTTTCAGCGCAAGTCGCAAAACACCACCTTCGTCAACAACCTGCGTCTCTTCACCCAGGCCTTCGAGACCTACGCGATGAAGTACGGCGCCTGGCCGCCCGATAAAGACCCTGGCGTCATCCCGGAGGTTGACGCCGTCCATACTATGCACGGCGAATTCCGCGACGTAGACTGGCTTGCTGGGGCGCTGGGTGGCCAATGGAAATGGAATTTAGCGAGTGGTAGTGGTGTCCACCCTAAGGCCAGCATCTCCATCGTCGGGGTTACCGCCGACGTGGCGCAGATGACAGATATCGACAAGATGATCGACGATGGGGACCTTACGACCGGGATTTTCAAGAAGGGTAGCGTCGCCGGGACGTACACGTATACGGTGCAAAATTAGGATTCTGGCAAAGCGCCGGTCTTCCCGGGCGAAGTCAGAACCGCAAGTCATCGGCAAGACGTCCGTATGTCTGGCGTGATTTACCCGGGCAGCGGTTAATTGCCTCGGCCCGACTGATATCAACCTGCAGTCTTGGCTCCCAACAGCTTGGTTTACGCCTGCAACTGTTGTGCGAGCGTGGCCACGATCGCCTTTTGCACATGGAGGCGGTTTTCCGCCTGGTCGAAGACGATCGAGCGCGGACTGTCGAGGACGGCCTGTTCGACCTCCTCGCCCGGGTGCGCCGGCAGGCAGTGCATGAAGAGTGCGTCCGGCTTCGCCGCGGCGAACAGTTTCGCGGTCACCGTGTAGGGCCGCATCTGGAGCCTGCGTTGTTGGGCCGTCTCCTCCTGTCCCATGCTGGCCCACACGTCCGTATAGACAATGTCGGCGCCGGCAACCGCCTCGTAGGGGTCGGTGGTGAACTGGTGGACACCGGTGAATCCCTCGGCCGAGAGGAGCGTGTTGATCTGCGCTCCGGGTTCGTAGCCCTTCGGGCCGGCCAGCACGATCTTCATGCCGAAGAGCGCCGCCCCGAGGATCCAGGAGTTGGCCATGTTGAAGCGGGTGTCGCCCAGAAAGGCGATTTTGCGGCCGCGCAGCGACGCCAGCAGACTGCCCCGGGGTCCGGTCCAGCGTTCCGCGGCGGTGAAGGCGTCGGTGTAGATCTGGCAGGGATGCAGCAGGTCGGTGAGGGCGTTGATCACCGGGATGCTGCCATGTCTGGCGAGCTCCTCGACGTCGCTCTGCGCATAGGTGCGCACCACGAGACCGTGCACAAAACGCGACAGGACGCGGGCGGTGTCGGCCAGCGACTCGCTGCGGCCGAGGTGAATGTCGTTCTTGTTCAGAAAAATCGCGTGCCCGCCCAGTTCGTGGATGCCGACCTCGAAGGAGACGCGCGTGCGCGTGCTCGCTTTGGCAAAAATCAGCGCCCAGGTCTGCCGGGCGAGCACCGGGTCATGCCGGCCACGCTTCCGTTTGAATTCGCGGGCGAGCTCAAAGACTTCCGCGACTTCGCGCGGCTTGAAGTCGGTCTCCTTGAGGAAGTGTTTCATGGGGAAAAAGGTCGCTTTTACGCCAGTGCGACCGGCGCGGCCAGACAAAATTTACCCCCCAGGGGCATGGGACTGCCCGCGGTTGATTAACGGGACGCTTCCCGCCAACCGGGATTTTCCTCCGCGGCGGCAGATTCCCGCGCCGGGCCGCCGGCCGTCAGGCTTTCGCCTGCAGCACGCCGCGAATGATCTCCACCGATCGATCCAGGTGGACGCGCGTGGCAATGAGCGGTGGCAGCAGACGGATGACGTTGTTGCCGGCGCCGGGCGCCAGCAGGCCGGCCTCCCGCAGGGCCGCCTGGTAGGGCGCCGGATCGCCCGCCATCTGCAGGCCGATCAGATAGCCCCGGCCGCGCACGGCTTTGAGCTGCTGGGGAAAGTCGGCGGCCAGCTTCTCCAGTTTCTTCAGCCACGGCCCGCTGTTGGCGGCCACCTTGTCGAGGAGTTTCTCCTTGTCGATCACGTGCAGCACGGCCAGCGCGGCCGCGCACGCCAGCGGCGTGCCGCCGAACGTCGTCCCGTGCGAGCCGGGCTGGAAATACTCGGCGGCATTCTCGCGGATCCAGACCGCGCCGATGGGAAAGCCGCCGCCCAGCCCTTTCGCCATGCCGATGGCGTCGGGGAGGATGCCCGCGTGTTCAAAGGCGAAAAACCGGCCGGTGCGCCCGACGCCGCACTGCACTTCATCGATCAGCAGCAGCAGCTTGTGGCGGTCGCACAGATGCCGCAGGCCGGCGAGGAACTCGTCGGTGCACGGGTTGATGCCGCTTTCCCCCTGGATGGTCTCGACAAAGATCGCGCTGGTCCGGTCATCGACCAGGTCGGCGAAACTCCGGAGGTTGTTGAGCTCGCCGAACACAAACCCGGGGACGAGCGGCCGGAATCCCTTCTGAATCTTCTCCTGCGGGGTGGCGCTCATGCCGCCAAAGGTGCGGCCATGGAACGCGCCCTTCGCGCAGATGATTTTGTGGCACCGGCCTTCTTCGCCGGACTTTTTCACGCCATGCAGGCGCGCGAGCTTGATGAGCGCCTCGTTGGCCTCGGCGCCGCTGTTGCAGAAAAACGCCCGGCCCGGGCCGGCGCGCAACACCAGCTGCCGCGCCAGCTCCGCCTGCAGCGGGTGGCGGAAGAGATTGCTCACGTGGATGAGTTCGCCGGCCTGGCGGCGCACCGCCTCCACCCAGACCGGATGGCAGTGACCCAGCGCGCTGACGGCGATGCCCGACGTGAAATCGAGGTATTCGCGACCCTGGTCATCCCACACGGAGCAGCCGCTGCCGCGCACGAGCGTGAGCGCGGGGCGGGCGTAGTTTTTCATGACGTACGCGTCGTAGATTTCGGCCGTGCTGGTGCGGATGATGGTGGAATGCATGGGATTTGGGATTGGGGATTGCCGATTCCCGATTGTCGCTTGGAGCCGGTCGGCAGCCGCTCCCGCGACAGTGCGGTGAAGCAACCGGCGGTTGGCAATCGGAAATCGAAAATTGGCCTAGCCGTTGACGATTTCGGTTCCGATGCCCTTGTCGGTGAAAATCTCCAGCAGCAGGCTGTGCGGCAGGCGGCCGTCGATGAAGTGCACGCGCTGCACGCCTTCCTGCAGCGCATGGATGGCGCTGGCGATCTTCGGGCGCATCCCCTTGTCGATGATGCCCTTTTTCTTCAGGTCGTCGACCTGGCTGATCTTGAGCGTGGAAATGAGCGAGTCGGGGGCGGGGGGATTGGCGAGCACGCCGGGCACGTCGCTCATGTAGACGAGCCGGCGGGCGCGCAGGGCGCTGGCGACCCGACCGGCGACCAGATCGGCGTTCACGTTGTAGGGCTTGCCGTCGTAAGCCTCGGCCACGGGGGAGATCACCGGCACGAAACCGTCGGCAATCTCCTTCTTGATGAGCTTCACCTTCACCTCGGTGACCTCGCCGACGTACCCGAGATCGACCGGGTTGCCGTCGTCATCGGTGGCGAGCTTCTGGCAGACAAGCACGGTGTCGCCCGGCATGCTCACGGGCCGGGCCTTGGCCGTGGCGATCGCGTCGCACACTTCCTTGTTCACCACCTCGTTGAGCGTCTTCCGGACGACGGCCATGGCGGCCTCGTCGGTGACGCGCAGGCCGTTGATGAAACTGGCGCTCAGGCCCGCGGCCTCCATCGCCTTGGTGATGGCCCTGCCGCCGCCGTGCACGACCACGACGTTGATGCCGACCGCGGCGAAGAAGGCGATGTCGAAGGCCACCCGCGCCCGGACGACCGGATCGGGGTCGTCCATGAAGCTCCCTCCGTATTTCACGACGAAGATCGACCCGCGGAAATCCTGGATGTACGGCAGCGCTTCAAGCAGCACGCGCGCTTTGGCGGTGATCTCGGCAATGTCCATCGAAGGTTAACGCGCGATGCCACCGGCCGGGCGGCCGGCGGCGGAATCAGTCGCGGAGATGACGATGGCGGTGTTCGTGGTGGCGCTCACGTAGGCTGGATGGTGCGGAGTGCATACAACAGTTGCGGTGCGCATTTTCCACCAAAAACTTTGCGCGCCCCGCCGGCGGGTCCCGCAGTTTCAGCTTCACACCGGCGCGGGTCGGCCCCACTTGTCGAAGCGTGCCCAGTTCCGCCAACGTTTTCTCCTCCCGCCCCGTGCACCGCGCCTGGCTGGCCACGCAGGCCGGGTTGCCGGCCGGCTTCCGCATCGGCACGACACGTTTTGCCTTCACCCCCCGCGAGGTGCCCAAGCCGGCGGAAATGACGCTGACCCTCATCGCGCTCGACCGGCCGACGCCGGACTTCGCGGCCGTTTACACGAGGAATGCCTTCCCCGGCGCGCCGATTCTCATCGGCCGCCGGCGGCTCGCGGAGCCGGCGCTCGGCGCGATCCTGGTAAACAACAAAATCTCCAACGTCTGCGCGCCCGGAGGCGAGGCGGCGGCGGAACAGCTGTGCGCGGCGACGGCGCGGCTGCTCGGCTGCCGGCCGCCGGAGATTCTGCCCAGTTCGACCGGCGTGATCGGTTGGCGGCTGCCCGTCGAGGAGATGCTGGCCGCCCTGCCATCGGTGGTGGCGGCGCTCGCCCCCGGATCCGTGCTGCCCGCGGCGGAAGCCATGATGACCACCGATCTTTACCCGAAGGTGCGCAGCGCCCTGGTCGGCGGCGGGCGCATTGTGGGCATCGCCAAGGGAGCGGGCATGATTGAGCCCAACCTCGCGACGATGCTCGTTTATATCCTCACCGACCTCGCAATACCGCGCGATTCGTTGCGCGCCATGCTGGCCCAGGCGGTCGACGCCTCCTTCAACTGCATCTCGGTCGACAGCGACACGAGCACGTCGGATACCGTGGTGGCGCTGGCGTCGGGCCAGGTGCCCTGCCCTGACCTTGCTGCGTTTGCCAGCGCGCTCGCGACCGTGTGCCGCGACCTCGCGGAGGACGTCGTGCGCAACGGCGAGGGCGTGCACCACGTCATGCGCGTCCAGGTGACGGGCGCGCCGGACCCCGCCCTGGCGCGCTCACTCGGCAAGGCGATCGTCAACGCACCGCTCTTCAAATGCGCGGTGGCCGGCAACGACCCGAATGTCGGCCGCCTCGTGCAGGCCATCGGCCGGCATCTGGGCGCTCACGCCCCGGGGCTCGCCCCGCCGAACCTCCGCGCCTGCCTGGGCGGCATCGAGATTTTTTCCCGCGGCACCTTCCAGCTCGATGCGACCAAGGAGGCGGCGCTGGTCGCGCACTTCCGGCAGGCGGAGCTTTACGCGAGCGCGCCTCCGAAGAACGGCATCTTCACCCCGCCGGTCGACTTTCCGGCGCACGAGCGATGCGTGGAAATCGAGATCGATCTCGGCCTGGGCCGGGCCGGCGCCACCGTGCTGGGTGCCGACCTCACGCACGAGTACATCAGCGAAAACGCGGACTACCGCAGCTAGGCTCCTCCCCGTTGGGGATGCTGGCGCAGCGAAAAATCCCGTGCGACCCGGGCCGGCAACTGCCGACTGGGTTGTTGATGAACCCTAAAAGCACCTGCAGACGCGGAATCGGGTGACGCAGCGCAGTCGTACCCACGCGCTCCTTGCCGCCAATCGTCCGGCTTTCCTTGCGATGGAGTCTGCCATACAACCCTGACCGATGAAATCCTTCCTCTTTCCCGTTCTTGCCATCTCCGCTTTCCTGGCCCGGCCCGCACGCGCCCAGACCCAGTTCGAGGTGCTCGTGCTGGCGGTCCCCGAAAAGTGGCACCGCGACTGCATTCCCGTCGCCAAGGATTCATTCCAGAAGATGGCCCTGCATCACCAGTTTGCCCTGACTTGGGCGTCCGATCCGGCGGTGCTCGATGGTGATCTGAAGAAGTATGCGGCCATCGTCTTCCTGAACACGCCGAGCGAGGAGCTGAGCGAGGAGCGCCGGCAGCGTTTCAAGGACTACATTCATGGGGGCGGCGGCTTCGTGGGGGTGCACATGGGGATCGCGACGAAACGCGAGTGGCCGTGGTATGAACAACTCGTCGGGCGCTCGTTTCGCATCCATCCCTACGTCCAGACGGCGGTGATGCACATCACCGACCGGAATTTCCCCGCCACGATGCCCCTGCCCGACCGTTGGATCTGGACCGACGAATGGTATGAATTCGACGACCCGCTGGTCCCCGATCTCCATGTAGTCATGACCGTGGACGAGTCGACGTACGATCCCACGAAGATCTGGCCGGGGCAGCACGCGGAGGGCATGGGCGCGTTTCATCCGGTGGCGTGGTACCACGTTTTCGAGGGTGGCCGAAGCTTCGTGACCGCGCTCGGTCACATGCCCGAGCATTACCGGGACAAGACCTATCTCGACCACCTCTATGGCGGCATCTATTGGGCCGCCACCGGCCGCGGCATCGCCGTGCCGAAATAAGCCACGCGGGGCCGGGCCGCTGCCACCGTGCTGGGCGCCGATCTCACGCACGAGTACATCAGCGAAAACGCAGACTACCGCAGCTAGCCCCATCCACCTTTCCTCGCCCTTCCATCGCAACGGTTCAGCAATCCAGCCAGACGGCAATGTCAACTAATAGTTGACATTGCCTTTCGGAGCGCGGCCGGAAATCAAGCTCGCCCGATCAGCCGGGAGAGATGGAGCCAGGCTAACCGCCGCTGCGTAGGCCGGGCGCCTACTGGTTCACGTGCACGACCTTCGCGGGCGGGAAGCCGTTGAAGTACGTGGAGGAGGCGTGGCTGTAGGCGCCGATGTTGATGCTGTAGACGAACTCGTCCCGCGCCAGGTCGGGCAGGTTTTCCGCCATGGAGACCACGTCCAGCGCATCGCAGGTGGGGCCGAAGACGGAGCAGAGGCTCGTCGGGCCCTTTTTGAACGCCCGGATGGGATATTTGCAGTGGTCGAAGATGACGCCGGAATAGGTGTGGTAGACGCCATCGTCGATGTAGTAGCAGGTCTTGCCGTCGCGGACCGCCTTGCCGATGACCTTCGCCACCACAATGCCCGCCGTGGCCACCAGGAAGCGGCCGGGTTCGGCGAGGATCTGGATTTCCGGCGGAAACAGGCGGTCGAGTTCGCCCTTAACCACCCGGGCCAGCTCGCGGAACGGCTTCACGGTCGCGTCATAGGGCGCGGGAAAGCCGCCGCCGATGTCGACCAGGTTCATCTTGGTGTAGCCGCGATCCTTCGCCTCCTTGAACACCCCCGCGGTGAGACTGAGCGCCTGCACGTAGTTGGCGAAGTTGGTGGTCTGGCTGCCAACGTGAAAGCTGATGCCCTCGACGACGAGGCCGGCCTTGTCCGCCTCCAGAATGAGATCCACGGCCTCGCCGGGTGAGGCGCCGAACTTGGACGACAGCTCGACCATCGCACCGGTGTTCGGCACCTGCAGGCGCAGCGCCAGGCCGGCATTCGGCGCGTGCCGTTTGATCTTCCGGATTTCCTCGAGGTTGTCGAACGTGACGAGCGGCTTGTACTGGTTCAGCTGCTCCAGCGTTTCGGTGGCCTTGGTCGGGTTGGCGTAGATGATCTTGTCCCAGATCCAGTCCTGCCGCTGCTTGGCGGGCAGGTCCTTGATGTTCTCGTGCACGATCATGAACTCCGGCATCGAGGCGACGTCGAAGCTCGATCCCTCCAGATAGAGCGTACGGACGATGGCGGGGTCGGGGTTGGCCTTGACCGCGTAGTAGACCTGCACGCGCGGCAGGTGGCGCCGGAACGCCCGGTAGTTCTTCCGGAGGGCGTCGTGGTCGATCACGAACAACGGCGTGCCGTGCTCCTTCGCCAGTTTCTGCAAGCGAGTCAACGTGACCATGGCCGTCCTTTCGAATGGGTGATTTGCCGCCGGCCGGAGCACCCCGTTCGCCCGGTGCCGGCGTGGTGGCCTGCGATGGTGGTGGCTGCGTTCAACTGCCGTCCTTGATCAGGAAGTTCTTGAACTGCCAGGGGTCCTTCCAGTCAAGGTCCGGCTGGTTGTAACCCTGAAAGGCGTTCGCGTAGTGCCGCAGCGGCGTCCAGTCGGCCGGTTTGGAGATGAACCGGCCGAGGTACGGCTTCGAGACTTTGAGGACAAACTCATGCGGCAGGTCGTCGGGCACGCAGACGCCCTGCGCGGGATTCTCCATCATCCACATCGCCGCCGCCACCACCGAGATGGCGACCTGCATGGTGGTCGCGTTCTGATGCGGCACCAGGCGGCGGGATTCCCCGATGCTGAGATCGCTGCCAATCCACCATGACTGGTACGCGTGCCCCATCAGCAGCGCCCCCAGGATGTCGGCGCCGCTGGTGATCTCGTCGTTCATGATGCGCTGGTTCTCCACGAGGCGGTAGTCGTAGCCGCGCAGTTCGTTCAGCGAGGCGATGGCGCAGTCGCACGGACAGTAGGCATAGTGGACCGTGGGCCGGTAGACCGCCTGGTTCTTTTCCCACACGGTCAGCTTGTCCGAGATGGTGAACGCCTCGCCGTGGCGTACGACCATGCCGTGGATGGCGTAGTCCGGCACCCAAGACCGGACCCACGTGTTGAGGCCCATGCGGGCGAGGCAGATCTGGTTGCGCGGCCCTTTCCGGTGGCGGTAGGCGAAGGGCGGCAGCTCCTTCTCGTGCGTGCCCCACCCCATCTCGGCGGTGGTCGTGCCCTCCTCGCGGAAACCCTCGATGCTCCAGGTGTTGACGAACTCGTCCACCCGCTTCGGCTGGTCGGTGATCTGCGTGTCGCGTTCGCTGCAATGGATGACCTTGACGCCGAGTCTTCGCGCGAGGTGGTTGAATTTCTGCTCCGTGATGAGCTGGCGGATCTGCTCCGCGGCCCGCCCCCTAGCTTTCCGGTCCGCGATGAGGCTCTCGCCGATGTCGATCAGGCCCTGCTTGGTGAAATGCGAGATCAAGCCGGGGTTGGCGCCATGCTCGATCACGGCCGTGGGGCCTTTGTCCTTCCACTGGGCGACCAGGCGCCGGACGGTCATGTGCCGCCAGTAAAGCGTCCGCTCGGTCGGGTGCTTGTTGGGCGCCCCGGCATAGGGATTCCACAGCTCGGTTGAGGTGTTCACATACAGCACCCCGTGATCATGGCACCACTGCAGGATCTCGCAGGCGTCGATGTTCCAGGCGAGGTCGATGAGGAGGTCGCCCGCGGCCAGATATTTGCCGAGCAGCCGGCCCAGGTTCTCCTTCGTCACGCGGTCGCGCACAAAATGTACGCCCCGGGCGGTCCACGGCTTCAGCTTCGCCGACCGGTCCTCGAAATCCATGACGGTGATGTTCCGGGGCGGGATCTTGATCAGTTTGAAAATAATCGGGAGCGTGCACTCGGCCACGGCCCCATAGCCCACGAAGAGGATTTTTCTATGGAATTCGGTCATGATCTCGGTCGGTTGCGTTGCGCGGGCGGTGCAGGATCAATTGCCCGGGGTTCGTGCTGGTTCCACTCGCAACTTTTGCGGCATGAACCCAGTTTGAAACGCGCGCGAGTGCAAGAGTTTTCAGGGCTCATCGCGCGCATCCCTCACAATCCCAGCCGCAGCAACGGTCATCCGACGACACCGATTGGCTGGAGGGCGGTGCGCTGTCACCGCCCTCGTCCGGTTGATTTGGCCCGGACGGCGCCGGGCCCTCCAAAGCGTGCGTTTGCCGCAGGGATCCGGCCTAAATCAACCCAGCCGTCTCGGGAAAGCCGCACCAGAGATTCATGATCTGCACCGCCTGGCCGCTGGCCCCCTTCACGAGGTTGTCCACGGCGGAGGTGAGCACGAAGTTGCCGGTGCGCGGATCGTGAACGGCGGAGAGGTCGACGCGGTTGGTGCCGGCAACGGACGCGGTGTCGGGCGTCTCGCCGGTTGGAAGCAGCTGGATGAACGGCCGCCTCTCGTAGGCCTGGCGCCAGGCGGCGTAAAGGGCCTCGATGGTGGCGCCCGGCGCGGCCGGCACGGTGATGGTCGTGGCGATGCCGCGGCGCATCGGCGCGAGGTGCGGATTGAACTGGATGACGGTCGGCGCCCCGGTGTGCAGGGCGAGCTGTTCCTCGATTTCCGCCAGGTGGCGGTGCTTCACCAGCCCGTAGGCTTTCGCATTCTCCGCGCGCTCGACAAACAGGTAGGTCTCCTCGACCTTGCGGCCGGCGCCGCTCACGCCGCTGAACGCATTGACGACGATGTGCTCGCGCGTCACCACGCCGGCGCGCAGCACCGGCACCAGCGGCACGAGGATGCCCGTCGGATAGCAGCCCGGCGCGGCGATGAGCGGGAATTTCCGCCAGTCGCCGGCGGTCAGTTCGGGCAGGACGAAGCGCGCCCGGGCCAGCAGTTCCGGCGCATGGTGTTCGCCGTAATACTTCACATAGGTGGCGAGATCGGCGATGCGGAAGTCGGCGCTGAGGTCGATGACCTTCTTGCCGGCGGCGACGAACGCCCGGGCGTAGGTGGCGGCGGCGCCGTGCGGGAGCGCCAGGAAGAACAGGGCGAGGTCGCTCGCGGCGAGCGCCGCGGCATCGGAGTCGACAAACCGCAGGCCGCGGTCGAGCCCGCGCACCGCGGGGATCACCTGCGCCAGCGGCTTGCCCGCATGCTGGCGCGACGTGACGGCCCCCAGCGCGACGTGCGGATGGCCGAGTAGGAGTTTGACGAGAGTTTCGCCGGAATAACCGGACGCACCGACGACGCCGACTTTCATGGGAGGAGGAGGATGGGAGAACAGAAGACTGTGGACGGACATCAGGCTACACAAAAAAAGAGCGGAGGCCGCCGGGGCGCTCCGCTCTTTGGAAAAGATGCGAGGATTTCGCGTTCAGCGCTTGGAGAACTGGAAGCGCTTGCGGGCGCCCGGCTGGCCGGCCTTCTTGCGTTCCTTCTCGCGCGGATCGCGCGTGAGGTGCCCGGCCTTCTTCAGTTTGATGCGGAGTTCCGGGTTGAATTTCTGCAGGGCGCGGGCGATGCCGTGCGCCACGGCCACGGCCTGGCCGCTGATGCCGCCGCCGCTGACGTTGGCGGTGACGTCGAACTTCTCGCGCATTTCGACGGTGAGCAGGGGCGAATAAGCCTGCTTGGCGAAATTCTCGTGGGAGAAATAGTTCTCAAACTCGCGGCCGTTGGCGACGAGCTTGCCGGTGCCCTCGACGAGGCGCACGCGGGCGGTGGCCGTCTTGCGGCGGCCGGTGGCGGAAAAGACGGCTTTGTCAGCGCTCATGGATGGGTCAGACGGACATCTTCACGGGGTTCTGGGCCTCGTGCGGGTGGTTGGCGCCGGCGAAGACGCGCAGCTTGGTCAGCATGCGGCGGGCGAGGCGGTTCTTGGGGAGCATGCCCTTGACGGCGTGCTCGATGATGTATTCGGGGCGGCGGGCGCGCATCTCGGACATCTTGCGATAGATCTCGCCGCCGACGTAGCCGGAGAAAGACATGTAGCTGTTCTGCTCCTCCTTCTTGCCGGTGAGCGCGACCTTCTTGGCATTGATGACAATGACGAAGTCTCCCGTGTCGATGTGCGGGGTGTAAGTGGCCTTGTGCCGGCCGCGGAGGAGGTTGGCGGCTTTTACGGCGAGGCGGCCCAACACGACACCGTCGGCATCAATCAGATGCCATTTCGGTTGAACCGTCCCCTTCTTGGCAAGAAAGGTTTTCATGTGCAGAAAGGGGGTCATAGGTAGGTTATCGCAGGGGCGTGTCAACCCTTTAGATGGGATCGCGACGAAGACCGGCCGGCAACCTGAGATCGGTGCTGTCAGCTTCAAGCGTTGCGTCGAAGACCGACATCAACGACGTTGGGACCGGACCGATGGCCGCCGGTCTGTTCGCCGCATGTCGCCAAACCGATTATATCTTATCGCCGGATTGCTGGGCGTGACCGGAGTGATCTTGGGGGCCCTGGGTGCCCATGCGCTTAACCAATGGTTGCAGCAACGGCAGGCCGTCGGCCTCTGGCAGACCGCCGTGCTCTACCACTTGATTCACACGGTGGCCCTGCTCGCCCTGGCGGGTTGGAAGAACAGCGCCGCGCGCCTGCCGTCGTTGCTGGCGGCGGCGGCGTTCTGCTGGATCGGCGGCGTCATCCTCTTTTCCGGATCGCTTTACGGCCTCGCATTGGGCGCTCCGCGGGCACTGGGACCGATCACACCGGCCGGTGGCCTTGCCCTGCTGGCGGGATGGGTGCTCGTAATAATTACCGGCTGGCGCCAGTCTCCCGGACCCACCTCATCCTGACCCCGCGTGACGATCACACCATGCAACTGCCCGATGAGTTGCTCGCGATAGTGCGGGCGGTAAGCGCCGTGGGGCGGCCCCGCCTCGTGGGTGGCTGCGTCCGCGACTGGCTGCTCGGACTCGAGCCGAAGGACTTCGACCTGGAGGTGGCGGGGGTCGATTACGAGACCCTGGTCCGCAGCCTCGCACCTTTCGGCGAACCCGATCTTGTGGGACGCAGTTTTGGCATCGTCAAACTGCGCCGGGCCGGCGTGGAGTATGATTTCAGCCTGCCGCGGCGCGAATCGAAGACCGGCGCCGGCCACCGCGGCTTCGCGGTGACGCCCGACCCCACCCTTTCCGAGGCCGAGGCGGCGGCGCGGCGCGACTTCACGATCAACGCCATCGCCTACGATCCGCTGGCCCGCACGATCATCGATCCGCACGGCGGCCAGGCCGACCTGCGCGCCCGGGTGCTGCGGCACACCAGCGCG
>CAJAKX010000114.1 GCA_903940425.1 uncultured Opitutia bacterium | reverse complement strand
GATCGAGATTTCCACCGCGTTGGGGCTGGCGACATGGGCGTTGGTGAGGACCAGGCCGTCCTTCGACAGGATCACCCCCGAGCCCACCCCCGCGACGAACCGGCGGGCGCCCGCCTCAAAGGTGACCTCGCGCACGTCGATGCGCACCACGGCTTCGAGCAGCCGGTTGAAATCGCCGCTCATCGCCGCGCGGGCGGAAGCCGCGGCCAGTAGCGGGGGGACCAGCAGGCGGACGACCGCCCGGATGATTGACCGGGCGGGGGATTCATTCAAAGTGGTGGGTTTCAAGCGATGGCTACCGAATGCAAGGACTATGACTTTCAGAAGATCGAGCCGCATTGGCAAACCTTCTGGGAGGAAAACAAAACGTTCCGGACGATGGACGACACGTCGAGACCGAAATACTACGTGCTCGACATGTTTCCCTATCCGTCGGGCAGCGGCCTGCACATCGGCCATCCCGAGGGCTACACCGCGACGGACATCGTGGCCCGCTACCAGTGGGCGCGGGGATTCAACGTCCTGCATCCGATCGGCTGGGATGCGTTCGGCCTTCCGGCCGAGCAGCATGCGGTGAAGACCGGCGCGCATCCGCGGGCCAACACCGAGGCGAACATCAAGACCTTCCGCCGCCAGCTGAAGGCGCTGGGCTTCTCCTATGACTGGGACCGCGAGATCAACACCACCGACCCCGGCTACTTCCAGTGGACGCAGTGGATTTTCCTGAAGCTTTTCCAGCACGGCCTCGCCTATGTCGATGAGCGCCCGGTGTGGTGGTGTCCGGAGCTGAAAACCGTGCTTGCCAACGAGGAGGTCGTCGGCGGCCGGTCCGAGGTCGGCGGCCACCCGGTCGAGCGCCGCAACCTGCGGCAGTGGGTGCTGCGCATCACGGCGTACGCTGAACGGCTGCTGGCCGGATTGAAGGACCTGGACTGGCCGGACTCCACCAAGCGCATGCAGGAGGCATGGATCGGCCGCAGCGACGGCACGGAGGTGCGGTTCAAGCTCGCTGCCCCCGCGCCGGGTGAGCTGCGGATTTTCACGACGCGGCCCGACACGCTGTTCGGCTGCACCTACATGGTGGTCGCACCCGAGCACCCGCTGGTGCCCGCGCTGACCGTCCCGGCGCAGCGCGCCGCCGTGGAAGCCTACCGGAAAATCGCCGCCACCAAGAGCGATCTCGAGCGCACCGACCTGGCGAAGGAGAAGACCGGCGTGTTCAGCGGCAGCCATGCCATCAACCCGGTCAACGGCGCGCGCGTCCCCATCTGGATCGCCGATTACGTGCTCATGGGCTACGGCACAGGCGCCATCATGGCCGTGCCCGGACAGGACCAGCGCGACTGGGATTTCGCGCGGATTTTCAAACTGCCGATCGTCCGCACGGTGCAGCCGCCCGCAGACTTCACGGGCGAGGCCTATGTCGAGGACGGACCGGCCGCCAACAGCGCCAACGAGGAAGTCTCCCTCAACGGCCTGGGCGTCGATGCCGCGAAGGAAAGGATCAGCGACTGGCTTGAGCGGAAGGGTCTCGGCCAGCGCAAGGTCAATTTCAAGTTGCGCGACTGGCTCTTCTCGCGCCAGCGCTACTGGGGCGAGCCGTTCCCCATCGTGTGGGTGGGCGAAACCGACTACCGCCGCGCGCTTGCTCATCGCGAGGTGCGGCAGCCGAAGGACCCGGTGGCCTACACGCAGGATGGCCGCACCCTCTACGCGCTGGTCCTGCCCGAAAGCGCGCTGCCACTGCTCCTGCCTGACGTCACCTCCTACCTGCCCTCGGGCATGGGCGAGAGTCCGCTCGCCAACGTCACCGCCTGGCTCGAGATCTGGTACGACTTCGCGACCGGCGCGGCCGTGCCCGCCTCGCGCCCGCGGCCCGCGGGCGATACCTGGGTCCGCGCGCGCCGCGAAACCAACACCATGCCGCAGTGGGCCGGCTCGTGCTGGTATTACTTGCGGTATCTCGATCCGCAAAACCCGCGCGCGATTGCCGACCGGAAGCTGCTCGAGTATTGGGGCACGCCGGATCTCTACGTCGGCGGCGCGGAGCATGCCGTGCTGCACCTGCTCTACGCGCGTTTCTGGCACATGTTCCTCCACGACCTCGGCGTGGTGCCGCAGCCGGAGCCGTTCCGGAAACTATTCCACCAGGGCATCATCCTCGGAGAGGACGGCGAGAAAATGTCCAAGAGCCGCGGCAACGTGGTCAATCCCGACGCCGTCATCCATGAGTACGGCACGGATGCACTGCGCCTCTATCTCATGTTCCTCGGCCCGCTCGAAGCCATGAAGCCGTGGAATCCACGCGGCATCGAGGGCGTGTTCCGTTTTCTCAACAAAGTCTGGCGCGAATGCATCGGCGAGGACGGCCGGCCGCATCCGAAGATCTCCACCGCTGCCACCGATGCGCCCGAGCTGGAGCGCCTCCTGCACGAGACCATCCGGAAGGTCGGGGAGGACATCGAGGGCCTGCGCTTCAACACCGCGATCTCCCAGATGATGATCTTCGTGAACGCGGTGCAGAAGGCGTCGACGGTCAGCCGGCGCACGATGCTCGCCTTCCTGCAGCTGCTGGCGCCGTTTGCGCCGCACCTGGCCGAGGAGTTATGGGCGCGGCTGGGCGAAAAGCCCTCGATTCTCCACGCCCCCTGGCCCGTCTATGACGCGGCCAAACTGGTGGTCGAACAGGTGAAGCTGGTCTTCCAGGTCAACGGCAGGTTCCGGGGCGACCAGCTGGTGCCCGTCGGCCTTGCGGAAGCTGAGGCCGTGGCTCTGGCTCACAAACATCCCCGCGTCATGCCTCATCTCGCGGGGAAAACCGTAAAAAAAGTCATTTATGTGCCGGGGCGCATCCTTAATCTTGTCGTGGAATAGCAGTCGCCGTACCTTCTCCTCAGATTGGGGTCTTCACCCCATGCATTAAACATCACCAAACGACCGCCAACCTGCTATAGAGGCGACCTATGAAAACGACCGGCAGACTTCTTCTAGGTACCGCGCTATGTTGCGCCGTGGCTCTGTCCGCCCTGGCACAGGAGAATGTACCGGGCAAAGTATACGTAGCGGAGGTAGACGGCGGGGTAACGTTCGCGGTAGGCGGCAAGATAAATGAATTGAAAAAAGGTATTTCGCTGCCCGTCCAAGGCGCCCGGATTGAAACCGCCCCTGGTGCCCATGTGATACTGGTCTACTCCAACGGCACGAGCATCTATATCAGCGAGAAAACGATCGTGGAGATCCGCAAATTTGTGCAGAAACCTTTTCCCAAAGGAGTCGACACCGCCACCAACGAACCCTCCATCTCCGACACCATTGTCGTTGTCACGCAGGGCTGCGTCATCATCGTCACCAACGAGCTGGCGACCGGTACGTCCATGGTCTACCTGACTCCTCAGTCGCAACTAAAGTTCCGCGGCAAGGAGATGGTTATCGACGTGCGGGAGCAGGACACCCGTATCATCCTAGTGATGGGCGACGCGACCGTGACACCGCTCAATGCGGCCCCCGGCAATGTGGGCCAGGTCCTGCACGCCTGGCAGCTGGCCGTCGTGACGAACTCGTCGGGATCGATAGCTACCGCTGCCGAGACGATCCAAGTGACGGCGCTGGATCAAAACACTCTCAATGCCTTTGCCCTGCAAATCGCCGCGGCGGAGCGCGCGCAAAAAATCGTCGTCTTTGAAAGCGGCCCATCCGAGATCCAGGCCAAGGCTGTGGTGCCGGTCAATCTGCCGGTGCCACTTACCGTGAGTCCCTCCACCCTCCGTACCGGAGGTTGACTCACCTTCCGGTCCGTTGATCGCACCTGCTTACATTGGCTGCATTCTCAGCATCATGGTGGTTGTCGCCGCCATGGCTCCCCGCGCCGCTGCGCTCCTGGATTTCAATGATGGACACGACCGGGTGACCGTCAGCGCCCAATATGGCATCACTTACGACTCGAATCTCTTTGTGCACGCCGACGGCGCCGGCGACTACAACCAGTCGCTCTCGTTGGGCGCCAATTATACGCGCCGGGCCGGCCTGATCGGCGTCAACGCCTCGCTCTCGGTCACCACGGCCCGCTTCACGAAATTTTCCGGCGAGGATTTCACGAATCCGTCCCTCTCCCTGGAGTTGACCAAGAACCAAGGCCGGCTCACCGGTACGGTCAGCCTTTCGGCGCAGCGGGAAAGCACCAGCGATACCACCGCCAATCTCTTCACCACTTCGTGGAATTATGGTTCGAGCATCAATTTCCGCTACCCGGTCAACGACCGTTATTATTTCACGAGCCTGAGCGACTTCAGCCTGCGCAACTACGTGCAAAACAGCGCGCTCTTCAACCTCCTGACCTACTCGGAGGCGATCGATGTGTTTTATGTTTACACTTCGAAGCTCGACCTGATGGGCGGTTATCGCATCCGGCTGGGCGAGGCCCAGGGCGGATCGCACACGCAGGACCAAGCCCTGACTCTGGGCGCCACCGGCGGCATCCTGCCCAAGCTGAGCGGCAGCATCAGCGCGGGCTATCAATGGCGCGACGAAAGCGGCGACACTGGCGGACGCTATGGCGCGCTCACGACCAGCCTTTCGCTTTCCTGGCCGATGACCAAGCGGGTGACGATCACCAGCCAGGCGTCCAAGGACTTCACGACCGCCGCCACCGACGTCTCGGTCGACACAACCGCCTTCGTCCTTTCGGCCAGTCTAAAACCAACCTCCCGCTTGAAATTTGTCTTCAACACCGGCGTCGGTTATGCCATCAGCAACTTTCTTGGCGTCCGGGGTGACGGCCGGGAGGACCGGGCCCTGTCGTTGAATGCAGGCCTCACTTTCACGATCACGGCCGCGCTGTCCGCCTCGCTTTCCTACGCCTACACCGACAACCACTCTAATATCGCCTTCTCAAATTTTGCACGCCACACTGCGACCTTCAACCTGTCTGCACGCTATTGACGGCCATGCACCGCTTTTTCTGCTCCCCACGAATTTTCGCCGCGGTCTCCGTGCTGGCATTGAGCCTGCTGGAGCCCGCCCCGACCTCCGCCCAGACGCCGCCGGTCGCGACCGACGCCAAGCCCAAGGCTGATACCAAGATCAACTTCATCTACAAGCTCACGAACACCGACCGCCTGCGCATCATGGTGTACGGCGAGCCCGACCTGTCCACCATCTCCCGCATCGACGCCCGGGGAAACGTCAACCTGTATCTCGTGGGTGACGTGCATGTCGCCGACCGCACGGTCAACGAAGCCCAGAAGATCATCGAGACCGCGTACCGCGACGGCCGTTTTCTGCGCAACCCGCAGGTCACGATCTCCGTGGAGGATTATGCGCCGCGCACGGTCACCGTGGACGGACAGGTGAAGAATCCCGGGCCCATCTCGCTGCCCACCGAGTCAACGCTCACGGTATACCAGGCCATCATCCGTGCCGGCGGCTTCACTGACATCGCCAAGGGTTCCGCCGTCAACGTCAGCCGCGTGCTGCCGGATGGCACCAAGAAGGTTTTCACCGTTGACGTGGACAGTCTGATCAAGGGCAGGGACCGCAACAAGGTGGCTGACGACACCCTGCTCCTTGAGCCGGGTGATATCATTTACGTTCCCGAACGTCTCATCTGATCCCTCGTGTCTTCCCCCGTCACACTGGAATCCCCTCCCCCGCCGCCGGCGCCTGCCGGCGCGCCGGCCAGCCGTGACGAACATGTCGTCGAGCGCCGCACCCTGCGCGATTACTACATCATCCTCCGTGAACGCCTGTGGATTGCGCTGCCGCTGGCGTTTTTGGTCGCCCTGCCACTGGGCTACTACCAGATGCAGGAAACGCCGATGTATGAAAGCCGCGCGACCATGCAGTTCGAGCGGCCGGAAAAGATCGTGATGGTCGATCAGGTCATGGACCAGACGCCGCGCTCCGACATCGACATCAACACCTATCTCCAGCGCCTCAACAGCGCGAGCCTTCGCGCCCGGGTCATCGAATCGCTGACGCCAGACGACGTCAAAGTGCTGCAGCGGCCCTACCTCAAGGATCTGCGGCCGGGGACCAGCCCGCCGTCGGCCGCCGCCGCCCTGGGCAGCGTCTATGCCGAGTCCGTGCGCGGCAGT
The DNA here is from genome assembly GCA_903940425.1 of uncultured Opitutia bacterium. Classification (GTDB taxonomy): domain Bacteria; phylum Verrucomicrobiota; class Verrucomicrobiia; order Opitutales; family Opitutaceae; genus Fen-1467. Next base: position 19,700 of record CAJAKX010000114.1, on the reverse strand, counting down.
CTCATCATCCTGATCACCGCCCGCCACCCCGACCCCGAGGCCGCCGCCCTTGTCGCCAACCGCTTCTACACGCAGTTCGTCAAATACCTGATGGAGAAAAGCGGCGGCTCCAATGACGAGGCGGTCGCGTTTCTGCAGAAGCGCGCCACGGAACTGCAGCATGAGTACGAACAGAAGGAGCAGCGGCTGCAGGAATACAAGAAGCAGCACAACCTCATCTCCCTCGACGACAGCCTGAACTTCATCACCGACCGGCTGAAGAGCGTCAATGCCGCCCGCACCAGCGCCCATCTCGAACGCCTCAACCTCGATGTTTATTATAATCAGATGGAGGAATTCAAAAAAGCGCAACGCGACCTGCTCGAGATCTCCTACATCGGCACTCACGGCTCGATCCCCGGCCTCAAGGCCCAGCTCGCCGAGGCGCTCCAGCGCCAGGCATTGCTCGGCGAACGCTACCTTGAGCGCCATCCCCAGATGATCGAGAACGCCAGGACGATCACGACTCTCCGCGACCAGCTCGACAAAGCCGTGCAGCTCGCCATCGCCGACCTCAACGCCAATCTGGAGAAAGCCCGCGATTCCGAACAGTCCCTCGACCAGGAGTATGCCAAGCAGGAGCAGGAGCAGGTGCGGCTCGATGACCTCAAGGTCGAGTATCGCAGTCTCGCGGATCAGGCCACCGTCGCCAAGAACGCCTACTCCTCGGTGCTCGACAGCCTCAACAAGACCACGACGTCAAAGGGGCTCGACTACCGGATCCCCGTCAGCCTGCTGGACCGCGCGACACCCAATTTCGCCCCCTACACCCCCAACAAGACGCGCATCATCCGCACCTGCCTGATGGTCGGCCTGCTGGTGTTCGTTGGCGTGGCCTTCGGCCTCAGCATGATTGATGACCGGATCAAGAGCGCGTGGGACGTCGAGTCCTATATCGGGGTCAACCTGCTTGGCATCATCCCCGACCTCTCCAACGTCAAGGACGAGGACAAGCCCTTGCTGGCCATCAAGGCCAAGGCCACGCCGGGCGTCGAAGCGTTCCTCAGCGTTTACAGCGCGGTCAAGATCCAGTCGAAACTGGATTATCCCAAGATCATCCTGGTCACGAGCACCATCCCCGGCGAAGGCAAGACCCTCATCTCCTGCAATCTGGCGGGCAGTTTTGCGCGGCATGGCCGGAACACCCTGCTCATCGATTGCGACATGCGCCGGCCCATGCTGCACCGGCTCTTCAACCTGCCCAACGATGCCGGCATTCTCACCTGGGCCGAGGCGGGGGCGAACCTGGATGGCGACTTGCTGGGCAATCCGCAGCTCGGCATCACGCACATCACCGACACTCTCTCGCTGCTGCGTTCCGGCGGGCGCTCAAAAAGCCCCACGGAATTTCTGGAGAAACCGGTGTTCGGGCAGTTCCTCGAACAGATGAAAAGGCACTTCGACCTCATCGTGATCGACTCCCCGCCGATCGGCGCCGTCTCCGACAGCCTCCTCATTGCCGAACATACCGACGAGGTCATTTACGTCAGCCGCTTCAATCGTGCCCACCGCAAGCATATCCGGCAGTTCGTCCGGACGCTGCAAGACGGCAACAACGAGTGCCTGGGGATCGTGCTGAACGGGCTGTCGCCCCGCCGCATCGAGTATTACACAAACTACCGTTATTACCGCAGCTACAAGAAATACTACGGCTCGCAGAGCTAGCGGCGGCGCCCGGCCGCTTTTCCCACCTGCCTTCCGTCGTTTCCTGCTGCCCGCCGCCCCCCGTGTTCTCCTCCTTCCTCCCGGCCAGGTTTGATCCGCAGAAACCCGTGGCGCTCATCGCCGGCCAGGGACTCTATCCGATGCTCGTCGCGCAGGCCATCCGCCGCGCGGGCCTTCCCCTCAAGCTGATCGCGTTCGACGAGGAGACGCGTCCCGACCTCCTCGAGAGTTTTCCCGAGGCCGACCGCCACACGATCCTCGTCGGCCAGCTCGGCAAAATGCTGCGCGCGCTCGAACAGTTCGGCGCCGGCTATGCCTACATGGCCGGGCAGATCGCGCCGCGCCGCCTGTTCAAGGGCCTCCATCCCGACCTCAAGACCACCCGCCTCCTCCTCTCCCTCAAGCGCCGCAACGCCGAGACCATCTTCGGCGCCATCGCGGCCGAGATCGAAAAGCTCGGCATCACCCTCCTTGATGCGCGTGCCTTCCTCGATGACCATCTGGCCACCCCCGGCGTCATGACCGGCGGCCGGTTCCCCATCGACCGCGAATACCTCGAGCACGGCGTTCACCTCGCCCGCGAAGTCGCCCGGCTCGACATCGGCCAGGGCGTCGTCGTGCGCAACGGCACCGTGCTGGCCGTCGAAGCCTTCGAGGGCACCGACGAGATGCTCCGCCGCGCCGGCGCGTTCAAGACCGGGCAGGCGCTGTTTGTGAAGACGGTGAAGGCCAGCCAGGACTATCGCTTCGACGTGCCGGTGTTCGGCCAGCACACGCTTGAAACCATGCGCGAGGCCGGCATCGCCGCCGCCGCGCTCGAGGCCGGCAAGGTCATCATCCTCGACCGTCCGGCCGTGGTCGCCCAGGCCAGGACCTGGGGCATCCATCTCCTCGGCTTCGAGTAATCCTCTGCCGGCTTGCGCTTTCCCTCCCGCCTACGCAGATTCCGGCCATGCAGAACGAGGTCATCGAGGTTGCCATCAAGGGTGTCATGCCCACCGCCAACGGCTGCGCCGTGTTCCTCGGCAATGACGACAAATCCTTCGTCATCTACGTTGATCACAGCGTCGGCAACGCGATTTCGATGACGCTGAACGGCATCAAGAAGGAACGCCCGCTCACGCACGACCTCATCGGCAGCATCCTCCTCGGCCTCAACATCACCTTGGAGCGCATTGTCATCAACGACGTCAGCGAGGGCACCTTTTATGCGCGCATCATCCTGCACATGCAGAACGAACTCGGTCGCAAGCTCATCGAGGTCGATGCCCGCCCCAGCGATTCCATCGTGCTCGCGCTCCAGCAGAAGAAACCGATTTTTGTCGCGCTCAAGGTCTTCGACACCGTCGAGGACATGACCGAAATCCTTGAGCGCGTGCTCAAGCAGCAGGGCGAGGAGGAGAAGGAGGAAGCGGACGAGGACGACGAGGAGGAAGAGAAGTCCTGATCCGTCGCTTTGCCGGCCGGGCGGACGGCCGGCTCCGCTCACGGCCGCATCCCCGCCGGTTAAACCCGCGCGCCGCGGGAATTTTCAATTTCCTCCCTCCCTCGGAGCATGTCGCCGAATCCATCAGCACCCGCCCTGCCGGCCGAGCCACGCCGGCTGCCCGCGCCCGTCGCGGCCGGCCAGCCGCTGACCGCACTGGCGCCGATGCAGGACGTGACGGACCTGGCGTTCATGCGCGTCATCGCCTGCTATGGCGCGCCCGACTTTTTTTTCACGGAGTTTTTCCGCGTACACGCGCAGTCGCGCCCTGAATCGCACATTCTGCGCTCCCTCGACGAAAACACCACCGGCCGCCCCGTCTTCGCGCAGCTCATCGGCGAGAGCGTGCCCGACATCCTCCGCACCGTGCGCGCGCTGCTCGCCCACCCCGTGGCCGGCATCGACCTCAACCTCGGCTGCCCCGCGCCCAAGATCTACCGGAAGAATGTCGGCGGCGGGCTGCTGCGCGATCCCGTCCGGATCGACGAAATCCTCGGTGCGCTCCGTGCCGCCGTGCCGGGGCTGCTCACCGTCAAGATGCGCATCGGCTTCGAGGACACCGCGAACTTCGCGCACCTGCTCGAGCTCATCAACCGGCACGCGGTCGACCTGCTGACGGTGCACGGCCGCACGGTGAAGGAGATGTATCGCAGCGAGGTGCACCACGATTGCATCGCGCAGGCGGTGCAGACCGTGCGGTGCCCCGTGCTCGCCAATGGCAACATCACCTCCGCCGGCCGGGCCGCAACCATCCTCGCCCGGACCGGCGCGGCCGGCGTCATGATCGGCCGGCATGCCATCCGCAATCCCTGGATTTTCCGCCAGTGCCGGGAACGTTTCGCGCGGCGGCAGACCGACGGCGGGGCCGCCGGCCCGGCAGGCGGGATTTTCGAGCCCACCCTCGCCGACGTGCGCGAGTACATCGAGCAGCTTTACCGCGCCACCAGCACGCCCGGCGTGCCCGAACGCCTGCAGGTGGCCCGGATGAAGAAGTACCTTAATTTCATCGGCCAGAGCGTCGACCCCGCCGGCGCCTTCCTCCATGACATGCGCCGCGCGCAGACCGAGGCCGAGTTGTTCCTGGTCTGCGACCGCCACCTGCTCGCGGAACCCGCCCGGCGGTTCCCGCTCGAGCCCTACCCCGGGGTCCTCGCCCGGCCCAACCGCGAGGCGTCGTTCGAAACATGTTCGCTCGACAACGTGCCGGCCTGACCCGCACGCTCACTCCTCCCCACCCGCCTTTCCACCATGCCCAAAATCGACGTCAGCAAAGTCGCGGAAATCCTGCAGAAAAACCACATCGAACCGGCGGTGCTCCGCCGCATCCTCGAGGAGATCAATCACGTGGTGCAGCCCGATCCCGCCGAGGAGAACAAGCCCCCGCCCGTGAAGAAACAATGGGTGATCCTCCTCTCCGATCCCGAGCACCGGCTGCCCAAGGACGACTTTGTCGGCTGGGTCGTGCAGATTCCGGAGAGCGAGAGTCCGGTCACGACGCAGGATCGCGTCTTCCGCGGCGTCTACGATTTCAACACCACCAAGCGCGGCCGGCTCCTGCCCGCCAAGACCGTTGGCGAGGCGCTCGAGAACGTGCCGGCCAGGCATTTCAAGGAAGCGGAGCTCTGGGTAAGAACCAAGACCCCCGTCATCATGCTCCGCACGGACAACCGGATTCCGACGGAGTAGAAGCCCTGCCCGCCGCAGAGGAGGCCGGCCAATCCACCCGCGTTCCGGTGGCGGCCGATGCCAGCCTGCTTCCCCCGGTCCACAATATCCCTTGCTGCAGGTTCGGGAAGGTGGTTGCTTCCCTTTTTTTATCCGCCTCGCCGCGGAAACCCCTCCAATGAAAAGCCACCTCCTGCTCGCCCTGATCACCCTTGCCCTGTGCGCGCCGCTCCACCTGCTCCGCACCGCCGACCATGCCGCTGCCGCGCCGGCCGACGCGGAGGCTGAACTCACCGCCGTCCTCGGCAGGATCCAGGCCAAGGCCCAGGCCGGCCAGAAGTCAGAACAGGAATTTGCCGGCGAACTCAAGGAGCTCGATGCGCTTCTGGCCAGTCACCATGGCGAGCAGACGAATGATGTCGCGCAGATCCTGCTGACGAAGGCCCAGCTGTATTTCGAGCTCTTTGGCAATACGGCCAAATGCGTCGCCCTGATCAACCAGCTCAAGGCCGACTTTCCCGAAACCGCCCCGGGCAAGCAGGCCGACGCCATCCTCAAGATGATTGCCCAGATAGAGGACGCCAAGAAAATCCAGGCCACGCTGGTGGTCGGCGCGGCGTTTCCCGGTTTCACGGAAGCCGATGTCGCCGGCAAGCCGCTCTCCCTCGACGCCTACCGGGGCAAGGTGGTGCTGGTCGATTTCTGGGCCACCTGGTGCGGTCCGTGCGCCGCCGAACTCCCGAACGTCCTCGCGGCCTACCGGACATACCACGACCGGGGATTTGAGATCATCGGCATCAGTCTGGACAAAGACCTGAACGCCCTGACCACCTTCATCAAGGACCACGACATGTCCTGGCAGCAGTACTTCGACGGCAGGGGCTGGGAAAACAAGCTGGCCGCAAAATACGGCATCAGAAGCATCCCGACGACCTTCCTGCTGGACGGCAAAGGCCGGATTGTCGCACAGGACCTGCGCGGCAACGCGCTGCCCGCGGAACTCGCCAAGCTGCTCGGAAAGAAGTGATGGCCGCGGCGGGCCGCCCGGCGCTTAAGCAACCGGCGGCGGAGGGATGCGCCACTCGCTCAGCGATCGATAATTCGTTTCGACCCTAGTATCTCCTGATCGGCATGGCGGCCGCCGTCAGGGAGCAAGATTCTTCGCGAGAAACGCCTCGATGCGTTTGAATTCCTCGATGCGCGCCGCGCTGCTGCGGATCCCATGTCCTTCATCGGCGAGAAAGAGCGATTGGGGGTTGCGACCGGCCTCTTCCAGGGCGGCAAGCATGGCGCGCGCCTGCTTCAGTGGGACGATGTGGTCCTCCTTGCCCTGAATGATCAGGACCGGCGCCGTGATCTTGTCCGCGAAATTCACCGGTGAGATCGAACGCAGGAAGGACTCGTCCGTCGTAGGATCACCGATCTGATCGATCCAATACTGACGCGTGATCTGGAACTCCGGGTCGGCGCGGGTCTCAAAGATCTTCAGCCAGTCGGTGACACCGGCAAAGGAAATGCCGCAACGGTAAAGGCCCGGATTGTGTCCCAGCGCGAAGAGCGCGGCAAAACCGCCGTAATCGGCTCCGATGATGGCGATGCGCTTGGGATCGGCCAGCCCTTGGGCGATGGCCCAGCGCGTGCCGTCCTCGATGTCGTCCTGGATCGCCCGCCCCACCTCGCGGCGTCCCTTGTTGTGAAACTCCTCACCATAACCGGTGGAGCCGCGGTAGTTCATCTGGAGCACGGCATAGCCGCGGCTGGCCAGCATCTGCACTAACGGATCAAACCCCCAGACATCCCGAACCCACGGACCGCCATGTGGCATGACAACCAGCGGGAGATTCCGCTGCGGCGCCCCCAGCGGATAGGTGACGTAGCCATGGATGAGCAGGCCGTCCCGCGTCGGGTACTGGATGGGATCCATCGGCGCCATCCGGTCCGGCTTGATCCACCCCATCCGGGTTCCGACCAGCGTCAGGCTATTGTCTGCGCGATCGAACAGAAAGTAGGTTCCGGGATCCCGGTCCGAGTACGCGAGCAAGAGCAGGCGGTTGTCGTCGCGCGAGCGGCTGGTGATCAGATTAAAGGTGGTCGGAAAGGCCCGGTCGATGGCCCGCTGCCGGGCGGCGTCCTCCGGATCAAACCAGCGCACCCGCGGTTTCTCCGCAACGTAATACACTCCGGCCACCCCCGTGATTCTCTTGGCCAACACCAAATCCACATCGTATTCCGGATCGTCGATGAGGGCGTCACCGAGGGTGCCGTTGGTGGGATCATAAGGGTAAACTGCCCACCGTTTCCGGGGGGAAAGAGCGGCGACATACAGCGTTTGATTCGACCCATTGATACCCAGCGGTCTGATCTCGCCCCGCTCCGCACCCAACGAGGGGAAGCTGCGCCATGGCGCGTCCTCGCGTTCGCGGTAGATCGTCCCATACTTCAGGCCTTCCAGGGTGATTCCGACGCGGACACAGCCCTCCTGGTCCGCGCCCCAGCTGATCACATTGCCCGGGTTCTTCGCCGCGGTAGCGTAGTGCCCCGTGAGGGTGCTGACCTTGACGACGTCCGGATAGATCCTCTCCTCGCCTTGGGCCTTGTGTAGATCGAGCATGAGGATGTTCTGGTCCCGGTCGTCAAAACGGTGGATGATCGTATGGGCGAAGAGCCGGTCCTCGTTGGGGGTGTTGGATTCGCCTCCGCTGATCGTTTTCCATTGCCGGCCATCCCGATCCACCGCCGAAACTCCGGCGACAAAGTGATCCCAGATGATGGTGGGGAACACCAGGCGCCGCTCGCTCACCCAGTCGAACCCCCTGATATCTTTGGACACCAGCGTGCGTTTCACATCGGCCGGCTCGATGCGCGAAAGCGTTCTCTGCTTAAGGTCCGTGAGAAAAAGCCTCGTCCTGCCCTCATATTCGCGCAGAAACGCCACGTATTGTCCGTCGGGCGAAAGCTTCGCCTGGGAGACCAGTGCCGGCTTGGCAAAATCTTCGACAGGGATGGTTTCGGCCGCCGACAAGCCGGCGACAACGACCACCCCCGCAAACCACCACATTGGTTTCATGGCTGGATCATGGAATTTTCCGCCATCGTCCGCCGCGCGCAATTTCTTTTTCGCCGAACGTCACCACTTAGGCGACCGGCGGTGGGGGGATGCGCCACTCGCTCAGCGGATGAATCTCGCCGCAGTCGAGACAGCGGGTGACTTCGAGTTGTGCGCCGCAATGCGGGCAGACGGCCTGCGTCTCAAAGGTGTCGAAGGGCTTCCCGCACTGGCTGCACGTCCACCATGCACCCGTGGGCGGCGCGGTCCGGCAGCTCGGACACATGAACCCCTCGCGGCGGGGCAGCCGGGCGGCGCGCGCCAGGGTCCGCGCGTGCTGCAATCCCCGCCAGCAATTTGCGAGGATGAACAGCGCGAGGATGCCATACCAGATCGACTGCGCCCACCACGCGACCAGGAACATGCCGGCCACGCCGACGAAGCCGATGATGCTCGCCGCCATCAGGCTGCGGGCGCGGCCGATCACGAACCAGAGCAGCGCGCGCACGATCTGGCCTCCGTCGAGCGGATAGATCGGCAGGAGGTTGAAGATCAGCAGGCCGAGGTTGATATACCAAAGGGCGCGCAGAAACGCGGACACGTCGGGAGCGGATTCCGTCCACCCCATGGTTGCACTCACCGCCCCGAGCCCGAGCAGCACGAACACCAGCAGCACATTTACCAGCGGTCCGGCGGCGATGCTCCAGAGGGTGGCGCCGGGCCGCATCGGCGGCGCCACATAGGCCACGCCGCCCAGCGGCCACAGCACAATCTCATCCGCCCGGCCGCCCACCGAACGGCAGGCGAGCGCGTGGCCCATCTCGTGCAGCAGCACGATCACAAACAGCGCCAGATATTCCAGCGCGTTGAAAGCGAGGGAGCCGTAGCTCCCCCGCCGGCTGGAAATTTCGAGCATGGCAACGACGAACCAGGACCAGTGCAGGTACAGGTCGACTCCCGCGAGGCGGCATAGATGGAATGATCCCTGGCGGGTGGGCATTGAGGAGATGTACCCATGCGCCCGCCCCGCACAAGCCATTTGCCGCTTCGCCGCGGTGTCGGCGCAAACCGACCGGGATCAACCGGTATTCACCACAAAGACACCAGGCTCATCGCCCCGACAAACGGTGCTACTACCCACCGTCCGAAGGCCGGATCCGTCTGGTTTTTACTCGCGCGCGGCTTGTGACGATTTATCATCCGACATCGTCGGTTGCGGCAGTTTTCACCCCACCCCATTCAACCCCATCACCGGCCCCTGCATCGCGGTCGCAGCATCTGCGTTCACCCCATCCGAAGAACCAGGAATGGTCCCTCCCTCCCCACCCGGGCCGACTCTCACGCCACCTGTTGTGCAAGCCTCCCCACCCTCTCCGCCGGCCAGCTCTGACCGGCAAAAGTCCGCCATGCCGGAAGTGATTTTCGCGGAGAACCTCTGCAAAGGATGCGAATTGTGCATCACCGTCTGCCCCACGAAAATCCTGAAGCTCGACACGAGCCGCGTGAACATCCGCGGCTACAATCCCGCCATCGTGTACAACCTCGCGGAGTGCAGCGGGTGCGGCAGCTGCGCCAAGATTTGTCCGGACTCGGTCATCACCGTACGCCGGTGAGGAAACCCCCATGGCCAGGAAATTGATGAAAGGAAACGAGGCGATCGCCGCCGCGGCCATCAACGCCGGCTGCCGCTATTTCTTCGGTTATCCGATCACCCCGCAGAACGAGATTCCGGAATACATGTCGCGGGAGCTGCCCAAGGTCGGGGGCGCGTATGTGCAGGCGGAGTCCGAGGTGGCCGCGATCAACATGGTCTACGGCGCCGCCGGCGCCGGCGCGCGCGTCCTGACCTCCTCCTCGAGCCCCGGCATCAGCCTGATGCAGGAGGGCATCTCGTACATCGCCGGGGCCGAGCTGCCCTGCGTGCTGGTGAACATCATGCGGGCCGGCCCCGGGCTGGGCGGCGTGCAGCCGGCGCAGGCGGATTATTTCCAGGCGACCAAGGGCGGCGGCCATGGCGACTATCGCGTGCTCGTCCTCGCTCCCGCCAACCTCCAGGAGGCGGTCGACCTGACGCAACTGGCGTTCGATCTGGCCGACAAGTACCGCAACCCGGTCATGGTGCTGGCGGATGGGATGATCGGGCAGCTGATGGAGCCGGTGGAACTTTCCCCGTACCGCCCCGCGGCCGGGCTGCCGCCCAAGGACTGGGCCACGACAGGCACCGTCCACAGCGGCGGACGGCAGCGCGTCATCAATTCGCTGTACCTGTATCCGGACCAGTTGGAGAACCATGTCCGCGCGATTTTCCGGAAATATGCCGAAATGGAGCGGACGGAGGTCCGCTACGAGCTGTACAACTGCGAGCAGGCCGACGTGGTCATCGTGGCGTATGGCACCACCTCGCGCATCGCGCGCTCCGCCATCGAAAAATGCCGGCGCCTCGGCCTGCGCGTCGGTCTGCTCCGCCCGATCACGCTCTATCCGTTCCCGCTCGCGGCGTTCGACCTGGTCGTCGAACGGACCAAGGCCTTTCTGGTCGTGGAAATGAGCATGGGGCAGATGCTGGATGACGTGAAGATCGCCGTGGCGGGCCGGCGGCCCATCTCCTTCTACGGCCGCACCGGCGGAATCGTGCCGACGTCGGAGGAGATCGTGAAGCAGGTGCAGGCACTGCCGGGAGGGCGCGGCGCATGAAGATCGTCTACGAAAAGTCGCGGGGGTTGACCGATGTCCCCATGCATTACTGCCCGGGATGCACGCACGGAATCATCCACAAGCTCGTCGCGGAGACGCTGGTGGAACTCGACGTGCTGGGCCGGACGGTGGCGGTCGCCCCGGTGGGCTGTGCCGTGTTTGCGTACGAGTATTTCAACTGCGATGCGCAGGAGGCCGCCCACGGGCGGGCCCCGGCGGTCGCGACCGGCATCAAGCGGGTGCGCCCGGACAACATCGTGTTCACCTACCAGGGCGACGGCGATCTCGCTTCTATCGGGATGGCCGAGATCGTCCACGCCGCCATGCGCGGCGAGAACATCACCGTGGTTTTCGTGAACAACGCGATTTACGGCATGACGGGCGGACAGATGGCGCCCACGACACTGGTCGGCCAGCCCACCACCACGTCGCCGCTGGGCCGGTCTCGCCTCGGCCAGGGCGCGCCGCTGCGCGTCTGCGAAATGCTGGCGACCATCGAGGCGACCGCCTACATCGCCCGCGTCTCGGTCCACAACATCCCGCGACTGAACACCGCGAAACGCGCGCTGAAAAAGGCGTTTCAGATGCAGATCGAGAACAAGGGATTCAGCCTGGTGGAGGTGCTTTCAACCTGTCCGACCAACTGGGGCCTGTCGCCGGTCGATTCCCTGCGCTGGGTGGAGCAGAACATGCTCCCGGTCTACCCCCTCGGGGTGTACAAGGACATCGAAGGAGGGACCTGACCATGACGGAGGAGCGCATCATCGTCGCCGGCTTCGGCGGCCAGGGGATTCTGATGATCGGCAAGCTGCTGGCGCACGCCGGCATGATGGAAGGCCGGAACGTGACGTGGCTGCCCGCCTACGGCCCGGAGATGCGCGGCGGCACCGCCAACTGCAACGTGATCATTTCCGATGTCCTGATCGGGGCCCCCATCGTCACCGAGGCGACGTGCGTTATCGCCATGAATCTTCCCTCGCTCGACCGGTTTGAATCGTTCGTCCAGCCCGGCGGCTGGCTGCTGCTGAACAGTTCCCTCATTCCCCGCGCCCCCGCCCGCCATGACGTGCAGACCCTCGCCATCCCGGTGAACGATCTCGCGCGCCAGCAGGGCAGCCTGCGGGTGGCGAACGTCGTCATGCTGGGCGCCTACCTCGCGCTGACGCAGGCGGTCCGGAAGGAGTCGGTCATCGCCGCGATCGAGGATGTGCTCGGCCCGGGCAAGCAGCACTTGCTCGGCATCAATTTGAACGCCCTGACGGAAGGCATGGCGTTCGCCACGAAAGTGCAGGTGTAATCATGGAAAAGGAAAAAATCATCATCGAGGTCCCTTCAAAGGTCCTGCATGTGGAGCATGCGCAGTGCCCCCGCGGGCACAGCCTGATGGATCCCGCGGTGCCCATCAACGGCTACCCCTCCATCAAGGTCGTCATCCAGTATGGCGCCATCCGCGGCAACATCCACCTCGACCCGGTCTACGGCAGTTTCCACAACCTCTTCGACGTCGACATCCCCGAGGGCGTGGTGGTCGGGATGTTCTGCCCGACCTGCGGCGTCTCCCTGCAGGTCGAGCACGAGAAGTGCGATTTCTGCTTCTCGCCCATGTTCGCCCTGTACCTGCCCAACGGCGGCATCCTCGAAGGCTGCCTGAAAAGCGGCTGCCATCAACACAAGCTGGTCTTGGTCGATGTGCACGAACAACTCGGGAAGATCCACGGCCAGGATCAGATTCAACTGCTCATGTAGGCGGCATTGCCTGCATGCGATTGCGGATGGCTGCCTCAAGATATCATAGCAACGACCCTGACGGTAGTGCGGTGCTTCAGCCCGCACTTGGAATGATTCAGCGCGAGCTAAAGCTTCGCGCTACGCGGCAGGGCGTCACTTCGCAGCGGACCTCCTGTAAAATCCGCGCCGGTTTCCCCACCCTCTCATGACCTCAGCACAGCAGATCTACCAAAGCCGGATCACCACGGCGGACCAGGCGGTGACGGCGATCAAGTCCGGCATGCGCGTGTTCATGACCGGCAATTGTTCCGTGCCCCAGGTCCTGCTGGCCGCCCTGGTGCAGCGGGCGCCGGAGTTCACCGCTCCGGTCGAGATCGCCCAGTTGTTCACCATCGGCAGCGCGGATTATGTCGCGCCCGGCTTGGAACGGTATCTCCGCGTCAACACGCTGTTCACCGGCGCCAACGTGCGCCAGGCCGTCAACGAGGGCCGCGCGGACTTCACGCCGTGTTTTCTGTCCGAGGTGCCGGGACTGTTCCGCGATGGCATTCTGCCCCTGGACGCGGCCCTGGTCCACCTCAGCCCGCCGGACGAGCATGGCTTCTGCAGCTTTGGCATCGAGGTCGGCCTGACCAAGACCGCCGCCGAGTCGGCCCGGATGATCATCGCCGAGGTCAACGACCGCATGCCGCGCACCCTCGGCGACAGTTTCATCCATGTCTCCAGGCTGACCCACGTCGTTCCGGTCTCCTATCCGCCGCTCGAACTCCGCCAGGGCCACGGCACCGAGCCGGAGCGCCGGATCGCCCAGTTCTGCGCCAGCCTGATCGAGGACGGCTCCACGCTGCAGATGGGCATCGGCGGGATCCCGGAAGCCGTGCTGGCCCTCCTTGGCGACCGGCGGGACCTCGGCATTCACAGTGAGATGTTTTCCGATGGTGTGATCGATCTGGTGGAACGCGGCGTCATCAACGGCGCCCGGAAAACGCTGCACCCGGGCAAGATTATCGCCGGGTTTCTGATGGGGACCCGGCGTCTTTATGACTTCGTCCACGACAATCCGATGGTCGAGCTGCATCCGACGGAATACATCAACGATCCCTTCCGCATTGCGCAGAACGACCGCATGGTCGCAATCAATTCGGCCATCGAGGTGGACCTGACCGGCCAGGTGTGCGCCGACTCGATTGGCACGCGGATTTACAGCGGCGTCGGCGGTCAGGTTGACTTTGTCTACGGGGCGAGCCGCTCCCGGGGCGGCAAACCCATCATCGCCCTGCCCAGCACCGCCCACGTCGATGGACAGCTGGTCAGCAGGATCGTCCCGATGCTCAAGCCGGGCGCCGGCGTGGTGACGACGCGCAGCCATGTCCACTACGTCGTCACGGAGTACGGCATCGCTGATCTCTACGGCAAGTCCATCCGGCAACGCATCCGGGCGTTGATCGAGGTGGCGCACCCCCAGTTTCACAACGAACTGGAAAAGACCGCCCAGAAGCTCCACTGACCGGGTTTCTTCAAGGAATCGACGGCCGGCGCCCTTCGCGCCCGGGCCTCCGCTGCGCCTTTCAACCACTCCGCAACCTGATGCGCACGATCTCGCCCGGCCGCCAGAGACGCATGCGCGGTCCCCAGGTGCCGGTGCCGCGACAAACAATGACCGGCATGCCGCCCACCTCGTAGCGCCCCCCGAGCAACGGGTAGCTCAGCCGGACAACGTAGCCGAACGGCCAGATCTGCCCATCGTGCGTGTGGCCCGAAAGCATGAGGCCGGCGCCCGCCGCCGCCGCCACGTCGGCCTGCCAGGGTGAATGCGACAGCAGAATGGCGGCTCCCGGCGGTCGGTTCGCCAGCGCCTTCTCGACCGGCCGGTCAGGGCGGCTGAACTGCCGGCGGGCGCTGAGGTCGTCCACGCCCGCCACCACGAGACCGGGAACAATCTCCGCCCAGCGGTCGCGCAGCACCGTGTAGCCTGCCGCCTCCAGCAGTGCAACGCTGCGATCGAGGCCGGCATAAAACTCGTGATTCCCCGTGACGGCCCACACACCGAGGGGCGCCCGCAGGGTCTTGAGCACCGGGAGCAGCGGTTCCAACGGGCCCACCTCGCCGTCCACCAGATCGCCGGCGACGAGCACGACATCGGGCCGCAGATCGTTCACGCGGCCGACGAGGCGCGTCATCCAGGGCCCGCCGATCAGCGTGCCAAGATGCAAATCAGAAATTCCCACCAGCACGAGCCCGTCGCGCTCCCGGGGCAGTCCCGCGAGGCGTACCTCATACTCGCGCACCACGGGCGGCCGCAGGCCCTGCACCAGGCCGGCCGCGGACAGCACCAACGCGACGCCCACGGCCCAGCCGCGGATGACCGGAGCCAGCCCGGGCAGCAGCCGGCCGCCCAGCGTGACCACGTCCGCGATGCACAGGATCGAAAACAAAACAAACAGGACGCCGATCCAGTTCGCCGCGACAAATTCCAGCGGCCGTCCCACCGTCTCGAGTCGCTGCGAATTCAAAAAACGGGCCAGCGGGTAGCCGGCCCACAACGCCACCGCCGTCCAGACCAGCGCGCGCCGCGAGAAATGCGCCGCCACCCACGGCACCGACGCCAGCCGCCAGAAGACGTAGCCGTGCATGGCCGCCCACACGCCGAGGGCGACCGTCAGGAATGCGGCGATTCTCATCAAGGTCATGGGTTACGTCTTATTTCATTGTTCCGCTTTCCAAAGGCGAGAACAACGCGAGGTTGACTTGCTTCGGCATCCGGCGAACGTGTGCGCCACACCGGTGCAGCGACCGGTCCGACCCCGCCAATCCCGCCCTCCGAAAACATGAGCGAAGCATCGCCCGCCAAGAAAACCGCCGCGCAATTGGTCATCGGTTATTTCAAGGACTTCGGTGTGCTGAAGGAGACGGGTCGCGAATACTGGGGCATCCAGATCATCAACTTCCTGGACTGCACGTTCTACTTCGCGATGCTGACGATCGCCTCGCTCTTCCTCTCCCATGATCTCGGGATGAGCGACCGGGCGGCGGGCCATTCCATCGCGCTCTTCACCTCGGCCACCACGCTGCTGCTCACGGTCTCGGGGATGATGACCGACTGGCTGGGCATCCGCCTGTCGATGCGGATTTCAATGGGCGCCATGCTGCTGCTCCGGAGCGCGATGGTGGTCATCGGCCTCACGCCCTCGCTACCGCACCGCGGCCTGCTGGCGTCGGTGCTGCTGGTGCTCATGGCGCCCTTCATGGCCGGCATCCAGACGGTCTTCCAGGCCGCCACCCAGCGCTACACGACGCGCCGGTCGCGCAGCGCCGGTTTCAACCTGTGGTATCTGTTCATGAACATCGGCGCGGCCGCCGGCGGTTACTCGATCGATTTCGTGCGCCTGGTGCTGAAGGTGCCCAACGTCCACATTTTCACCATGGGCGTGGGCACGGCCGTCCTCTGCCTGATCACGAGTGAGTTGATGGTGCGGCGCGAGCAGCAGCTGGCCGGCGCCGACGAGCAGCCGGATGAGAAAAAGGAACGCCGGACTCCCCTCAGCATTCTCCTGGCGGTCATCCGCGAACCCGCGTTTTTCCGGTTGGTGGTGCTGATCGCGCTCATCCTCGGCGTGCGCGCGGTCTACGCCTACCTTTATCTGCTCATGCCGAAGTACTGGGAGCGCACCATCGGCCCGGAGGCCGCGATCGGGGCGCTCAACATGATCAACCCGATCGGGATCGTCATCGGACTGATCCTTTTCATTCCCCTCGCGAACAAGTTCAAAGTCTACAACATGCTGGTCTATGGCGCCATGGTCTCGGCGTTTTCGCTCTTTCCGATGGCCCTGCCGTGGCAATGGTACGGCACCGGCATCGGGCCCGCGCATTACGAGATGGCGGTGCTGTGCATGATCATCGTGACGATCGGCGAAGTCTTGTGGTCGCCCAAGCTCAATGAATACACCGCGGCCATCGCCCCGATCGGCCAGGAAGGGACCTATCTCGGGCTTTCCATGGTGCCGTGGTTTCTCGCGAAAACGCTCGTGAGCTGGTACTCGGGAAATCTGCTGGAGCGCTGGTCCCCGGAGAAAGTCACGGTGGGCGGCACGGCAATGCCGCTGCAACAGGCGATGGTGGAGAACCGCCTCGACTACTGGCACACGCCGGCGGCGATGTGGCTGATTCTCGGCGCGTTCGCGATGGCGGGATGCATCGGCGCGGTGCTGCTGCGCAACTGGCTGACCCAGGGCGCGCGCTGGAACCGTGAGCCGGCCGCCGCGTAGCGCGCGTTCTCGGTTCACTGTACCCTATTTTCCGTCTTCCTTGGCGCGTCGAAACCTTGGCGATGGCAGAAGCCCCGCCGAACGTTATCCCGTCGGGTGGCTTCCGTCATCTGGCCTTTGGCATTGGGGGCCTTGCGATTAAAAATCTTGTGTTATTATTGCCCTGCGAAGGCGTCTTTAATTAGAAGCCCATGACCTCTCGGGCCAGCCTGCCCGCCCGCCAACAAATTCCAACCCGCCCCGGCCATGAAAACCACCGCCCTTGTCCTGCTTCTCGCCACGCTGTTCGCCGGCTGCACAATGACCGCCGACAAACTCAACAACATCAAGATCGGGATGACCAAGGATCAGGTCATCGCCATGCTGGGCACGCCGGACAGCACCAGTGCCCAGGCGAACATCGAGTACATGACCTACTATCTCGTCTCCGACGCCGGCTATGGCCGGGACGCGCCCTATTCCGTCCGGCTGGTGGATGGCAGGGTGGAGTCGTTCGGCCGGTTTACGCAGTTGTCCGACATTTACTTCAGGCCCGTGGGCGGAGGAACCCCGCAATACAATGTCGGCTTCCCCTTCGCCGCCGGCGCGCCTCCCGCGAGAGCGACCGATCTGGTTGCGCAGCTGCAGAAGCTGAAGATGCTCAAAGATCAGGGGGCCCTGACCGACGAGGAGTTTCAAATGGCCAAGCAGAAGCTGCTCTCCGATCAGAAATAATCCTTCGCTTCAGTTCTCCCGTTTTCCTTGCTTGCCCCGCCGAAGCCTCGCGCGAAAGCGGGCTCCTCCCTTTCGGCGCGACGAGGCGCTACGAGCGTAAAAGCGGATGCCCGCGGACGTCTAGCGTTTCAACCAATGAATGTAGGGTGTGCCGGCAATGCCGACCAGGACGCTTTTCTCGTCAATGCTGAAGCACACGATGCGGACGGTCTCCTCGCCCAGTTTCAGCTCCTTGGTTTCGCCCTGGGTGAAACCGATATTGTTCACGACCGCCTGCCGGACCCCATTTACGACCGTGGGCGTGCCGAGCTGGAGCTGCGCAAAAAACAGCTCGGCCTCGATGGGATTCATCTTTGAACCGGTTTTCAGCTCGAAGGCTTTCAGCCGCTTCTCGGCTTCGACGATCTCGGCCGGGGACATCTCGGTGGTCAATTGGTCGAGGTTGCTTTTGTAGATTATCGCCAGCGGGCTGTTGTTGATGCCCATCCGCATCCAAAGGTAGGCGGCCACCCGGTCCTTCGGCAGCACCTCGCCCTTGCGATAAAATTGGGCGATCCGCAACTGGGCGGTATAAATCCCCTGATAGGCCGCCCGGCTGGACCAGCGCACCGATTCGTGCAGGTTGGCGGCACGCTTCTGCGGATCCGAAACGGGCTCCGTCGCAAAATAACTCCCCAACGCCTCCTGGGCCGGGGCAAAACCGGCGCGGGCCGAACGATAAAACCAGTCCAGTCGCTCGGCCATCCGGCTGGCAGGAACGGCCTTCCCGTATTCGTACTGGGCCTTGGCGTCGCCCGCTTCCGCCGCGGCTTTGATCTTGGCCAGATCCGGAGGACTCTCCTGTCCGCGGCCCATGACCCCGATCCCCAGTCCCAGCAAAAGAATCAGCCAGCGCCTTTGCATGGCCGGGAATCTAACTGAATCCGGGCTGCCGGGGCCAGCAAAACCTAGCGAACTCGCATCGCGGGGGTGTGGAGTCCGCGGAGAGCCCGACATCCGACGTCCCTGCCCTGCCTGTGGTGAGCCCTGCCGAACCGGGCCTGACCCGCGCCGCCCTTTCCCGCCCGCGCAATTGCGGTTCGCTAATTCCGTCCACCGTGGTTATATTTTTTTTGTTCGTAAACGTCCTCAACCCCCGTCCCACGAAAGGAATTCTGTTTATGCCTTACTACCTGTTTCAAGGATCCTACACCCCCGCCGCCTGGGCGGGCATGCTCAAGAAACCCCAGCATCGTCTCAAGGCGATCCAGGGCGCGGTTAAAAAACTGGGCGGCAGCGTCGAAGGCGGCTGGCTCACCTTCGGGGAATCCGATTACGTCATCATCTGCAGGCTGCCCAACCAGGTCAGTGCCGCCGCCTTTGCGGTCGCCGTGGCCGCTGGCGGCGCGGTCCGGTCGGGCAAGACCACCCCGCTGCTGACGTTTGAGGAAGGCCTCAAGGCGATGCGGCAGGCCGGCAGGTCGGGTTACCGGCCGCCGCGGTAAGCGCCGCTGGCTGATGGCAGCCCGGGCGCTGTGCACTTGCCCCGTCTGCCGAACGCGGTTCACCCGGTCCGCGATCGTCTCGGATGCCTCCTCGTTACTTAACGGAGTAGTGCTAACTCTGTGGGTGGCTTGAAAAGAGGAGTCCGATCATGGCCGCCTTTCCAGCCGGCGCGGGAATCGGGTGACGGGCAATGACCGACGCTTGCAGCCGGACAGCTGATGGCTTTTGATTTTACGATGGCAAGAAAGGCACCGGCTCCTTGCGAAACTCCCAGGCGGGATCGCGTCGTGCGCACACCGTCATCTGGTCCGGTGTCACGCGGGGCAGTTGTCCTGGCTGGTGCCCTCCTGGTGCTCGCGGCACTCGCCGCGTATCACAACAGCTTTTCCGGGCCGTTTATCTGGGACGATTTATTTTCGATCACCGACAACCCAACGATCAGGCGCTTTGGCAGTGCCCTATCGCCACCGCATGACGTCGGCGTGGGCGGCCGGCCAATCAGCAATCTCACGCTGGCGCTCAACTATGCCCTGGGTGGGACAGACGTCTGGGGCTATCACGCTTTCAATCTGCTCATCCACACGCTGGCCGGTCTGACCCTGTTGGGCCTCGTGCGGCGGACACTGCAGAGACCGGTCCTCAACGAGCGTTTTGGTGCGGCCGCGCTGCCGCTGGCCCTCGCCGTGGCGGTCCTCTGGACGGTGCATCCGCTGCAAACCGAATCCGTGACCTATATCACCCAGCGCTACGAGTCGCTGATGGGACTTTTTTATCTGCTCACGCTGTACTGCTTCGTGCGCAGCGTGGAGTCGGCGGCACCCGCCAGGTGGCAGGTTCTTTCAATCGGGGCGGGCCTGCTGGGGGTGCTGAGCAAGGAGATGATCGTCACGGCGCCGGTGATGGTCCTGCT
>CAJAKX010000113.1 GCA_903940425.1 uncultured Opitutia bacterium | reverse complement strand
GGCCTTTCTACGAGGCGCTGGGGCCGGAGCAGTCGAAACTGGCCTTTGCCAGGCCCGCGCCTGACAAGGTGGACAACACCCATCACGACAACTACGGCGCCTACGAACTGGCGAAGTGCGTTGTCGAGGGCATCAAGGAAAACAAACTGCCGCTCGCTTCGTGCATCGTTGACGATTTCGGCTCCTTCGATCCGGTGCATCCCGATCCGGTCGGGCAGTTCGACCTGCCGGCCAGTCCGTTCAGTACGATCCGGCCGCCGCGGGGGAATTGAAGCGCCAGCTCCACCAATTCAAAGAATTGAGCTCCGATCCTATTTGCCGAGTTCGATCAACTTCATGAGATTGGAGAGCGTGAACGACTTGGCTTCAGCAGGTATTGCTAATCCAAATTTCTCTCGCAATAACCCTTCGATTTTTTCTGCCCCTGCATCTAAGCGCCACGAGTCGATCTTGCTCAATTGGGAGACAAAGCAGTCGTTGGGGCGAAGCTTCGAGTAGCCGATTCCATAGGCAGAGCCGATCGATTTTAAGATCATCAGGATCGTTTCTTCGGGTAACCGTGAAGATGGATTGAACAGCTCTAATAATCTTTCATCGGACAGCTTTTCACGGTTCCCCAAAACCCTCCGTGCAACGACGCCGGGCGCAATCAGCACAATGATAAGACCAAAAAACAAGATAACGGCTAAAATGACCATGGAACGGACGGCATGATTCAGGAGGCGAAAGAAGCTAGGATCAGGATATTGATGTAAGGTGTGGCTATCTCGCGTCCCGTGCTTGGCGATGTTGTCCGTGGACAATCAGGTTTCGGCTCAATGTGGCAGAAGCACCGAGGTGCGGTTGCCCGCGAAGCCAATGGTTGGCCAGATTATCCCATGATTGTCTACGGTACGCCGCGGAGCAGGGTGCGCTCCTCCGCCGCGGGCAGCGGTTCGCCGTTGGTTTCAAGGATGCGGCGCGCCAGCGGCGCGAGCAGCTCCGCCGGCACCGCGACCACGCCGCGGCCTTCGCGCCACTGGATGACCGGCAGGCCGTAGGTTTTGTTCTCCAGTATGACGCGGGCATAGGCCCGGCGCAGGGCGCGCATGGCAGCACGGGTCTCGTCGCTGAACATCATGGCGGCGGGTTCCTCGACGGCCTTCGGTGGGACTTCCGGCACGAGGCGCATGTTGGCCATTTGCTCCACCATGGTAATTCTGACAGCGTCGACCACCGTGAAGGCGCGGTCCTTCTCTTCGGCAATCAAATGCGGATTGTCGCCGGTGTTATCGAAAAGACGCCAGTGATTGAGCAGCGGCCGGTAATGCTCGATGAGCATCCGTATGCCTTTCGTGAACCGGCGCTGCTGCACGTCGTCAGGGATGTCGTGGCCGCCCTTGCGCACGCGCTGGCGGATGCCGCTCGCGGGCGACGTCCAGGCTGGCGATCCAGAGGAAATCCAGCCGGATGCGGTAACCTGCGGCCCGCGCTTCTTCCAGCAAAGGCATGTAGCCGTATCCCGAGAGAGTCGTTTCAAATGCGAAATCCTTTCGCCCGGCCAGCAGCTGGCGCAGTCGCCGGATCATGATGCGGCCCGCTTCGAATCCGGCCTGCGCCGGCGCAAACGGAGACACTCCGGCAGCGATGAGATCGGCGTTGACGAATTCGTGGCAGCGCATTTCCGCGGGAAGAAAATCCCGCGCGTACGTCGTCTTTCCCGTGCCTCCACCTCGAGACGGACGCCCTGGCTCGCGCTCACACCGTACGCCAATGCGAGGGAGAACCGGCGAAGATCCCGCGACCGGCGAAGCAGGGCTTCACTCGACCAGGCATTGCACGATTCCGCCGATGTATAGCCGGTGGAAATCCTTGTCGGGATACACGTCGGCGGGGATCGTGGCGTCGAGGAACCCGGGCGCCTCCAGGAAGCGGGTGTAGAGTTTCCGGCATTCCAGCACCAGCCGCGCCTCGGCAAAGTAGGGCGTGCCGCTTTCCGTGAACGCCGGCGTCAGGCCGCTGGCCTGCACCTTGTCGACGTCCCGGCCGCTCTGGCTGCCGCAGAGGCTGAGCGCCTCGCGGTATTTTTCGGGGAAGAAGGACAGGGTGTAGAGGGCGCTCTTTTCCATGAACTCAAAGGTGTAGCGCTGGGGCCGCACGAAAGAGAAGCTGACGGGCTGGTACCAGAGGTAGCCCAATCCGGCCCAGTTCGCGGTCATCGTGTTGAATTTCGTGCGATCGCCCGCGGTGATGAGCATCCAGTCCTGGCTGATGAGCTTGAAGACGTTGTCCTTGAGGGTTTCGGGGGAGACGTTGTGCATGGAAGTGACGGTGAAATGGGGAAAAACCATTCGGGAGGAACGCGCGACCCAACCGTCGCGACGGGCGGCTTGGGACGCGCCCTGCCGATATCACAGCACACATGAGTACTGCAGCGGCGACAAGCGCGAACGAGGTGTGGTGACGTTCCCTGACGATTTTGAAAGTGGCCATCTCGCAGGGTGGAGGGGCGACCGCCGTGTCGCCCGTTCGCCCATCGACCCCGGCCCGCACGGCGGCGGGCCCTCCATCACCTTGCGGCATCGGGGGTGTTAATCACCGCCGTATCGTAATGATTGGGTACGCCCCCGCACTCGGCGGTTGCCTGAAGCGGCGCAGCGCCCACCATCGAGGACACCATGCACAAAACCCTGTTGCTTGCCACGGCGCTGGCCCTCGCCGGCAGTCAGAATCTCGTTTCGGCGGAAGCAGCCAGGGCGCCGGCGCCGGGCGGCACCTGCTACCTGTTCACCTACTTCACGAAAAATGGTGAGGACGGTCTGCATCTCGCGTGGAGCCGCGACGGCTACAAATGGGAGGCGTTGAACGGCGGCCAGAGCTACCTGGCTCCGCAGGTCGGCAAGGAGAAGCTCGTTCGCGATCCGTGCGTCGTGCGCGGGCCCGACGGCACCTTCCACATGGTGTGGACCTGCGGCTGGTGGGAGAACGGCATCGGCTACGCGTCGACGAAGGATTTCATCCATTGGTCGGAGCAGCAGGAAATCCCGGTGATGGCCTCCGAGCCGAAGGTGCGCAACAGCTGGGCGCCCGAGATCGACTACGACGCCAAGCGCGACGAGTTTCTCATCTTCTGGGCGTCGACCATCCCGGGAAAATTCCTGGAGACCGCCGGCGCCTCGGAGAGCGATCTCAACCATCGGATCTACGCCACCAGCACGAGGGATTTTGTCACCTTCACGCCGACCCGGCTGTTTTATGATCCCGGCTTCAGCGTGATCGACGCGACGATCCTGCCTGCGAACGGCCGGTTTTATCTCATCGTCAAGGACGAGACGGTGAACCCGCCGAAGAAGCACCTGCGCATCGCCTCGAGCGACGACCTCGCGGGGCCGTACACGAACCTCGGTCCGCCGTTCACGCCGGAGGGACTGTGGGTTGAGGGACCGACGGCCATCAGAATCGGCGGCGAGTACCTCATTTACTGCGAAGCCTACATGAAGAAGCACTATCGCGCCATGCGTTCGCGCGACCTGAAGACGTGGGCGGATGTGACGGACAAGATGACTTTTCCCAACGAAGGCACGCCCGTGCGCATGAAACACGGCACGGTGATCGCGGTGCCGGCCGGAATGGTGGAGCGCCTGCGCGCCGTGGGCGGCCCGGCGTTGCACGCGCCTTGAAAACCCGCATCTTCGATCCTCCGCAGACTCAACAGAGCAGAGCATATCTCCAGCCATGAATTCCCCACACTGCAGTACATGCATCCCCTCCATGGCCGGCGCGGCCCGGCTTCCTTCAATCCTGCTGGCATGCGGCTTTCTGTCGGCGATGTCGCCCGCCGCCGTCCGGGCGGAAGATGCGCCGCGCGAGCGCGTTTCCTTCAACGCCGGCTGGCGGTTTCAACCGGGCGATCCCGCCGGGTTGGGGGATCAGCTGTCCTACGCGAAAATCAAAAGCGGGGTGATGGCGACCGGAGCGGATCTCGTCGACCCGGTGGCGGTGAAGTCGGTCCGGCCGGAAGGAAACCTCGGGGGAGACGTTCCCTACGTGCAAGCCGCCTTTGACGACCGCGGCTGGCGGACGCTGAACCTGCCGCACGACTGGGGTATTGAGGGACCCTTCAAGCAGGAATATCCCGGCGACACGGGCAAGCTTCCGTGGTGGGGTGTGGGTTGGTATCGAAAGTCGTTCACGATTCCGGCTGCGGATGCCGGCAAGCGCATCTTTTTGGACATCGACGGCGCGATGGCCTACGCGGCGGTGTGGCTCAACGGACAGTTTGTCGGCGGCTGGCCCTACGGCTATGCCTCGTTTCAGCTCGATCTCACGCCGTACATCAAAGCCGGGGCCGAGAATGTCGTCGCGATCCGCCTCGACAATCCGCCGGATTCCTCGCGCTGGTATCCCGGCGGCGGCCTCTACCGCAACGTGTGGCTGGTGAAAACCTCCGCGGTCCACGTGGCCCATTGGGGCACCGCGGTCACCACCCCAATCGTGTCCGCGGATGTGGCCACGGTGAACGTGGACTTCGTGATTGAAAACGATTCCCCCGAGAAGATTCGGGCGGCGGTGTCGACCCGGATCTATGAGCTCGGTTCCAACGGGCAACGGGGTGACACTCCAGTCGCGGCATCCGAGACCAGCGTCGTGGAAATCGATCCGGCGAAGGCCCGGACGGCGGCGCGATCGAATTTGCTCACGGTCGGCAAGCCCCGGCTTTGGGATCTCCAGCACCCGAATCGATACGTGGCCGTCACGACGATTGATGTAAGCGGGAAGACCGTGGACCGGTATGAAACCCTGTTGGGGATTCGCACGATCCGGTTCGATCCCGACAAAGGATTCTTCCTCAACGGCGGGCACGTGCGGATCAACGGCGTCTGCGATCACCACGACCTCGGGGCGCTGGGCGCGGCCGTCAATGTGCGCGCGCTGGAGCGGCAGATCCAGTTGTTGCAGGAGATGGGCTGCAACGCGATCCGCACCAGTCACAATCCGCCGGCGCCGGAACTGCTCGAGCTCTGCGACCGGCTGGGGATGCTCGTGATGGACGAGGCCTTTGACTGCTGGCGGATCGGCAAGCGCCCGAATGATTATCATCTGTTGTTCGACGACTGGTCCGAAAAGGATCTGCGCGCCTTGGTCCGCCGCGACCGCAACCATCCCTGCGTGGTCTTGTGGAGCATCGGCAACGAGGTCCGGGAGCAGTATGAGGCGGAGGGCTGGAGGGTGGCGGCGCACCTCGCCGGAATCGTGCGTGAGGAGGACCGCACGCGGCCCGTCACCTCGGGCTGCAATAACGTGGATTCAGGCTACAACGGCTTTCAAACCGCCTTGGACGTCTTGGGCTACAACTACAAGCCCGCCGAGTACCTACCGTTCCATGCGCAGCATCCGACGATTCCCGTGCTGGGCAGCGAAACCTCGTCGTGCGTCAGCTCGCGCGGTGAGTATTTCTTCCCGGTCAGCGAGAACAAGGCCGACGGCCGGGCCGACTTTCAGGTCAGTTCCTACGATCTCTATGCGCCGCGCTGGGCTCTCCCGCCCGATGTGGAGTTCAAAGGGCTGGATGAAGCTCCTTTGGCCGCCGGCGAGTTCGTCTGGACCGGCTTCGACTATCTCGGCGAACCCACACCCTACAACGCCGACTCAACCAACCTGCTGAACTTCTCCGACCCGGCGGAGCAGGCGAAGATGGCGCAGGAACTGAAGGAGCTCGGCCGGATCACGGTGCCCGCGCGCAGTTCCTACTTTGGCATCGTCGACCTCGCGGGCTTCAAGAAGGACCGGTTCTTCCTCTACCAGGCGCGCTGGCGGCCGGACCTCCCGATGGCGCACCTCCTGCCGCACTGGAACTGGCCCGAGCGGGTCGGCCAGGTCACGCCCGTGTTTGTCTACACCTTGGGCGACGAGGCCGAGCTGTTCCTGAACGGAAAGTCCCTCGGCCGGAAGCAGCGGGGACCGCTTGAATACCGCCTGCGCTGGGACGACGTGAAATACGAGCCCGGTGAACTGCGCGTTGTGGCGTACCAGCACGGCAAGAAGTGGGCCGAGGACATCGTGAAGACGACCGGTGCCCCTGCCAGGGTGCTGCTCGCGGCCGACCGCGCCGCGCTCACGGCCGACGGCGCCGACCTCTCCTTCGTCACGGTGACCATCGCCGACCAGGGCGGCCTGCTCGTGCCGCGCTCAAAGAATCGCGTGCAATTTGAGATTGCCGGCCCGGGGGAAATCGTGGCCGTCGACAACGGCGACGCCACCAGCTTCGAGCCGTTCCAGGCCGGCGAGCGCCGCGCCTACAACGGACTCGCCCTCGTCGTCGTTCGCACCAAGGCCGGCGAACCGGGCGTCATCACGCTCAAGGCGCAGTCCGCCGGGCTCACCGCCGCGGAGATTTCACTCCAGAGCACGATCGTGAAGTAACGCGAAGCGACACCAGATCCCATGAATACCTTGGGACGAATTGCCGGGCGGTTCCTTATGCTCGTGCCCGGCCTGCTGGCCGTCGTGATGTACGCCCAGCAGGCCGGCACCCCGGCGGTGCCTCCGCCGCCACCTGAGACCGCCCCGGCGCCGGCCCCGCTCGATCCGAAGCTGCCGACGCTTTTTGTCATCGGTGATTCCACCGCCGCCAGCAACGACGGCGTGGCCGCCGGCTGGGCGGTGCCGCTCCCGGCGTTTTTCGACCTGACGAAAATCAACATCGCCAACCGGGCGCGCAGCGGCCGCAGCAGCCGGACCTTCCTGACGGAGGGATTGTGGGACAAGGTTCTCGCCGACCTGAAACGGGGCGATCTCATCCTGATTCAGTTCGGTCACAACGACGGCGGTGCGGTCAACGGGGAGCCGCCGGGCTCCAATCGTCCACCGCGCGCCCGCGGCTCGCTCCCCGGGCTGGGCGAGGAGACTCAGGAGATCGACAACATCATCACGAAAAAGCATGAGGTCGTGCGCACTTTCGGCTGGTATCTGCGGAAGTTCATCAACGAGGCCCGGACGAAAGGCGCCACGCCCATCGTGCTGTCGACCACGGTCCGCAACATCTGGAAGGACGGCAAGGTGGAGCGCGGACCGGGCGAATACGGCAAGTGGTCCGCCGAAATCGCCAAGACCGAAGGCGTGGCGTTCATCGATGTCACCGCGATCATCGCCGACCAATACGAGAAGATGGGCGGGGGCACGGTGAAGAAGTTCTTTCCGCGCGACCACACCCACACCAACGCGGACGGCGCGGAGCTCAACGCGGCGTGCGTGATCGCCGGACTCAAGGCCCTGCCGGGCGGCCGACTGGACCGTTGCTTTTCCGCCAAGGGAGCGGAGACGGCGCCAGCCGCCAGCGGCTCAGCCCGCGCGCCCGATTTCCTGGCCTGGCTGCGGCTGCCCGAACCGGCGAATCCTCAGTTGCCGACGTTGTTCCTGATCGGCGACTCCACCGTCCGCAACGGTCGGGGTGACGGAGCCAACGGCCAGTGGGGGTGGGGCGAGCCGATCGTCGCCTGCTTCGATCCGGCCCGCATCAACGTGGTGAACCGCGCCGGGGGCGGCCTCAGCAGCCGCACCTATCTGACCCTCGGGCATTGGGAGCGCATCCTGGCCATGTTGAAGCCCGGCGATTTCGTCATGATGCAGTTCGGCACCACCGACGGCGGGGCGTTGAACGACACCTCCCGCGCCCGCGGCACGATCAAGGGCGTCGGCGAGGAGTCGGAGGAGATCGACAACCTGCTGACGCATCAGCATGAGGTCGTCCACACCTACGGCTGGTATCTGCGGAAATTCATCGCCGACACCCGGGCGAAGGGCGCCACGCCCATCGTGTGCTCGCTCGTGCCGAGAAAAACCTGGAAGGACGGCAGGATCGTCCGCAACCAGGCGGATTATGCCGGCTGGGCGGAACAAGTGGCCAGGACCGGGAATGCGGCGTTCGTCGACCTCAACGAGATCATCGCGCGCCGTTACGACGAATTGGGCCAGGAGAAGGTCGAGCCGCTGTTCGGCGACCCGCACACGCACACCAGCGCGGCCGGCGCCGAGCTGAATGCGCAATGCGTGATCGCCGGTTTGAAGGGCCTCAAGGACAACCCGCTGGCGGCGTATTTCTCGTCGAAGGCGCAGGACGGCGCTCCGTACACGAGGGAGTAATCCTCCGTGAACCACGCACCGGTCGATTGTTCAATGTCAACTAATAGTTGACATTTTATTCTTCAGGCGGATGGAGGAGGCATCGCGCGGGGGTGCCCCAAAGAATTGCTTGGCGGAGCCGGCTGACCTGCGGCAAGCTGACGTCCTTTCCCTGCCATGAATGCACCTTCCGGCCGAACCCCCGCGCTTGCCACCACGGCGGCGCTCGCCTTCCTCCTGATCACACCTCTGCGCGCCGCCCCTGAGTTCGAAAGACTTTCCGACGGCATTATCGTTCCCGTCGGCGACACCTTCCTCAGGGTCGAGCTGCGGGCGGACAACATCGTGCGGGTCGCCTGCGCAAAGGACCGGCGGTTCTTCGTCACCGACAGTCTGGCGCTGCTGCCGGCGGGCAGACCGGCGACGCCCTGGGAGCTGACGACGGCGGCGGGCAGGGCCACGCTCAGCACGGCGCAGCTCAAGGTGCAGGTCGATCTTGCAACGGGCGCCATCGCCTTCCTCGACTCCTCCGGGCAGCCGATTCTGGCTGAAAAGCAGGCAGGCCGGGAAATCACTGCCGCGGCGGTGCAGGGCGAGCAGACGCATCACGTGCGCCAGCAGTGGGAGCCAAACGCGGACGAGTCGCTCTACGGTCTCGGCGAAAACCAGCTCGGACTCGTCGACCTCAAGGGCTACGACCTCGACCTGTGGCAGCACAATGGCACGGTGGTCGTGCCGTTCCTGGTCTCCAGCCGCGGCTACGGCATTCTCTGGGACAATCCCTCGTACACGCGCTTCGGAGACCTTCGTCCTTTCGAGCCGATTCCGGCGGCGCGATTGCTCGACGCGAACCGCAAGCCGGGCGGCCTCACCGGCAACTACTACGCCGACGCCGGCTTTGGCCGGCTGGCCGCGCAGCAGATCGACCAGCGCATCGACGTCATGCCGTCCGGCCGGGGCCCCATTCCCAACACCGCCATCCAGTCCAAGCTGCCGCCGACGGGCGGCATGAGCGTGCGCTGGGAGGGCAGCGTGGTGCCGGAGGTGAGCGGGGATTATCAGTTCCAGACTTATTCCAACGGCGGCATCAAACTCTGGGTCGACGGCCAGCTCGTCACCAACCACTGGCGGCAGGAGTGGCTGCCGTGGTACGACCTGGCGCGGGTGCACCTGGAGGCCGGCCGGCGCTATGCGCTGCGGCTCGACTGGAGCCGGGCGGGCAATCCGCCGGTCATGCAGCTGCGTTGGAAAACCCCGGCGGCGGATTCCGCCACCTCGCTCTGGTCCGAGGTGGGCGAGGGGACCGATTACTATTTTGTCTACGGTCCGGATCTCGACCGGGTGGTCGCCGGCTACCGCCGCCTCACGGGCGAGGCGCCGATGATGCCGCAATGGATCTTCGGCCTGTGGCAAAGCCGGCAGCGCTACCGCACGGCGCAGGAGTCGCTGGACGTCGTCAAGGGCTTCCGCTCCCGCGGCATCCCCTTCGACAACATCGTGCAGGACTGGTTTTATTGGAAGGCCGACGCCTGGGGTTCGCACGAGTTCGACCCGGCGCGCTTTCCGGATCCCGCCGGCTGGATCCAGGCCATCCACGACCAGCACGCCCGGCTGATGATCTCCGTCTGGCCGAAATTCTATCCCGGCACCAAAAACTTCGAGGAGATGCACTCGCGCGGTTTCCTCTACGAGCGCGACCTGCAGGAGAAGATCCACGACTGGGTCGGTTTTCCCTACACGTTCTACGACGCGTTCAATGCCGACGCGGGGAAGCTCTTCTGGTCGCAGATCGAGCGCGAGCTGTTCCGCAAGCAGGTCGATGCGTGGTGGCTGGACGCCAGCGAGCCGGATCTGACGCGCGTCCCGACGCTCGACGCCCAGCGCGACTACATGAATCCGACGGCGCTGGGGCCGGGCTCGCGCGTGCTCAACGCCTATCCGCTCGTGAACGCCGAGGTGGTGTACCAGGGCCAGCGCGCGGCCGCGCCCGACCAGCGGGTCTTCATCCTGACCCGCTCCGGCTACGCCGGGCTGCAGCGTTATGCCGCCGCCGTCTGGTCCGGCGACAGCAGCTCGACCTGGACGGCCATGCGGAAACAGATTCCGGCCGGCCTCGGCTTCTGCCTGTCAGGGCTGCCCTACTGGACGATGGACATCGGCGGCTTCTCCGTCCCCCACCTTTACGCGCCGAACCTCGGTGATGACAGCAAAGGTGACCCCATTTACGGGAAAGCCACCGAGGCGGGTGTCGAGGAATGGCGCGAGTTGAACACGCGGTGGTTCGAGTTCGGCACGTTCACGCCGCTGCTGCGCACGCATGGCGAGTTTCCGTATCGCGAGATGTGGCAGTTCGGCGGCGAGTCGTCGCCGGCTTATCAGGCGCAGCTCAAGTTCGACCGGCTGCGCTACCGGCTGATGCCGTACCTTTATTCGCTGGCCGGCGCGGTGACGCAGGAGAGCGGCACGATCATGCGCGCGCTGGTCATGGATTTTCGCGCCGATGCGAAGGCGCGGGAGATCGGCGACGAGTACCTGTTCGGGCCGGCGTTGCTCGTGAACCCGGTGACGGAATATCAGGCGCGGAGCCGGCCGGTCTACCTGCCGGCGGCGGCGGGCTGGTATGACTTCTGGACGGGGGCGTCACTGGCCGGCGGCCAGACGATCGAGGCGGCCGCGCCGTACGATGCGATCCCGCTCTACGTGCGGGCCGGGGCGATCATTCCGTTCGGCCCCGAGCTGCAGTACACCGGCGAGAAGCCGGCCGATCCCATCACGCTCT
>CAJAKX010000112.1 GCA_903940425.1 uncultured Opitutia bacterium | reverse complement strand
CTTGGAGAAGCCGAGCCCGGCGAAGAGCCGCTCGCTATAAAACAGGAGGAGCCCGGCGGTCGCCCCTTCATCGCAGTCAATTTCCACCTCCATTTCATAGGCCTGGTCACCACACACGAACGTGAGCGGCGAGGCATCCTTGGGTGAAGCTCCCGCCGCCTTGAGCACCAGCGCACCATTTTCATAGCGGAACAGCTCGCCGATGGGGGCCTTGGGCCGGAAGAAGGTCCACTGGATTCCGATTTTGTTCGTGCGGAAATCGTCTGAGAGCGGGAACCCGTGGCGGACAGACGCTCCTCCCGCGGGCAGGGGAATCGGCCGCGCGACGTCGTAGCCGGAGGCCTTCACCCAGCCGTCCGCGGTCCATTCGACGGGCTCGAGCAGCGTCTGCCGCCCCAGGGTGTGATACCCGCTCTCATAGGCGTGATAGACCAGGTACCAGTGCTGGTTGTCCGGACCTTCAACCAGGGTGCCGTGGCCGCGGGACCACCATTTTTCGGCCGCCGTGTTGGTGTGCACGACGGGGTTGTAGGGTGAGTTCTCCCACGGACCTTCCAGCGACTTCGAGCGGGCCATGATCACCATGTGGCTCGTCGCCGGACCCGCGGTGCCTCCCTCGGCCAGGACCATGTAGTAATAGTCACCGTGGCGGAGAATCTTGGGGCCTTCCTGGGCAAAGGTCTCCACCTCCCAGTAGTCGGGGTAGTTCCAGCCGTCGTAGACTTTTTTGGCGGGACCGGTGACGCTGAGCCCGTCGTCCGCCAGCGGGGCCAGGAAGCCCGAGCTGAAAAACAAAAAACGCTTCCCGTCCGGCGCCACCGCGTGACCGGGGTCGATGTTCCCGACGTTCAGGTCGACCGGATCGCTCCACGGCCCGCGAATGCTCTCCGCGGTGACGACCATGTTGGTCAGGCGGTTGGCGGTGAGCGCCGGAAAGTAGATATAAAACCGGCCGTTATGGTAAGCCAGGTCGGGCGCCCACACACTCCCGACGTAGCGAGTGAGCGCCGGACCGACCGGCTCCCAGTTCACCAGATCCTGCGAGTGCCAGATCAACAGGCCGGGGACGCTTTCGAAGGAGGAATTGACCAGATAGTAGTCCTTGCCGAACTTCAGCACCGAAGGGTCCGGGCGGTCTCCGGAGAGAATCGGGTTCAGGTAGGAACCATTTCCGATATCGGCCTTGCGCTGCCCTTCGAAGCCGCGCTCCCAGCCGGCGGGTCCGACCGATGCTCCGGGATTCGGCGGCACGGGCGCCGCTTGCATGGTACCGATCAGACAAAGGGCGGTCAGGGCGAGGGTGGGAAGGCGCGATTTCATTGAGCAGTGATTGGGTTAAAGCACAAGGGTGGAGAAACGAGGCGCCTACAAGACAGGCGCTCTGTGCCGAACGCAGACTTCCTATTCAGCGCTGGAGCGCGAGCAACACGTCACCCGCGGTCGGCACGCCCTCCGTGAGCAGCGCGGCGAGCGCCTTCGTCATCACCGCAGCCTGCTCCGGCGGAGCGCCCGCCATCAGGGCGAGGGATTCCGCCGCCAGCGGATCGCCGGTCGCCGGCGCACG
>CAJAKX010000111.1 GCA_903940425.1 uncultured Opitutia bacterium | reverse complement strand
TATTTTGACGGGAACTTGAAAGGAACCTGGCGTCTCATCGTGGGGTGACTTTCTACAAAACATTTTCTACCTGGGGTCAACCTTACTTGAGAGTGCCGGGTTTCCTGAAGGGCACTTAAGGAGGCGGCCCTTATCGTTTGCGATGCCTTGCTAAGGCAGGCGGTGCGCTTGCCGGACGGAGCCATTACTCACGACGGCGGATGGGATCATCCGCGTGGCAGCCTCTGGGTCGATACGCTTTTTTTCTCCTCGTCGATCCTGGCCGAGGGATACTCGCTGACCGGGAAACTGATTTACGCCGAAGAAGCAATCCGCCAGGCGCTCCTGCATGCGAAGTGGCTGCGAGATCCATGCACCGGAGGGTTCTTTCACGATGTTGCGCCTGCCACGGGCGTGAGGAGCGCATCATACTGGGCTCGCGGCAACGGTTGGAGCATCCTCGCGCTGGCCTACACGTTGCGTCTGTGTCCGGCAGATCTCCCCGGCTGGGACGAAATCCTCAAGGCCTACCGCGCGCTCGCGACGTGCATGCTCCGTTATCAGCATAGCTCAGGGTTGTGGCGAATTGTTCCCGAGAATCCTGATGCGCATCTCGAGACCAGTGGAAGCATCATGATCCTCGCCGACCTTGCCAACGAGCTCGCCGCCGGTTGGATCGAGCCGACCGTGCGCGGGCCGGTCATGCGCGGCTTCAATGAGCTGCTGACATGGATCGATCAGCGCGGGGTGATGCAAGGTTCCCAGCGTCCGGCAGGAGTCGGCGGCTGGAAAACCCACAAGCTCTCATCGCTTGGAGAATGCGCCTATGCCAACGGGTTGTTCTGGCGGCTGGTGGCGGATCTCCGCGAGGCCGGCCTGCTCGGATGCGATTTCTATTCCACCGGCTGCTGAATACTCGCAGCTCATCTACCGAAGCGACTCCTTCGACCACCCGGCGCTGCGCATGCTGGTCCTTGATCCCGGAGAAGTCGCCGTCGCCCCCGACCGCGGGCGCGGTGCGCTGCGCGGCGACGCCGCACGGCACGTAGTTGATGGTTGAACGCGGGCGCGACCGGGTCCCTCAATTTCAATTCTCGCGCCCCGCTCCCTTTTCCCGTCCAGGGTCACCATCCACCCCCTCCTTGCGGCAGTTGCCGTCCGCGACTATCTGGACCATATTACGCTCGCCTGCCCCTCAACCCTTCCCTGAAATCCGGTTTCCTTCGGTAACATGCCCGAACGCAAACCCCAGTCAGCCTTTTCCGCCGCGGAAGCCGCGGGAGCCTGCGGACAGCCGGAGGTCATCGTGGACTTCCTTTTCGACCATGGGTTGTTTCATGTGGCCGTGGCCAACGTCGGGGAAGCGCCGGCCTACTCCGTCTCGGTGAAGTTCGACAAAACGTTCCGCGGACTGGGCGGAACGCAGGACGTGTCCGCGCTGCCGCTGTTCCGCCAAATCAAGTTCCTCGCGCCCCACCGGCGGATCGAAACCTTTCTCGACACCAGCAGCGCCTACTTCCGGCGCGGCGAACCGACCCGCCTGACCGCCGTCATTTCCTTTCGCGATGCGCGCCGGCGGCCTTACGAGCGCCGCATCGTCCACGACCTGAGCATCTACAAGAACGTGGCCTACGTGCTGCCACCGGCGGGAACGAATCCGCCGGTCATCTCTTCGCCCATTCCCCAACCATAAACCGCCACCGACCGGAGACCCCAACCATGGCCACCCAAAGAGACAGACCTTATTCCAACTTCAACTTTCTCGTGGATCTCGGCACGGGCAACACCGACGGCCCGGAGGCCGGCTTCGAGGAGGTCATCCTGCCCGAGGTCTGGCTGGACGTGATTGAATACCGCAACGGCAACGAAAAGGAGAACTCCGTGCGCAAGCTGACCGGCGTCGACCACTGCGGCAACGTCGTGCTGAAGCGGGGCGCGATCGGCTCGCTGAATCTTTACCAGTGGTACAACGATATCCGGAACGGCGACCAGAATGCGCTGCGCACGGTGACCATTCAGCTGCAGAACGAGGACCACACCGGCGTCGTGCAGACTTGGAAGCTGCTGCGGGCGCGCGCCGTCCGGCTCCGCTGGGGTCCGCTCCAGGCCAAGGGCAAGGACGTCGCGGTGGAATATCTGGAGCTGGCCTGCGAACGGCTGGAAATGGAATAAGCGGGCCGGCTGGCGCCGGATCCGTCGGGGTGGCCCCGGCCGCGATTCCTCCCACCACGGTCTCGACCGGAGCGGGTTTTGTTGATCAAGTTCCGCCCATCATGATTGCACCTGCCCTTCGTCTCCTCCGCCTCACCGCCCTCCTCACGCTGCTGCCGGCGCTGGCCGTCGCCGCGGCGCCCCGGACCCTCGCCGACTTCCAGCCGGCCGCCGCAAGCTTTCATGCGGTGCTCACGCTGCCGGACTTCGAACGGACGCCCGACGAACTCGAGGCCACCGTCGCCAAGGTCATCGCCGGAGGCGACGCCACCCTCAACCTGATCGCCGGGCAGGATCCCGGCCAGGTGACTTTTGCCAGCACCATCGGCGCCATCGATAACATCACCTTTCGCTACAAAAACGCGTACTATCGCCTGGGGTTCATCCAAGAGACGCATCCGGAGAAAACCATGCGCGACAAGGCCTCGGAGATGTCGGTGAAACTCCAGCAATGGGGCATCGGCCTCGACTACCGTGAGGACGTCTACGCCGCGGTCCGGGCCTATGCCAAGACCAGCCCCGCCCTCACCGGCGAGGATCTCAAGATTTTCGAGGAGACGCTGCGCGACTACCGCCGGGCCGGCCTGGATCTGCCGCCGGCCGGACGCAAGGAGGTCGAAGGCCTGCGCCAGGAGCTGGCCAAGCTCGAAACCGACTTTGCCAACAACATCAATCAGGCGCGGGCCCCGCTCGTCTTCACCAAGGCCGAGCTCGCCGGCGTGCCCGAGAGCTTCCTCGCCAGCCCCGGCGTCAAGACCGGCGACGACCAGTACACGGTCATGGCCAACATCACCTGGCATGCGACCGCCGTGCTGGACAACGCCCGGCGCGAGGACATCCGCCGCAAGGTCTATGCCGTCCGCGACCAGCTCGCCAAGGACGCCAACGCGCCCCTGCTGTCGCAGATCGTGGAGCTCCGCGCCGACATCGCGCGCCGGCTCGGCTACAGCTCCTGGGCCGACTACGTGATCGAGATCAAGATGGCCAGGAACGGCGCGACGGCGCAGCAATTCGAAAACGACATCACCGCCGGACTGCAGCCCAAGTTCGACGCCGAGCTGGCCGTGCTGCGCAAGCTCAAGGCGGCTGAGACCGGCGAGGCCGCGCCGGTCATCAACCTCTGGGATGCGCGTTACTACATCAACCAGCTGAAGAAGCAGCGCTACGACATCGATACCGAGCAGCTCCGCGTCTACTTCCCCTATCAGGCGACGCTGGAGGGCATGTTCCGCATCTATGAGCGGATCTTCGGCCTGAAGTTCGCGCCCATCGAGGCGCCGTACAAATGGGTGGGCGACCTCCAGCTCTACGTCGTCACCGACGCCGCCACGGGCGAGCCGATGGGCTGCTTCTACCTCGACATGTTCCCCCGCGAGGGAAAGTTCAACCACTTCGCCTGCTTCGAGCTCACCCCGGGCAAGCGGCTGGACGACGGCAGCTACCAGCGGCCGGTCGTGTCCCTCGTCTGCAACTTCCCGCCGCCCTCCCCCGGCAAGCCCTCGCTGCTCAAGCACGAGGATGCCGAGACGCTCTTCCACGAGTTCGGCCACGTGATGCACAACGTGCTGACGCGGGCGAAATTCGCGCGCCACGCCGGCTCGGACGTGCCCGGCGACTTCGTCGAGGCGCCCTCGCAGATGCTGGAAAACTGGGTCTGGGACAAGAAGGTGCTCGACACGTTCGCCGCCGACTACCGCGATCCGGCGAAGAAAATCCCGGCGGAGATCATCGCCCAGCTCAAGCAGGCGAAGCTCGCCACCGAGGGCATGTTCTACCGCCGCCAGCTCGCGTTCGGCCAGCTCGACCTCGCGCTGCACGCGCATTTCGAGCCCGGCCGGAAGATCGACGCCGTCGCGCTCACCAACCCGATCCTGAGCCAGGTCTACCTGCCGGTCCTGCCCGAGACGACCTCCGTCACCTATTTCGGCCACCTCGTCGGCTACGACGCCGGGTACTACGGCTATGCCTGGGCCGACGCCATCGCCGCCGACATGGCGACCGTCTTTCAAAACGCCCCGGACGGCTTCCTCGACCAGACCGCCGGCCTGCGCCTGCGCAATGAAATCTACGCCACCGGCGACTCGCGCGACGTCAGCGAATCGATCGAGAAATTCCTCGGCCGCCCGCGCTCGTTGAAGCCCTTCCTGAAAAAGATCGGCATCGAGTGACGCCTGCCATGCCTGAACCATCCTCCGCCGGCGCCAGCCGGACCACCCGCTTCCTGACCGTATCCCTCGCGCGCGAGCTGGGAATACTGCTGTGCCTGTCGGTGATGTTTCCGTTCCTGATCCATATCATCCCGGTGCCCGGGAACGCGCAACTGGGCCCGCGGCTGCTGCCGATGTTCTACGCGCCGCTGCTGGCGGCCCTCCTGGGGCGCACGCGGTCGGCGGTGGCGGTCGCGTTGCTGGCACCGTGGCTCAACTGGGCGCTGACCGCGCATCCGTCGCCGCCGGGCGCGGTGGTGATGACGATCGAGCTGCTGGGATTTGTGTTCGTCCTGCGGGTCCTGCTGGCCGCCGCGGGCGCGCGCTGGTATCTGGCCGCCCCCGCCTATTTTTCCGGCAAGACGGCCGCGGTGCTGGCGACGGCGTTCTTTCCCGCCCTGATCGGCGGCCATGACGCGCTGGCCTGGGCCGCACAGGGCGTGGCGATCGGCGTGCCCGGCATCGCGATCCTCGTGCTGATCAACTGGCTCGTGCTGCGGTACTACCCACCGGGCGCCGGCCCGGTGGCCGCGTGATCCCGGTCTTAAAGTTCAGGCCGGACGATCACCGGTCGGTGGCGTAGACAGCAACGCTCTCCAAGCAGCCGGCGGCTGCTCGGAGAAAGCGTGATGACCGGACAATGGAGTGGACCGGCTACTTCTTCGCCTTCGGCTGCAGTTTGGCGTTATCGCCTGCGGCCTGGTCCAATTTCGCCTGCAGGTCGGCCGCGTGAGCGTTGGCGTCCTTTAACTGCGCCTGGAGCTTGGCGGATCCGGCCTTGGCGTCATCACATTGCGCCTGGAGCTTGGCGCATGCGGCCTTGGCTTCATTCGTCTGCGCCAGGAGTTTGGCCGATCCAGCCATGGTCTCATCACATTGCGCCTGGAGCTTGGCGCATGCGGCCTTGGCTTCGGTCAACTGCGCCTGGAGCTTGACCGATCCAGCCTTGGCTTCGGTCAACTGCGCCTGGAGCTTGGCCGATCCGGCCGTGGTCTCGTCCAGCTGCGCCTGGAGCTTGGCGCATGCGGCCTTGGCTTCGGTCAACTGCGTCTGCGACTGGGCTGCCTGGTCCTGGGCCGAGGTCAGCTCAGTCTGGTTTTTTGCGACTCGGTCGTTCAGGTTGCGAACCTTGGTACCGAGGATCACGGCGACAACTACAATGGCTATGGCGAGAAGTCCGATAACGATTGCGGCTGCGGGGCTTTTTTTCTGGGGGGTGGGTACTGTTGCATCAGTCATGGTGGGGCGGGTTTATTGCAGTCTTGAAAGGAAGACGGCTCCCTGCGTCTAGTCCCTCCCTCTGGAAGGTACAAGTTAAGATTACTCGCCCGGCGGCCTCCCGGTTTCCCCGCCGCGACGGCGGCCCGGCGCCGCCCTTGTCAATCGCTCAGGCCCATGCGCGGTCCGGCACGTTGCAATGTCACGATCCTCGATTTTGCAGCTTGCGGAGTTCCTCCAGGATGCCGTTGAGCCGGCCGCCGATTTCCTTCAGCGGATCTTCGATCCGGTCGCCGATTTCCTTCAGCCGATGGTCGAGTTGGTCGCCGATTTCCTTCAGCCGACGGTCGATCTTGCGGGTCCTGGGCGAGGCGATGATGCCGGCCAGGATGATCGACGCGCATAGGCAGATGACGGTGATGGTGTTCATGGTGAATCTCTCCGCGCCTCGTATAGGGTTCAGTGCCTCCAATGACAATCCAAGCGAAACGACGATCGTCCGCCTGCGTCAACCCAGGGTTGATTGTTTCGTGACAGCCTTCGTTCCTCTTCCCGCCATCGGCTGGCCTGCCGTGCCGAAGCTTTCCGAATCGGAAAGCGCAGGCTGGCCTGCCGAGCCGTAGCTTTCTGAATCGGAAAGCGAAGGCTGGCGGCCCGGCTCGCTCCGCCGTTTTTAACCTCAATGACCCATCCTCGGGCCGGTGAGGTGGGACCACTTCTTGAGGTAGCACCTCCTCCGCTTGTGCTGGCGGGCGTCGTAGTATTTCCAATGGCTTTGGACCTTGATGTTATCCTCCAGCTCGATGTTGCTCTCGGCCGAAACGATGCCATTGGCGATCGCCGATCGGGTCATCTCGGTCATCAGCAGAGCGTCGGCGCCCTTGTCCTGAAGGTCCGGCCGGATGGCTCCCAGGTACAGGTCGATGGACTTGGGCTTGCGCATGGCCGCCAGCAGGTGGATGAAGCCGAATGGGAACAGCCGCCCCCGGGCCTTCTGCAGGGCCCGCGACAGCGAGGGCATGCCGATGACAAAACCGGCCACCCTGCCGTTCGCGTCGAGCAGGATCTTGGTGAAGTCCGGCTTGATGAACGAGAAGTACTGCTTCACGTACATGTCGATCTGCCGGTCGGTCAGCGGCACGAAGGCGTAGAGCGGCGCGAAGGCCTGGTTCAGCACCCCGAACAACTCCCGGGCGTAGGGCAGGATCTGCTTGGCGTTCTTCGCCTCCAACGCCCTGACTCCCAGCTTCTGCTTGACGATCCGCTCCACCCGCTCGGCCTTCTCGGGGAGCTGGGTCGGAATCTTGACCTCGAACTCCAACCAGTCCGCATCCTTGACGTAGCCCAGTGACTCCAGATGCCTGGGATAATACGGATGGTTGTAGATGGTTGCCAGGGTGCCCAGCTCGTCGAAACCCTCGACCAGCATGCCCTCGTGATCCATGTCGGTAAAGCCCAGCGGCCCGTGGATGCCGGTCATGCCTCTTGCCATGGCCCACTGCTCGACCGCTCCGAACAACGAGCTGACCACCTCAGGGTCATCGACAAAGTCGACCCAACCGAACCGGGCATACTGGTTGCCCCATTTCTCGATGTACCGGTGGTTGATGATGCCGGCGATGCGCCCGGCGATCTTCCCATCCTTGTAGGCGAGCCAGTAGCTGGCGTCGCAGTACTCAAAGGCCGGGTTCTTGTCGCGCCGCAGGGTGTGGAGCTCGTCAAAGATCAGCGGCGGCACCCAGCAGGGATGGTTCGCATACAGTGAGAAAGGGAACCGAATGAACTGCTTCAATTCCTTGCGGGACGAAACCTCTTTGATGAACGTTCTCACGCCAGGGATCATGTCACCGTGGCGGTTCGTTGCTCGGAGAGCTCGGGAACCAGAGTGGGCCATTTCGCCGCGAACCCGCGGCTCCCCTTGGGCGCGACCCAGAACTGGCAGAACGCGAGATACAGCGTCACGGCGAGAGACCCGGCCACCATTCCCATGATCGAGGCTCTTTCGTGGACCACAAAAGGCTCCGCTCCGATGAAAAACACGAGGGGCGCCAAGAGTCCAATAAGGAAGGAAAGTCCAACTTTAGCCATAGGCCACCAAGCCTGACTTCAGAGTTTCGCCGATCAGAGATCGGATACTCCGGCCAGGATTCGGCGTCAAGCAACGGTCCCGGTTCGGGAGAGACCCCACGCCTCACGCCCCTTCCCCCGCTCCCAAGGACGGGGAACCCTCCCGCTCGCCATCAGGCAGGCCGGACTGCTCCGCCGCCTTGATCGCCCCGTCCCGGCGCGTTCATTTCGAGAACAGCCGCGCCAGCACCCGGGCGCGTTCAAAGCGAGGCTCGGTGCCGGCCCGCAGCCGTTGCACGTTGCCGCGGTGCGTGAACAGGATGAACGCGGCGATCGCCACCGTCGCGCCGATCCACACCGGCCGGTGCGGTGCCGGCGTGAACAGGACGGCCGCCGGGATCAGCGCCACCCCGGCCAGCATCGAACCGAGCCCGACGAAACCGGTGGTGGCCAGCACCAGCAGCAGCACCCCCAGCATCACCGCCAGCCCGGCGGGCCAGAGCACCAGCAGCACCCCGAACACCGCCGCCATCCCCTTGCCTCCGCGAAAGCCGTAATACAGCGGCCAGACGTGGCCGGCCACGGCGGCCGCGCCGGCCAGCAGGGCGACGCGCAGCGCGTGCCCGCCGTCGGCGATCCCGCATCCGCCGGTCCACGCCGCGAGCGCGGACTTGCCCACGTCGATCACGGCCACGCCGATTGCAAACCACACTCCCTGGGTGCGGAAGGCATTCGTGGCGCCCGCATTCCCGCTGCCCTGCGTGCGAATATCAATCCCGCGCAGCCGGCCGAGCAGCAGGCTGCCGGAAACCGATCCGAGCAGATATCCCAGCACGATCCTGGCGGCGTCCAGGATCATGGCCGCGGCGGTTCGTAGTCCTGCACGCCGATCACCAGCGAACCCGGACCCGCGTGCGTCCCGATCGCGACGCCGGTTTCCACCACCCAGCTGCGATCAATGCCGCGGACGCTGGCGAGCAGGGCGGCCTGCACCCGCTCCGCGTCCCCGGCGCAATCACAATGCCCGACGATCAGCCGGTAACGGCGCGCCGGATCCAGCCGGCGCGCGATCCTGCGGGCGAACCGCTCCGGCAGATGATCGCGCCCCCACACCCCGCCCATCAGGCCGATGCGGCCGTCGGCCCGGCTCCGGAACAGGAGCGAGAGACGCAGCAGGCGCGTCAGCGGCAGCGCCACCCGCGGCGCCCGCCCGCCGCGCACGCCATAACGGATGTCGCGGGCGACCGCATAGAGCGCCGTGCGCGGGCGCATCCGGGCCAGACCCTCGAGGATGCGCGGCGCGTCGAGTCCCGCCTGCGCCGCCTCCGCCGCCCAGATGGCCATCAAGCCCTCGGCGGCGGCGGCATGGCCGCTGTCGAACACGCTGATCCGGTCCGCGTCGGTGCGCGCCGCGGCCCCCTCGGCCGATTGCACCGCGCCCGACAGTGCCCGCGCAATGGAAACGTCAATCACGCGCTCGTGGTGCGCCACCAGGAATTCGAACATGCGCCGGTAGTCCCCGGGGGGCGGCTGCGACGTGCGTGGCGGCACCGGGCTGGTCCGCATCGCGTCGTAGAGTTCGCGCAGCGAGATCG
>CAJAKX010000110.1 GCA_903940425.1 uncultured Opitutia bacterium | reverse complement strand
ATGAGCTGCTCGATGCGCTGGAGGGTGCTGAGGGTGTCGGTGATCAGCACGGCGTTGGTCTTTTCGAAAATCACGGGCCCGCCCAGGTTCGGGTTGAGCAGCGGCGTGATCTGGTCCTTGAGTTCGCCGGCGCGCAGGAACTCGAGCTGGAACAGCTTGGTGGCCACCCGCCCGCTCGGCGGGAGGCCGAGCGTGGAGCCCCCGATCATTTCGGGCGCCTCGGTGCGCGCCTGCCCGACGGGCACGACCTTCAGGAATTTGTCGCCCAGCGGACTGACCGCGATGCCGTTCAGGGTAAGCAGCGTCTCCAAGGCGAGGATGGCCTCGCTCTTCGGCATGGGCGGCAGGGTGAGGGTGTAACCCTCCGTCGCGGGCAGCGCCTGGGGCCGGATGATCGAGCGGCCGGTCAACCGGCCCAGTTGCACGAGGACGGCGTCCAGCGTCTCCCCGCGCATCTGCAACGGGCCGATGATTTCGTCATTGGGCGCCGGGGTCGCCGCCGGGCCGGCCGGCGCCGGCGCGACATCCGGCGGCGGGGGGACTGGCGGGCTGGCGTTTTGGGCAACCAGTGAAGTCGCGACGGCAAACAGCAGTGCGGCGAGGGCGGCAAGAGGCGGGCGGTGGCGGTGGTGGTGCGACATGCGGCGCGTGGTAGGGAATGGTGGCGAAGGCGGGCGGCGCGGTGACCGTGGCGCGGAAAGGCAATGACAAGTGAATTCCTGGATGATGTAAACCGCGTTGTGTCGCGAAGGCGCCGGCAAATCCCGGATCTCAGGGTTGAATCGGTGGTTTATGACGCTGCGGCTCCGGGCAAGTTTCAGGACTTCGCCGGCCGGCGGTGGTTCCATGGATCGTGCGCCCCCGGACTCCCGGCGCGGCGCATGTAGGAGCTTGCTAGCCTCCGGCCGACAAATCACGCTGACGAGCCGTGCCCAACTCCTTCGGCAAACTTTTCACCGTCACCACCTGGGGCGAAAGCCACGGCGG
Organism: uncultured Opitutia bacterium; assembly: GCA_903940425.1. GTDB lineage: Bacteria > Verrucomicrobiota > Verrucomicrobiia > Opitutales > Opitutaceae > Fen-1467. Next base: position 1,138 of record CAJAKX010000110.1, on the reverse strand, counting down.
CGCCGTGGGCGTGGTGGTCGACGGCTGCCCGCCCCGCCTGCCGCTGGAAGCCGCCGAGATCCAGGCCGAGCTCGACCGCCGACGGCCCGGGCAGAGCGACCTCGTCACGCCGCGCCAGGAGGAGGACAAGGTCGAGATTCTCTCCGGGCTCTTCGAGGGGCGCACGACCGGCGCGCCGCTCTTGATGCTCGTGCGCAACGCCGACGCCCGCCCCGGCGCCTACGACGAGATGAAGGAGAAGTTCCGCCCCTCGCACGCGGACTACACCTACCAGGCCAAGTACGGCATTCGCGACCACCGGGGCGGCGGGCGCTCCTCGGCGCGCGAGACCATCGGCCGCGTGGCTGCCGGCGCCGTCGCGAAAAAAATCCTTCGCCTTGCCGGCGGCGTGGAGATCCGCGCCTTTGTCACGCGCCTCCACGACATCGAGGCGCCGCGCCCCGATCATTTTCCCACCCTCGAGGAAATCGAGGCCTCGCCCGTGCGCTGTCCGCACGCCGCGACCGCCGCGCGCATGATCGAGCGCATCAAGGCCGTGCGCGCCGAGGGCGACTCGGTCGGCGGCCTCATCGAGTGCCGCGTGCGCGCCGTGCCGCCGGGGCTCGGCGAACCGGTCTTCGACCGGCTCGAGGCCGACCTCGCCAAGGCCATGCTCTCGCTGCCCGCCACCAAGGGGTTCGAGATCGGCAGCGGCTTCGCCGGCACGCTACTCAAGGGCTCCGCGCACAACGACCCCTTCGAGATCCGCGAGGGTCGGGTGCGCACGCAGACCAACCACAGCGGCGGCGTGCAAGGCGGCATCAGCAACGGCGAGGAGATCTGCTTCCGCGTCGCCTTCAAGCCCACCGCCACGATCCTTCAGCCGCAGAAAACCGTCGACGTGGCGGGCCACGCCGCCGAGCTTCAGGGCCGCGGGCGGCACGACCCCTGCGTGCTGCCGCGCGCCGTGCCCATCGTCGAGGCCATGGCCGCGCTCGTGCTGGTCGATCACTGGATGCGGCAGGGCGCGCAGAACCAGACCTTCAAGTTCTGAAGCCTCACGCCAGGTCCGCAAGGGGCGCGAGGATTGGCCCAGACTCGCAAACTTTGCGTTTCTGGCGTCCTTTGCGTGAGAAAAGATGAGCTCTGAAAAACCCCT
>CAJAKX010000109.1 GCA_903940425.1 uncultured Opitutia bacterium | reverse complement strand
TAACCGATGAGCAGCCCCGCAAAAACGCAGCCCGTATCGCCGGCGAGGAGCACGGCGGGCAGCGTGCGCTGGCGGAAAGATTTTTGCGCAAGTCCGTTCATCGCGGCGCTGGGGCGAGGCGATCCAGGCTTTCCAGCAGAATCCGTCCCGGAAGATAGCCCTTGGACGGGAAAAGAAACGAGGCATATTTTTGCACGAGGCGGTTTTCGGGAAAGACGTACAGATCGCTCAACAAGAAACCGTCCTGGTTGCGCATGAGCACATTGTAGGCGGGACGCTGGCGCCGGGAGATTTGTTCCAAGGCGGGATCATCACCCGGCGGAGAGATCAGCAGGCGGGCGAAGGAAGCGCGCTCGCGGAGAAGGCGCCGGTTGACGGCTCCGACAAACTCCGGGGCATCCCCGGGCGCGGCGGGGAGGGGGGTCGCGTCGCGCCAGGCGGCATAAAGCTGTTCCCAAGGCTGCCCTCCGCCGACTTTCCGGGGAACGTAGATGCGTTGATCGATCAGCCGGAGATTTTCGAAAAACCGCCGTGGTTCGGGCGAACCCTCGCGTCCCAGGGTGGCGACATCAGGGGTTGCCCCGAGCCACCAGTCGGTCAGGGCCGCGACATAGCGAAGCTGGTGCCCGGTTGCGGCGGGCAGTCCGGTCTGTTCCAGCCAATGGGCATTTTCGCGGTGCAGGGCCGCGGCCACGTCACCGCGGAGGGCGGCCAGTGGCGGCAGGTTCCAGAACGGCGAGGTGATGGCCTGCGGATCGTTCAGCCACTCGAGCGCGAAGGCGCCGGTGGCGGCGGATTTTTCATTCCGTGCCAGCAGGCTCAGTCCCAGGCCAAAGTACACGCCGCCCTTGTCGGGCACCAGGCGGGCGGCGGCGCGAAAGTGCGGCTCGGCCGCGGCCGGGTCCTCCGGCAGCAACAGCCAGCCGAGGTTGAAGTGGCAGTATTCCTGATCGGGATTGATGGCGAGGGCGCGGTTCAGCGAGGCCGCGCACAGTTGGCGGGCGCGCGTCTGCGCCGCCGGGGTGCCAGCCAGCAGATATTGCTCGCCGTAAAAGGCGCCGAGCTGGACCGGATAGAAGGCGTCCCACGGCGCGGCCGCAGCGGCTTTTTCCGTGCCGGCGACAAAGACGTCGGGCCGGCCGGCTTCGCGGGCGGTGGCGGCGTCGGCGAACAACCACCGCGCGCGCAGGTTGAGCAGCGTGGGCCAGAGCATCACCGCCAGCGCGGCGAGCAGCAGGACTCCCAGTGAACGCCGGGCGGGCGGTGGGGTGATGGTCATCATCCCTTCCCCGGTTTGTTCCAGGGTGCAGGCCCACAACAGCGCCAGCAGGGTGGCGCCGACGGTGGCGAAGAGGGGCACATCGAGTTGATAATCGATCAGACACATCACGGCATAGCCGGCGAAGGCAACGATGGCCGCCTGGGCGAGGAGGCGGTGAGATGGCTGGGGTGATGCGTCAGAGCTGTCCGGCCGCCTCCACCAGTCGCCCGCCCGGCCGGCGACACCGGCCAGCAGCAGCAAGGCGGCGATCACGCCGGGAGCGCCGAGTTCCGCCCAGAACTGCACGGGCGTATTGTGGAGTTGCAGGACATCGTCCACACCGCCGGAAAGCCGGGCGCGATAACGGGGATATACCAGCGAGACGGTGCCCGGTCCGTAACCCGTCCACCAGCGATCGCGGCCCATCAGCCAGCCGGCCTCAAGCATGGCTGAGCGCTGGCGGTTGCTTTCGCTCGCGATGGCACTCCAGCGCCGATTAAGCACGAGGCTGCGCAAGCGGG
>CAJAKX010000108.1 GCA_903940425.1 uncultured Opitutia bacterium | reverse complement strand
GCCTCGTCGAACGTCGCCGCGGAAACCTTTCCTGCTTCGAGCAGCGCCGGCAGGCTCGTGCGGTAGCTGTCGCTGACCATTTCCATGTCGACGCCGGCGTTCAGGGCCAGGGTGGCGGCTTGGGCCTTGTCGGCGGCGTAACCGTGATGGATCAACTCATTGACCGCGGCCCAGTCGCTTACCACGAAGCCCTTGAAGCCCCACTGGTCGCGCAGCACCTCGGTGAGCGTGAACCGGTTGCCGGAGGCGGGCACACCGTTGAGGCAGTTGAAAGCGCTCATCAGCGTCGCGGCGCCGGCGTCGACGCCGGCCTTGAACGGCGGCAGGTAAACGTTGCGCAGCATAGGCAGGCCGATCTCGGTGGTATTGTAGTCGCGGCCGCCTTCGGCCGCGCCGTAACCCACGTAGTGCTTCAGGCAGGCGGCGACGCGGTCCTCCTGCGCGTAACTGGCTCCCTGAAATCCGCGCACGGCGGCAGCCGCCATCCGGCCGCCGAGCCACGGATCCTCGCCGGCCCCCTCGGCGATGCGTCCCCAGCGCGGGTCGCGGGCGATGTCCACCATCGGCGCGAACACCCAGTCGACGCCGGCGGCGGCCGACTCGGCGGCGGCCACGGTTTCGACGCGCTCGATGAGCTGCTCATCCCACGCACAGGACAGCCCGAGCGGAATCGGGAAAATCGTGCGGAAGCCGTGAATCGTGTCGAAGCCGAAGATCAGCGGGATGCCCAGGCGCGATTCCTCGACGGCCAGGCGTTGCAGCCGGTTGCGCAGCCCGGCATCGGGAGCCGCGCCCAGAAAGGAGCCGATGCCACCGGCGGCGACAAGGACGCCGTCCTTTTCGTCGATCCCGGGCCGCATTTGCTGTTGCCAAAGCTGGCCGAGGCGCTCCTCGCGCGTCATGCGCTTGAGCAGATCCTCGACGCGGGCTCCGACCGGCAGGGCGGGATCCTCATAAACGTCCTTGAGGCCGTTCTTGTTCAGGTCCAGCCAGCCGCGGCGATACATTTCGGGCCGCTGGATCTTGAAGCCGCCGCCACCGGCCACGATGGGCGATTGGAGACTGGGCTCCTCGCTCAAGGCAAGAGCCACTAGCGTGCATGCGGCCAACAAAGTGAAGGTCAGTTTTTTCATAGGTGCCTGCGAACCATCTTTCATTTCACATTCATCATGCGTCCAAAGCAGGTTCCCCAAGGGCGTGCAAGTCACGCCGAAAGGAAATGTCTGTTGGAGTGATGCAGACCCGGCGCCGGGACGAAGACGGCCGGCCTGCGCCCGCCGCAAAACCGTCGCGTCCGCCAATCCGGCGGCTATCCCGGAATGACCCCGAGTTCCCGGAGCGCCGCTCCGGCGGCCGCCAGGTTCTCCGGCTTCATTTCCGTGTAGTTGCGCGAGAGGATGATGCCTTGGGCGCCGGCGTGGAACACCGCCTTCACCGCCGCTTGGACGCCTTCCGGGGTGCAATGACTCGCACCGGCGGCCACGGGCACGTCGATGTCGATGCCGGGCCAGATTTGCGTGGCCGTGCCGCCCACACCGTCCACGGCGCGCCGCGTCTCGCGTTCGACATAATCTGCTGACAATCCCGTCGCGGCGAGGTGGTCATGGGGCGCCTCCGCGTGATAGTTGAGCTGCTGATAAAGAACCTCGAGCGTGGCGTCCGGCGGCAGGTCGCCGAACACGCTGTGACGGGCCCCGTCCACGAAACTCACAAGGCGGCTGCCCGCGACATTATTGTAGAGCGCCGGCCGGAGGAAATCCGCGTACGCGGTCATTCCGGTGAAGTCCTCCTCGGCGCGCTGGAACGGGCTGAACGACAGGTTGTGCCAGACGTGCCAGCCGACCTGCAGCG
>CAJAKX010000107.1 GCA_903940425.1 uncultured Opitutia bacterium | reverse complement strand
TCAGACTCGTCGCATTGCGCTGCTGACCGTTGGGTTCATCGCATTGCTGGCGGTCCTCGAGGGGATGGTTCTCGCCAGTTTCATCCCTGTTCGTCTGGTCCCCGCCTGGATTCGGCTGCTTGTCGTGATCCTGATTCTCCCCGCGCTGTGGCTCTTGAATAGGTGGGGGAACAAGAAGCTCGTAGGACTGGAGAAGAGACGCGCCGACATGCGCCGCGGTGCCGCTGGCGAGATTCAAGTAGGCAGCATTCTGGCTGATTTCCCCGATGACTTCTTTGTGATCAACGACCTTAAGACGCCGACTGCGAATCTCGACCACATCGTTGTCGGTCCCACGGGAGTATTCATGCTAGATTCAAAGAACTGGCGCGGTGTCGTTTCGGCCGATGGGCACGGCGAACTGGTCTGCAATGGCAAACCCACCGACAAACCGGAGGTCAGGCAACTGGTCGCTCGCATGCTCGGCATCCGAGATCGGGTCCGCGTGTTGGCTCCAAACGTCGACCCATATTACCAGGCGCTTCTGGTGTTTACTGCGGCGCGAGTGGAGGCCAAATGGGGATCGACTGGAAACGCATGCTGTATTCGCGACAATCAGCTCCATGAATACATCGTTGAGAAGACGTTCGGCAAACGCCTGAGTCCGGATGAGGTTAAAACGATTGCCCGAGCGTTCCTCGGACTGGCTCGCATGGATCGAGATTTTGCCAGCACGCCACCGATGCCGGTCGGTCCCTCTACCGTGAATTGAACGGATCACCGACAGATCTGCCGATGAGGGTCTAGGGTCCCGCCCCAAACCCGTTGTGGTTGTTCCACCTTTTAGACATGTCGGCGCTCGTTCACTGACATCCAACCCACAATCCGAAAACCGGATCAAAATGCTCAAGCAGTTAATATACCTTTGACGGCGTCCCAATTTACTACATCGCACCCCGGTAGAGCCCTCCCACGTGCCCTTGAGCAGCTAATATCTCGGCGGATTCCTCGGAGGCCTATCGACGGTCCCAGTCCCATTGCACATTGGGCAATAATACCATCCTTTGCCTTTGCATCGATCGCAGCTCATTTTCTGCTTCATGCCTTCAATCCCGCCGCCATGGCTACAGTCGACTTTCTTTTTCCCATTACATCGAGGGCATATCATTGATTAACCTTTTAATTATCGTGACAAACGCAACCACGGAAGACTGGAATTTCCTTCGTGCGGATACAAGCGTTAATGGCGAACGGATCCCAGCGTTCAACGACGCTCATGGTGTCTCGACGACGTTCTTGCCGCAAACCCCGTTACCGATGGTTTGAAGACACGCCGTAGAGAAGCCGCCGATCAGTTTAATGACCACCTGTTAGGCTTTGGATGTCACGGGTCACTTCATTATGCCGAGCTCGGCATTATTGACCGACCCATGACATGAATAGCACTAAGTTAAGGTGGATTGTCGTCGACATCGAACATCAATGCGCAGCGGCGATCAGTTGACGGCGCGGGCGGGTGAGCAGCGCATAGGCTTTGGGCCGGCGTTTTCTGGCACGGGGCTCGCGGCGATTTGGCCGGTCGGGCACGCTTGAAGGCGAAGATCGTCGGAGCGAGCAGCGGCGTCCACTGTCGCAAGGTGTCGACGGTGCCCGAGGAAGGCGATGAACGTCACCCACGGAGTAAACACCCGGCGGCGTTGCTCGCCTTCGGGCTCGAACAGCGCCGCTGGAATGAACCGGTCCACCAGCGCCGCCAAGCCGTCGAGCGCGTTCGTCTCCCTCGCCAGTCTTTGGGCATGCGGCCGGCTGCCGTGCAGCAAATGCGAAAACCCGCGTAGATACAACGTCTTGTCCATCATTGGGTTATGATGGCTAGATCCAGGCGTGATATCAAGCTTATTATCAACAACTTATCGAAATAACCGCCACCACATTTCCAACGATCAATTACCTTAACTTAGTGCCATTCACCAATGACATTGGACGATCGCGAGCCCAGAGCAGTGCGGATTTTCACCTTTACCAGTCCCCTCTTATCCATACTAATGAATTTCGACGAGGTATATTCCGCCCGCTCGTTGCATTTAGAAACTTACCCCATGACGACAGGAACGCCATTGATCGGCATTGACCTGGGAACAACTTTCTCCGCAGTCGCGTTCGTCAACGAAAAAGGCATTCCGGAGATCATCCCAAATCGAGAAGGCGAACGCATCACTCCCTCTGTTGTTCTGTTCGATGGCGATGCGCCCATCGTCGGCACGATTGCAAAAGCAGCAATCACTTCGTCTCCACTCAACGTTGTTCAGTTCATCAAGCGACAGATGGGAAACAAGGAGTGGAGATTTCGAACTGAATCTGGATCGACGTTTTCTCCAGAGGAGATTTCCGCGCTCATCTTGAAACGTCTGAAGGAAGATGCGGAAGTTACTTTGGGCGAACAGGTCTCGGATGCGGTGGTCACAGTTCCGGCCTACTTCAACGACGCCCAACGGCAAGCCACCAGGGACGCCGCAAGAATGGCTGGGTTGAACGTAATCCGGATAATCAACGAGCCAACGGCGGCGGCCTTGGCATACGGTTTGAATCAGGAGGGGCGTTCGCAGACTGTCCTAATCTACGATCTTGGCGGCGGTACCTTCGATGTGACGATTCTCCGAATTGGAGACGGCCAAGTCAGAGTCGTTGCAACCGGGGGAGACAAGAATCTCGGCGGATTTGACTGGGACAACGCCCTGATGGTGCATCTAAACAAATCATTTCAAGATGCTGGCGGGCCAGACCTGCTCGATGACCCGACACATGAAGCCGAACTGCGGCTGAAATGCGAACTGGCAAAAAGGACATTGTCGACCCGAAATAAGGCGAGCGTGCTATTCGCGGTTCGGGGGAAATCGGTCACAGCGCAAATCACGCGCGCGGAATTTGAAGAGATTACAAAGCCTCTCTTTCAGCGAACGATCACGATCATGGAACTTGTGCTTGAAGATGCTGGCTTAGGTTGGAAGGAGCTTGACAAGATTTTGCTTGTTGGTGGATCAACCCGGATGCAAGGAGTGCCTCGGTTGATTTCCAAAGTCAGCGGCAAAGCTCCCTCTTCCGAACTTCACCCCGACGAAGTAGTCGCACTCGGCGCGGCGGTCCAGGGAGCGCTCTGCCGACGAGAGGTTGGCGCGCTGGCGCTCTCGCCAGGGGTTCAGTTGCCGATTGTTAGCGCCCACGACGTGAATTCTCACAGCATGGGAGTCATTGCGCTAAATGAAGCGGAATCCGCATTCAACTCCATCATTCTCCGGAGAAACACCCAGATTCCCTGTCGCGCGAGCGATGTCTTTCACACTGTTACGGATAACCAACTGCAAGTTAGGATCCGCGTCACGCAAGGCGAAGATGAATGCGTCGATTATGTCGACGTCGTCGGCGAGGCTACCATTTCTTTGCCCGCTTACCCCAAGGGTGCGCCTATCGAAGTGACCTTTGAATACGACCTCGATGGGCAGATCCGTGTATCGGTCAAAGATCTTACGACGAACCGGATGCTCGATGAAGCCTTCACAGTGTTCGTCCGCAGCGCAAATCTTGCCCCTGAAATCGTGGAGCAAAAACGCATCGAGCTCACAAAGATAACCGTCAACTAATAATATGAGTGCCTACTATCAAAAAGGCCGCGCAGATGCCGCCAAAGGCAAATTCGATCCCCCGAAACATATGATTTTTGAATCTAAGAATGAAGGAGAGAAGCGAGAACAAGAGATCCAGGAATATAGGGAGGGCTACTATGACAAACTCCGCGAAATGAAAAGAACGTCCTGATCTTTAGCCAACTTTGTAGTGTCTAGGTACTCGGCCGCTGTTGCCAGAAATCCAAAACAACGGACAAAGAACATCCGATGATCCTTCACCTGTACAGGCACGGTAAAGGTCACGCGCAGCCATTGCGGCGGAAAATCTAGCTGGAATACCCAGTAGCCGACGAAAGTCTCTACCGAAATGTGCCTAGCCAACAGGGTTTCATGCGAAGATCCTCTGCCGCAACGGAAGTGGTTACGCATCTTATGCCCACAAGCGACACGCTTTTTCTATTCTGATTGGAGATCGTCCCCCTGATGTCGTTGCGTCAAAACCCATGGTGCTCGCATCAATAACGGCCTAACCAATATGCAGAACTACTATAAGCTTTTCGCGGTTGAGCCTACCGCCACAGAGGCTGCGCTTCGCCAGGCCATCCGCAACGCGCTCCGCCTTTGGAGCAACCGTACAAATGCGCCTCAAATCGAACGCCGGCAGGAGGCAGAGCGTATGGTAAAGGCCATCCAAGAAGCCGAAACGATTCTCCTTTCTCCAACGAGACGAGCAGAATATAACCGCCAACTTAGCTCTGCGCCAGCTGACACGGAGTCGGCGGACAAAAGTTCGCTGGACTCGAGTAAAGACCTGATCGCGGAAGGGCGTCGCTTGCTGTCGGCCGGGCACGTTGCTGATGCGCTGTATGTTGCCACAAAAGCTACGGAACGCGATGGGGCAAATGCAGATGCCTGGGCTTTGCTTGGAGAGGCTCGGTTTCGTTTCGGAGATATTGAGGATGCGATCTACGAATACAAGCGGGCTATCAAGCTAAAGCCAAACGAGCCCTTTTATTATTATGATTTAGGCGATATCTACATCGAGAAGGATAAACTAGACGAAGCCTTGACTCAGTATAAGCGGGCTGCGGATATGGCTCCAGAAATCCCGATGTTCCGCGCGGCCGTCGGCCGCGTGTTTTTGCGGCAAGGACGAAGCGCTGCAGCAATTCCCATTCTGGATCAATGCGTAAGGGAGGATCCAGATAATGAGTATTTCCAGTGGGAGCTGGCCATCGCTTACGTCGACAGCGCTCAGGACAGTTGGACGTTCGTTCCTGAGGGAGGCACAGTTCTCTCCGGTCGGTACGCTACCTCGAAGGCACAAGTCCTCGAGGCTCTTAGTTTCATTGCGAAGGCCGAGAGCCTCAAGTTTACAGACCAAGAATTGAAAGATCACATCACGCGAATCAAAGGGGAGGTGACGCGGATGTTAAAGCGGCGCTATTTTGGGAGTACCACCGCTGCGATTATTGGCGGCATCCTTTGGTGTTTTATATTCTGTTTAGGCTTGGTCTTTGCGCCGCTCTATTTTTTGGCGGCGCGGCCGCCGCAATATGCGATCAATAGACGGATCCTCGGTGGGCGCGTCACAGGGCATGAAAAGGCTCAGGCGACCGCAGCAAAGGTTGGAGAGTTCGTTGGAGCCAGTGAGAATGTCGCTAGTGGCGTCAGTCTCGTGGTCGCAATAGCGACAGGCCTTTTCTTGCCGATCATGGTTATTTGGAATTTTATTGAGAATTATACAGGGGAGAATGCGCTTGGTGACATTAATCAATCCATAGCACCGAAAACCATAGAGCGCCTTGAACCGGTGGGAGGGCAGACTCTTGCCCCTCCGACGATCACGGATGTCAATACGGGTGAGCTGGAATCTAGGGAGCCGGTTGAAGGAGAGGCTCTGCTTACGCCAATGATGCCGGTTCTCGATGTAGGTCAGTTGGATCCTGGCTTGCCTATAGAGGTGCAAGAGCCAAAGACGGCATCTCTGGCTGTCCCTTCTAGCGCCAAGGCCGAAGTCTGGAGGCCTTCGAGGAAGCACTACGTGATTGGAGCATTGGTAGCGGTCTTGGCTTTGGCCCTTGGGCTCACAGTCGCGAGCTGGCTCGGACAAGGGCACATGCTGTCGTATTCGTTATCACTAGACGAAGAGCGCCAGGCGGTGAATTTGATGCCGATTGTCACGGTAGATGGAATCCAGTTCTCTAGCGGTCGGAGCATTAAGCCTGGGCGGCATCTGTTGAACGTCCGATCTGCGGGCATCGAGACTTTCGATCGACATTTTTGGGTGATTTTTGGCGACAAGGACCTTGGAACACTGCCTCTCGAATCCAGCAAAGGTGGACTTGCAGTTACGGTGAATCCGACGCCAGCTATCATTTTGGTGAAAAGGGGCGATACCATCTTGCGGCAAGGCCAAGCTCCATTCAGCGTCGATAGACTACCTGTAGGCGATTACGTGGTGATCGTCCGTCGCGGCGAGTATGAAGAGAGTCGCACCATCAGAATCCAACGTGACCAAACGACTGAATCCAAGATTGAGCTTGATATCGGCAGCGTGGAACTGAGCTGCGATCCGCCAGATGCCGATTTTGAATTATTCGGAGATGGGCGGAATGGGAATGGCGGACGGCATTGGAGCGGCAAAACGCCGATCCGCATTGATGACGTAGCTGTTGGAAACTACCAGCTAAGGGTTGAGCGAAAGGGGTGGAAGCTCGAAGCCAACGTATGGGTTAACCGCGGGAGCGTTGCGAACAGCAGGACGGAGTTCCCTTATGGTTCAATCGTGCTGACCAGTGAGCCATCTGGCCTGGCGACAACATGCAATGGAATGGAAGTGGGCAGGACCCCTATCACCCTTCGCGAACTAAAGCCCGGACCATATACTCTGACTGCGACTGACGGGGAAAACGAACTGAGCGCCGACATCACAGTAGGTCCTAGGGAGCAAGCAAGGCACTCCTTCGCGTTCCATTACGGGACGGTGCACCTGACAAGCACCCCCCCAGGAGCCACCGTGTTTCGCAAGGGGAAGGAGATAGGCACCACTCCGCTGACCCTCGCACAACTCGCCGTCGGTCTTGGTGCGGTCGTCGATGTGCGCCTAAACGGATATGCTCCTTCGTTGGGCTTTGCGCTAAATGTGGTGGAAGGGGTAACAACAAATTTGAACGCGAAATTGTTCAGCGAACGGTATGTTCAAGCCATGAAGCATGCGCGTGAGGCAATCGATGCGACGCAATTTTCTGAATCCCAGACGTTCCTCACTGCCGCCTTGGAATCCGAACCTAATGACTCGGCCGCGTTAAAGTTACGGGATGAAGTTTCGAAAGCAGAAGAGGCATTGCGGACGGAGCAAGCCAATGCAAAGGTGCAAGCGCTTGCGTCATTACCGTGGCTGGATTTCGACAGGATTCTAACTGATTGCACGGAAACTAAACAGGTTCAGTATCCTGTAGAGCTAGCAGACGGCTACTATCAAGAATATGTTGATAATAATGGGAAAAAAAGATCGAGATTCGTCCAGACCGGTAAACACACGGAAATGCGGACAAGTACGGAGTCGACGTTTAATGATGCAAGCTTCGCGGCAAAATGCATAGGCAAAACATACAAGTTCGACTCTGCTGGCTGGAAGATAGCGAAAATTGAAAAAGACGGAACTGTTGTCTTCAGGCGTGGTTCTGGCAAGTCATTAGAGTTTGGACAAGTAGAGATTCGAGCGATACCATCAGCAGCCAATCAAGGTGAGTTCCTGTCGTTGAAGGATAGCCAGCGAATTACCATCAGAGCCAGGATCGGAAGACACGATCGGGGAAACTTTTTCAGTCGTGTTCTGCATAGAATCTATCTCGAAGACGCGGAGATTTTAGATGAAGTTGGAAAAAGTTTGCCATCGTGGTCTACGCCCAAACCTAAACAGCAGAATGACGTTAACGGGGACACTCAGAACCCTGGACTTCTTGATCAACTCGTCACGCTTGAGAACAAAATATCAGAGTTTGCGAAGAGCGGGGACCGTTCAAGCATCGACTCGATGCTGGATCCTGCGTTTACCTTGGTTGACCACGGTCGGCCTTTCTCAAGATCCGCCTACTTGTCGACTATCAAGCCGCGGCCAGATATTATTTCTTTCGCAGTTGAATCTCCAGAGGTTCGGCTTGAGAACGATCACGCTGTACTGACCGCCTACATCACCCTCCAGACAGGCCAGCAACGACAGCCTAGGATCATCAGGTATAAATTCCGAGACGTTTTCGTCCAACGTGACGGGCACTGGCTGTTTCTATCGTCAGAGGTGGAAGCGCCCGACAGTCTGAGGGAACAATCCAAAGCTCCTCCGGCGGAGCCCCCGCCGACGGAAGATATCACCCCGACGGCCAACGTCAATATGGTTTCTGCACGAAGCGATGGTGCCGCTGCCAACATTGATCCAAATCAGGGCTTGGCTTTTCCGAAAAAGGCGGCCGACCAAGTCGATAACGTTTTGGCGCTGAGCGAAGTTGATAGAATCCCGGTCGCAAAACGACAGATATCGCCGGTTCCCTCCCCGGAACTCAGGCGCATTGGTGCGACTGGCACGGTCGTAGTAGCAGGCATCGTCGACGAGGCTGGGGACGTAAACGGAGTCTGGGTCGTGAGCTCCACAGATCACCGATTTGACGAAGCAGCGTTGACTGCAGTACGCCAGTGGAAGTTTACTCCGGCGATCAAGGCTGGCCAACGCGTTAAAGTAAAGATAGAGATTCCATTAGTGTTTCGTTAGGAACTCTTGGGATCGCTGATTTCGCAAGGTGGCAGGCTAGTCCTGAGTTCACCCCGCGGGCCTGCAGACCGCACTAGAAGGGGACAGACGGGGTCAGTGTTCAAATCTTTGAACCCGGACTGGCGACCGCGATTCGAGCTGGCGCGGCAGTCTGCGCCCGCTGCCGCGGGAACGTAAACTGGCGGCGCCCTGCGCAGCTCCGAAGGAGCGAAGCATGGTGCCCAGGGGGGGACTCGAACCCCCATGCTTATTAAGCACAGGCTTCTGAGACCTGCGTGTCTACCAGTTCCACCACCTGGGCGCAGCGAGAACGGACAGGAGTAACGCACCCCCCGACCCGCGCAAGAAAGATTTCACGATGGTGGCAACCTCAAGCCTGAGACGGGAGGGGGAAACCTTGATTCGCCTGGATTCAATGTTTCCGGCTGTTGGCCCGTTCCGATTCTTGGGGCCTCGCATGGAAACCGATCTCGCGACGTTTCGGCTCCGGCAGGGCTGGCGGATCAAAGAGGTTCATAATCCGCTGCAGAATATCCACAATCGCGGCTTCGTGCACATCCAGCCGTGCCTTCAGTTCCTTCTCCAACGCCGCCAGTTTGCGAGCAAGTTTCCGACTGCTGCCCAACGCCATCCGCATCCGCACAAAAGCCCGTATCACGTACACGCTCATCTGAATGGCCCGCGGACTATTTACCACGTTGGCGGCCATGATCGCGCCGTGTTCCGTGAAGGCGAACGGTGGAAACCGGGGATCCCGGTGTTTCTGGAAACCGGTCACAAATTGTGACCGGTTCCTCACGGTGGCACTTGATGACCTTGGTCGCGGGAGAATCTCCATCTCTCCCGGTGTCAGTTGAAACATGAAGTCCTCGGGAAACTTCTCCCGGTTGCGTTTGACCGCTTGGTTGAGGGCTTTGGTGGAGATACCGTAAATACGCGCGAGATCGGCGTCGAAAATAATGCGCCGGCCGCGAATCGCGAAAATGAGATGTTCGATGGACTCCGTGGGAAGTCCAGATAGGGCGAATTGCATAGGGGGATTCCATTCCCTGGAATTCCTCCATTAATGGCAATCCAGAATCAACGGCACGCCAGCCTTCGCCCTACGAGCTTCGGCTCGGCAGGCCATCCTTAAGCATGCTGGGGTTATAGCGGACGCAGAATCGGTTTCCCTTTGGGCCGGCCGGCCGCCAGACTGACCGCCGCTTATGAAAAAGGAAGCCGTCCTCGCGAAGATCAAAACCGAGAAGGTCGTCGCCATCATCCGCGCCGACAGTCCCAACGGCCTGCTCGACTGCGCCCGGGCCCTCGCCGCCGGCGGGCTGACCAGCATCGAGCTGACCATGACCACGCCGGGCGCCATCCCGATGCTGGAGAAGGCCACGGCGGAGCTGCCGGATTTTCTCTTCGGCCTCGGCACGGTGCTCGACGCCGAGACGGCGCGCGCGGGCATCCTCGCCGGCGCCAAGTTCATCGTCACGCCGGCGCTGCGGCCCGCGGTGATCACCCTCTGCCGCCGTTACAGCGTGCCGGTGTTTGCCGGCGCGCTCACGCCGACGGAGATTGTTGCCGCGTGGGAAGCAGGCGCCGATGCCGTGAAGGTGTTCCCCGCCGAGTTCTTCGGCCCGGCCTACATCAAGTCGGTGAAGGCGCCCCTGCCCCACATCGAGCTCGTGCCGACCGGCGGCGTGACGCCGGAGACCATCGGAGAATTTCTCAAGGCTGGCGCCATGGCCGGCGCGGCGGGCAGCGCACTGGTCGACGGCAAGGCGCTCAAGGAGAAGAACTGGGCCGTCATCACCGCGAAGGCGCAGGCCTTCGTGAAGGCCGTGGCCGCGGCCGGCGTGAAATAGGCAACTTCCGGGCCAGGCGGGCCATCCACCCGACTGTCACAATCGCAGGGCGGGACCGGAAAGTCGATGGGGTCCCGCCCCACCTTGCTCCTTGGGCGCGCCCGCCGAGGGTTATACCCCATGACTGCTTTCAGCATTTGGCGATAGACTCGCAGGGTGAAAAAGCGCCGCCTTGATCAAAACCTGCTGCTATCGCAACTGAAGTATCTCATCGCCGACATGTTCAGGCTCGACATACTCGAGCCGGACAAAATTGCCGACGACGAGCCGCTCATGGGCGGCAGCTTCTGTGTCGACTCCCTTGACGCGCTCGAACTCGCCATCTGCGTCGAAGAAGAGTTTGGCATCGCGATTCGCAGCGGAGAAGAGTCGCACAGCGCCTTCACCAGTGTCGCCAGTCTGGCCGGCTTCATCCACGCCCGCACGCAGACCGGTCCCGCACGTCCGTACAGCCCGGCGGCCGTTTGAATTGTCCCAACCGGGCGGCGCGTCGGGGATGCCTGCGACCCGTGCCCGGTTCGGACCTGAGATTTTACGGCTTCTTTTGCCGGTTTTGGGATCGACTTCAGATTTGCCAGGAATCTGCAGTTTTCAGGCCTTAGCGGGACCGGCATGCGCGCGTTCGTGATCGAGCAGGCGCTGTTTGCGCCACACGCCGCCGCCGTAGCCGGTCAGCGAGCCGTCCGAGCCGATGACGCGGTGGCAGGGAATGACGAGGCTGAGGAGGTTGGAGCCGTTGGCCCGGCCGACGGCCCGCTGCGCGCCCGCGCGGCCGACCTCCGCCGCGATCTGCGCGTAGGAACGCGTGGCGCCGGGCGGGATGCGCCGCAGTGCCGCCCACACCTTCTGCTGGAACGGCGAGCCGACCGGCGCCAACGGCAGGTCAAACTCGAGCTGTCCGCCGGTAAAGTAGCGCCGCAACTGTTTCTCCGTTGCCTCCAGCACGGCGTTCGTGCCCGGCACGACGGCGCAGCGCAGCCGGCGGCGCAGGTGCGCGATCTCGTTCTCCAGTCCGCGGCGGTCCACGAATTCGAGCAGGCGCAGCCCCTGGCCGTCGGCCAGCGCCAGCATCTTGCCGAGCGGCGTGTCGATGCGCCGGGCCAGCAGGCAGTCGGCGGCGCGCGCGCCGCGCGGCGGCTTGCCGAACAGGCGCAGGAACGCCGCGCGAAATCCGCTGGTGGACTCGTAGCCGCCGTCGAGCTGCACGTCGATGACCGGCCGGCCCGCGCGCACCTCGTGCAGCGCCCGGCCCAGGCGGCGGGCCCGCTGATAAGCCTGGAAGGTCAGGCCGTAGTAGGCGCGGAACCGCCGCCGCGCCGTTGAGGGATCGACACCCATCGCCACGAGTTCCTTGTCGGTCAGCCGGAGGGCGGGATCGGCCTCCACTGCGCGCAGCAGTTTCGCGACCACCGGCGGCGGCGGTTGCACCCGGTCCATCGGCCGGCACAGCCGGCAGGGCCGGTAGCCGTCATGCAGCGCTGCCGAGGCCGAGGCGAAGAACTCGACGTTCTCCGCGCGCGGTTTCTTGGCATGGCAGGTGGGACGGCAGAAGATGCCGGTCGTCTTCACGCCGGCAAAGAACACGCCCTCGTAGGCGGAATCGCGGCGGGTCAGCGCCTGGTACATCACGCGGGATGACGGCAGCGAAGCGGGAGGAGCGGAAGGCAAGGTGGCATCGATCATGGCGGAAGGTTTTCGCCCAGTGTAGCGCAACGCGTGCGGCGAATTCCGCCGATTTTCAGGCAAGGTATTTGGCCACGTCCGGGATCTCCTTCATGCGCCGGCCGCCCTCCCGGCGCTGGAGGTAGGGATCCTCCTCGGGCTGCGCCACGATCTCCTCCTCGTCCGCCTCCTTCCCGCCGGCGCCGGTGACCTCCCAGTTCGGCTCCTCGTCGAAGACGTGCGACATGCGCCGCGCCTGCGGCTCGAGGATGAGCGCGGGGTTTTCCACGCGGCCGGCCTTGACCAGCTCGAACAGGCACGGCAGGAACTGCGCGGCGTAGCGTCCCTGAAAATCCGACATCCATTTGTTGGGCACGCCCTCGCGCCGGTTAAGCAGCGCGACGTCGGCGAAGTGCACGCACGCGTCATACCACGCGAGCAGCTCCTTGTGCTGCGCCACGAGCCCGCAGTGGATGATGCAGAGGATGCGCGCCAGTTCGCCGCCGCTCGCGGCCAGCCACGCCTGGAAGGCCTCGACCTGGTCGACCGGATTGCGGCGGCCGTCGGTGAAGAGAAACACGTGCGTCGCGCCGGCGAGGTCCGGCGACTCGATGCGGCCGTCGGTCCACGCCCAGCGCGCAAGGGAGCCGAGGCGGGCGTCGGCCTCGCCGGCCCGTTCGTCGGCCGGGAGCAGGGCGAGCGCGCGCTGCTGGCCAGCAGAGCCGGCGGCGAGGCCGCCGGCGATGAGATCGGCCACGATTTCGCGCCGGCCCGAGCCGGCGGCGCCGAGGATGAGATACACCAGGGGTTTTTCAGAGCTCATCTTTTCTCACGCAAAGGACGCCAGAAACGCAAAGTTTGCGAGTCTGGGCCAATCCTCGCGCCCCTTGCGGACCTAGCGTGAGGCTTCAGAACTTGAAGGTCTGGTTCTGCGCGCCCTGCCGCATCCAGTGGTCGACGAGCACGAGCGCGGCCATGGCCTCGACGATGGGCACGGCGCGCGGCAGCACGCACGGGTCGTGCCGCCCGCGGCCCTTCAATTCGGCGGCGTGGCCCGCCACGTCGACGGTTTTCTGCGGCTGCAGGATCGTGGCGGTGGGCTTGAAGGCGACGCGGAAGCAGATCTCCTCGCCGTTGCTGATGCCGCCCTGCACGCCGCCGCTGCGGTTGGTCCGGGTGCGCACCCGGCCTTCGCGGTTCTCGAAGAGGTCGTTGTGCGCGGAGCCCTTGAGCAGCGTGCCGGCG
>CAJAKX010000106.1 GCA_903940425.1 uncultured Opitutia bacterium | reverse complement strand
GGCGCTCGCAGCTCATCCTGCGCTCCATCCTGACCGGCGACAGCGGCATCGCGACGCGCCACTTCGCGGTGGACGACATCGGGCAGGTCTTTGATCTGACCGAGGACGAATTGAACGCCGCGTTTCGCCGCGCGGCGCCGCGCCTGGCCGGCGAGGCCCTGGGCAAGGCGCTGGCGCAGGCAGACCTGCAGGCGGCGCAACTCGACGCGCTCTTTCTCTGCACCTGCACGGGCTACCTTTGCCCGGGGGTGACCAGTTATGTCGCCGAACAACTCGGTCTGCGGCGCGATGCCATTCTGCACGATCTGGTGGGACTGGGCTGCGGGGCGGCGCTTCCGACACTGCGGGCGGCCAGTCACCTGCTGGCCGCCAAGCCCGAGGCGGTGGTCGCCTGCGTGGCGGTGGAAGTCTGCTCGGCGGCGTTTTATCTGGATGACGATCATGGCGTGCTGGTGAGCGCGTGCCTTTTCAGCGATGGAGCCGCCGCCACCGTCTGGCGCGGGCGGCCGGGACCGACCGGTCTGCGGTGCCACGGTTTCCGTTCGTTGCACCGGCCGGAAAAACGCGATCTACTCCGCTTCGAAATCCGGCAGGGGAAGCTGCGCAACCTGCTGGACCGTTCCGTGCCCGCGGCAGCCGCCTCCATGGTGGCGGAGCTTTTCGCCGGCGAGCGCGCCGCACCGCCCGCCGCCGTGCTCGTGCATCCCGGCGGCCGCGACGTGCTCGATGCCATCGGCGCCACCCTGCCGGAGTACTCGCTGGCGGACAGCCACGCCGTGCTCAATGCCCATGGCAACATGAGCAGCCCCTCCGTGCTTTTCGTTCTCGAGGAGCATCTTCGGACGCATCCCGCTCCGGCGGGTGACCTCTGGCTCACGAGCTTTGGCGCCGGGTTCAGCGCCCACGCATGCCGGCTGACGGACAGCGGACAGACTTGAAGCCTATGCGCCACCGGTATCCGCCCCGGAAAACCATGCTTGCCACTCTGGAAAACGGTCGTCTTTAGTGGCTGGCTTTTTCAAACCTGCGCACCATGAAAAAATCCCCCCTGCCCGCCGCCAAGCCCGCGATGCCAAACGGTCCGGAAATCAAGGGCGCCGATGCCGTCGTTGAGTGCCTCGTCCGGGAGGGCGTCGAGGTGATCTTTGCCTATCCGGGCGGCAGTTCGCTGGAACTCCATCAAGCGCTCGCCCGTTCCGGCAAGGTCCGCGTGATCCTGCCGCGTCACGAGCAGGGCGGCGGATTTGCGGCCGAGGGCTACGCGCGCGCCACCGGCAGGGTCGGCGTGTGCATGGCCACCAGCGGCCCCGGCGCCACCAACCTGGTTTCGGCGATCGCCGACGCCTACATGGACTCGATCCCGCTGGTGGCGATCACCGGCCAGGTATACTCGAAATACATCGGCAAGATGGCGTTTCAGGAAACCGACATCTACGGCCTGACGCTGCCGATCGTGAAGCACAGCTACCTCGTCCTCGATGTCCACGAGCTGCCGCGCATCTTCAAGGAAGCCTTCCACCTCGCAAAAAGCGGCCGGCCCGGCCCCGTGCTGATCGACATTCCCAAGGACGTGCAACAGGCGAAGTTCACGCCGGTCTATCCGTCAACAATCGAGTTCCGCAGCACTTATGCCACGGCCACCGCCCACGCCGACGATGAGCAGCTCAAACAGATCATCCAGCTGATCGGCGAGGCGAAGCGACCCGTGCTCTATGCGGGTGGCGGCATCATCTCGGCCGGTGCCAGCAAGGAGCTGCTCGCGTTCGCCGAGCGCACCAACATTCACGTGGCCACCACGCTCATGGGTTTGGGCGCCTTCCCGGAGACGCACCGTCTGTCGATGAAGTGGTTCGGCATGCACGGCTCGGCCTACGGCAACTGGGCCGTCGACCAGAGCGACCTGCTCCTGGTCTTCGGCGCGCGTTTCGATGACCGCATCACCGGCGACGTGCACAAGTTCGCCGCGCACGCCAAGATCGTCCACATCGACATCGACGCCTCGGAGCACAACAAGAACAAGCGGGTCAACCACACCGTCTGCTCCGACATCAAGTACGCGATCGGCCGCTTGAACGAGCTGATGGCGGCGCAGAAATTCCGCGCCCCGGACACCAAGGCCTGGCACGAACAGATCGGCGCCTGGAAGCGTGACTATCCCTTCCGCTACGAGGCCAGCCCGCACATCCAGCCGCAAGAGGCGGTGCGGATGCTCTTCGAGCTGACCAAGGGCGCCGCCATCATCACCACCGGCGTCGGCCAGCACCAGATGTGGGCCGCGCAGCACTACGATTTTGCCCAGCCGCGCCACTTCATCAGTTCGCTCGGGCTCGGCGCGATGGGCTTCGGCTATCCCGCTGCGATCGGCGCCAAGGTCGCCTGTCCGGACCGGCAGGTCATCGACATCGATGGCGATGGTTCCTTCCTCATGAACGTGCAGGAACTCGCCACCGCGAAGATCGAGAAGATCGCCGCCAAGGCGATGATCCTGAACAACCAGCATCTCGGCATGGTCGTGCAATGGGAGGACCGCTTCTACGACTCCGTGCGCGGCAACACCATCCTCGGCGACGAGAGCAACATCGGCAGTCCCGACAATCCCGACGCGCTTTATCCCGACTTCGTCCAGATCGCGGCGGGCTTCGGCGTCAAGGGCCGCCGCGTGATCAAGAAAAACCAGCTGCGTCAGGCGATCCAGGAGATGCTCGACCATGACGGTCCCTATGTGCTCGACGTGGTCGTGCCTTACACCGAGCACGTGCTGCCCATGATCCCGGGCGGCCGCACGGTGAAGGAAATGATCCTGAAGTAAGCGCTTGGGACAGTCGGCCGCGCCAGCGGCTTTTCGCGGCCGTCAGCCACCTCGCGATCGCCGCTGCGTAAACGACAAACGGCGGTGCCGCCCCGTGCGGCCATGGGCGAATGGAGAACGCACCGCCGGCACGCTTCGCTTTTCCCCAGCTGTTCTCCTGCCGGCCGACGGCGGCATCCCCGGTCCCGCTTCCCTCCCTGCCATCACCAACTGGTCATTTATGAACAAAATTCATCCTCCAAGGGCGCTTGGCATTTGACGTGCTACTTCCGACCCCAATTGCCGTTCCGCTTTGCTTTTGACCGGACAGCCGAACTCACACAAATCTCAACCCTGTTTCTCCCAACCCACAGAAAAAGGACACACCTACATGACACCGAAGGAAGTACTCAAATTCGCCAAGGACAAAGAAGTCAAAATCGTCGACTTCAAGCTCTGCGACATTCTCGGCACATGGCAGCATTTCGCCGTGCCCACGAACGAGCTGACCGAAAAGGTCTTCGAAGAGGGGCTCGGTTTCGATGGTTCCTCGGTCCGGGGTTGGAGGGCCATCCACGCGTCGGACATGCTAGTCATTCCCGATGCGGTGACCGCCTTCATCGATCCTTTTGCGGCCAATACCACGCTCAGCCTCATGTGCGACGTCATCGACCCGATCACGCGCGAAGTCTACGACCGTGATCCGCGCGGCATCGCTAAGAAGGCTGAGGCTTTCCTGAAGAGCACCGGCCTCGCCGACACGGCCTACTTCGGACCCGAGGCGGAGTTCTTCATCTTCGACAGCGTCCGCTACGACACGACTTCCAACAGCTCCTTCTACCATCTCGACTCCATTGAGGGCATCTGGAATCGCGGCAAGGAGAAGGAAAACGACGGTTCCGCCAACCTCGGCTACAAGATCCGGCACAAGGAGGGGTACTTCCCGGCCGCCCCGGCCGACCAGCTCATCGACATCCGCAACGAGATGATCCTCACGATGCAGGCACTGGGCGTCACGATCGAACGCGAGCACCATGAGGTTGCCACCGCGGGCCAGGCCGAGATCGACATCGTCTTCGACACCCTCCTCCGGACGTCGGACAAGATGTGCGTCTACAAGTACGTGTGCAAGAACGTGGCCTACAAGCACGGCAAGACCGTCACGTTCATGCCCAAGCCTCTCTTCGGCGACAACGGTTCCGGCATGCACACGCACCAGTCGTTGTGGAAGGACGGCAAGCCCCTCTTTGCGGGCAACGGCTACGCCGGCCTGAGCGACCTTGCGCTCTATTACATCGGCGGCTTGCTGAAGCACGCGCCCGCCCTTTGCGCGATCTGCAACCCGACGAACAACTCCTACAAACGTCTGGTCCCCGGCTTCGAGGCCCCCGTCAATCTCGCCTACTCCGCCCGCAACCGCTCGGCCGCCATTCGCATCCCCACCTACAGCCCGAATCCGAAGGCGAAACGTGCCGAGTATCGCCCGCCCGACCCGGCGGCGAATCCCTACCTCGCCAACGCCGCCATGCTCATGGCCGGGCTCGATGGCATCCTCAAGAAGATCAAGCCCGGCGAGCCGCTGGACAAGAACCTCTACGATCTCCCGCCCGAGGAGCTCGCCAAGGTTCCGACCGTGCCCGACTCGTTGAAAGGCGCGCTCGAGGCGCTCGGGGCCGACCATGCCTTCCTGCTCAAAGGCGATGTCTTCACGAAGGACTTCCTCGATAATTACATCGAGATGAAGCGCGCCGAATACGACGCCCTGCGCATCCGCCCGCATCCCTACGAGTTCCACCTCTACTACGACGTCTGATCGAAAGACGGATTCAAGGAGCGAGCCCTGCTCGCCATCCTTTTTCAAACCGGCTGCCGCCAGGCAGCCGGTTTTGTTTCCCCCCCGGCGCAGGCCGCCGCCGGTGCGCCCCCCTTCAACCCTGGTCGGTCTTCAACGCGCCCTGCTGGACCCGTTTTACGTCTGTCCACCTCGCCCGGAAAAGTTCGTCCAGCGTCTCCAGTACCTCCGGCCGGAGGCGCTTTACCAGCTCCTCCACCGGTGGCAGTTCATCCTTCGCCTCGTCATCGGAAGCCGGGACGGCTGGCAATGGCGCCTCCATTTCGTCGCTGGCGCGTCGTTCCGGCAACCCGGTGGCCACCGCCTCTTCTCCGCCTTCCCCTCCCGGGGTTGGGAGTACGGCGTCGGGAACCGGGGAATTCGCGCGCGCCCGGAGTCGCGCGTCGAGTTCACTGATCAGGTCTTTTTTTTTTCGCCTTCGCCGGCCTCGGCCGCGGGAGCCTGCCCCGCCAGCGCGGAAAGTTCCTTGATGAGGCTGTCGAGCGCCCGGGCGCGGCTGGCCTCCACGGACTTCAGGAGCGTGACCTCAAAATTGATCTTCTCGGTCAGGCCATGCTTGACGGCCAGCTCGCCCTCGCGCAACCCGTCCAGCAGCCGCGTGAGCTGCTCGGTTGTCATCGGGGCGCCGCCGAGGGCGCCGCTCTGCCCGCCCTGGGCGATCGCATCCAGCAGCGCCGTGCGCACGTGCGCCTGCAAGTCCACCAGCAGCCGGAACAGGTCGCGGCCATTCTCGTCGCAGTCGTCGACGATTCCGATGATCTTCTTGTGATCGCCCGCCGCCAGCGCGCCGGCCAGCTCAGCGATCTTTTCCGCCGACACCAGGCCGTAGACGTCCAGCACGTCGACCTCGCTGATGTCCGCGCCACAAAACGAAATCATCTGGTCGAAGATCGACTGTGCGTCGCGCATGCCGCCGTCGGCCATGCGCGCGATGCTCGCCAGCGCTGCCGCGCTCACCTTGATCTTCTCCGCCAAGGCGATCTTCTGCAGCCGCTCGACGATCAGTTCGACGGTGATGGGCTTCAAGTCGAACCGTTGACAGCGGGAGATGATCGTCGGCAGCACTTTCTGCACGTCGGTCGTGGCGAAGACGAATTTCACGTGCGCCGGCGGCTCCTCCAACGTCTTGAGCAGCGCGTTGAACGCCTGGGCCGAGAGCATGTGCACCTCGTCGATGATGTAGACCTTGAACCGGCCCTGCGCAGGCGCATAGCGCACCGTGTCGCGCAGCTCGCGCACCTGCTCGACGCCGTTGTTGGACGCGCCGTCGATCTCGATCACGTCCAGGCACGATCCCTCGGCAATGGCCTGGCAGATCGGGTCGTTGGGATCGAAGTCGGCCTTGGGTCCGCCGCTGCAGTTGAGCGCCTTGGCGAAAATGCGCGCGGTGGAGGTTTTCCCGGTGCCGCGCGGTCCCACCAACAGGTAGGCATGGGCGATGCGGTTCCGCGTGATGGCGTTCCGCAGCGTACGCACCACATGGTCCTGCCCGACGATCTCGTCGAACGTCTGGGGCCGCCACTTGCGCGCGATGACCTGATAAGTCGTGGACACGTCCGGTTACTCCAAATCGGCAGTCGGCAATCGCAAATCAAAAATCCAACAAAAGCGGCCAGGCACCCCACGGCACTGGCAGAACGTCGCTGCCGTTGCTACCTTCCGGTCCTGGCGGAGTTCACGCGCCTGTCCATGCATGGGACCTGGCCAAGGCGCAAGGTGCGCCGCCGGGTAGCGACTGCAACACCTATTTTTCGCGGCCCTGGCAACCTGTTTCCCGTGTGCCGCACCTGCGTCCATGCCCAGGGCCGTCCCGTTGCAGGGAGACGCCATGAGTTGTCCCCGCGGCACCCGCAAGAAGCGGCGGAGGCTCCCGGAATGGCCGTCATTCCGCGTCCGGCGGCGTCAGCGCTGCAGAAAGCCGTCCAGTTCCGAGGAAGTTATGGAGTGCTCGGTGTAGCCGAAAGTGCCTTTCCCGCTCACCTCGCGGGCGGCATTCAGCAGGCCGGTCAGCGCCGCGCGGTAAAGCGACGCCGCCAGGCTGATCCGCCGGACTCCGGCCGCCGCGAGTTCGGCCACCGTGAACGACTTCCCTTTGATCCCCGCCATGAAATTGACCGGTTTCGACACGGCGGCGCAGACCGCGCGCACCGCCGCGAGATCGGGCAGACCGGGCGCGAACAGCACGTCGGCGCCAGCCTTCTCGAAAGCCTGCAGGCGCTTGATCGTGTCATCCAGATTGGGATTGCCGCGCACGAAGTTTTCCGCCCGGGCGGTCAGGGTGAATGGGAACGGCAGCGCCCGCGCCGCCTCAACGGCGGCCGCCACCCGCTCGGTTGCGTGCCCGAGGTCATAGAGCGGTCTGCCCTTGTCGCCCGTCGCATCCTCGATCGAGCCGCCCACCACGCCGGCTTCGGCGGCAAGCCGGATCGTCTCTGCCGCCTCCGCCGGGCCGTCGCCAAAGCCATTGCCCAGATCGGCCGAGACCGGCAGGTCGGTCGCGGCCACAATAACACGTGCCTGCGCCAGCGCCTCCGCGCGCGTCAGTTCGCCATCATGCCGGCCTTGGACGGCGGCGGTTGCCCAGCTCGACGTCGCCAACGCCCGGAAGCCAAGGCCGGCGAGGATTCGCGCGGAGCCGGCATCCCACGGATTGGGAATCACGAAGGCACCCGGTCCCTGATGCAGCAAGCGGAAGCGGATGGCCTTGTCGGACTGACTTGTTGGCATGTGATGTACCTTTCTGGCGGAAATCTATTTCCACGACCCATAAGTGAGTCAAGCATGCGGCACCCGCTCGACGATGCCGTCCACCAGCAGTTCGCCTATCCGACGCAGCGCGCCATTCTTTCGCGCGAGATCGCCGGCAAGGCGGCGGCGCCAACCCCTTCCCCGTAAATCCAGTCTCCGCTCAGCCCGCCAACAAGGCCACCACCCGTTCGACGATGCCGTCCACGGCCCAGAGGCGGCCGAGGCCCTCGTAGCCGCAGGCGAGCATGCCTTCCTCGGGACCGATGAACTCCACGCCGCGCGCCTTGAGCGTGGCCACGTTCGCCACGGTGGCGGGATGGGTCCACATCTTGCCGTTCATCGCCGGGGCGATCAGCACCGGACAGCGCGCCATGAGGTGGAGCGAACTCAGCAGATCCGGTGCGAGGCCGCCGGCGAACTGCGCGATCACGTCCGCCGTGGCCGGCGCCACCAGCAGCAGGTCGGCCTTTTCGGCCAGCTCAATGTGCCCCGGGCGCCAGCTGTTGCCTGCGTCCCACAGGTCGGTTGCCACCGGTTGCCGCGCCAGCGTCTGCAAGGTCAGCGGGGTGATGAATCTCTGTGCCGCCGCCGTCATCACCGGCGTCACCTCCGCCCCGAGTTTGCCCAGCCGACTCGTGAGATCGGCGGCCTTGTAGGCCGCGATGGAGCCGGTCACGCCTAGGATGATCTTCTTGCCCGCCAGCGGTTGGTCCATGTGGCGGAGGAAACCAGCGGGTCCGTCCGTCGGCAAGCCCGCAGTATTTCCCGCCGTGCAGCACGACCGCAGCCGGACGCGATGGCGCTGGTCGCCACCGGGGCCGTCTTACGTTCCGACGCCTTTGTCGCCCGGGGTGGAGGGTGCGGATGGCTGCCCGCCCGTGTCGGGCGGAGGCGGATTTTGTTCGCCCGGCGGCGGGCCGTGGGACCGTTCCCGCTCGCCGTGCGGGCCCCGCTGCTCCTGCATCTGTTTCCTCGCCGCCCGGC